>LBYH01000024.1 GCA_000996035.1 Parcubacteria group bacterium GW2011_GWA2_40_143 | reverse complement strand
GACGCACTGCTTTCCCAAGGAGATGTCGCTAGAAAACTGATGAATGCCGAACAGCCGGAGAAACTTTTGTCCGAAAGACAAGAGCAGGTTTTCGCTATCCTAAAAGACGGCGAAACTTTGGGCGTGGCGGAGATCGACAAACGTCTCAATGGTTCTGTGCCGCAGGTTACAATCAAACAATCTCTCGCTAGATTAGTGGCTTTGCGTTTGGTTGAACGAGTTGGCCAAGGCAGAGGCGTGAGATATAAGAAACTTTAAATTTATGCCAAAGGAAATCGCCAACAAAACTAAAGAGGAAACTTACTATAAATGCACTCATTGCGGAGATGAGATTTTTTGGAATACCCATAAAAAATTCACTTACTGCAAGTGTAAGAAAATCTGGGTTGATAGTTGTGATGATTATGTCCGGGTCGGTGGCAAAGAGGAAGACTATAAGATGATCACAAAATAAATTTATGGCAAAAGATTATTCACAATTTAGTAAAGAAGAGCTTCTCAAGATGGTTGAGAAGATGGAGTCACGTAAAAAGTACGGGCTTATTTGGGATGAGGAGAAAGTCAAAGAGCAGTTTGAAAAAGATGCAGAGAATGCTTTGCCGGTGTTGAAAGAAATCAGCACCAAAGAAATTACGGATAAGGACTCATCAAAACCAGTCAATATTCTCATTGAGGGCGATAACTATCACGCACTCTCGGTTTTGAATTTCACACATCAAGGAAAAATTGACGTGATCTATATCGATCCTCCGTATAACACAGGCAACAAAAGTTGGAAGTATAACAATGATTACGTTGAAAAAGACGATGCCTTTAGACACAGTAAGTGGATTTCGTTCATGAGCAAACGCTTAAAATTAGCAAAAACACTTCTTAAAGAAGAGGGTTCGCTCATATGTGCAATTGACGATAATGAACAAGCACAGCTGGGACTTCTTCTGGCTGAAATATTTCCTGCGCATGAGGTTCATTGCATAGTCATTATTCATAATCCTGGCGGTGTGCAGGGAAAGAATTTTTCATATTCGCATGAATACGCCTACTTTGTAATTCCAAGCAGAAAAGAGCCGGTAATTTCTCTTCAAAACAGAGAAGATAATCCTGATATACGCCCACTAAGAGATGTCTCAACAGGCAACCACCTTCGTGAGGATGCCGCCAACTGCTTCTATCCAATCTATGTAAAAAATGAAAAAATCGTTGGATTTGGCAATGTTTGTCCAAATACATTTCATCCAAAGTCAGCGAATGTAATGCACAGAGATGGAACTCTTGAAATTTACCCCATTGATGCACAGGGTAATGAGCGTAAGTGGGTTTTTGCAAGGCAAACCGTTGAATCAATTAAGGACGAACTCACTATTGAATATAATCGTCAAAGAAAAATTTGGGATGTGATACGTAAAAAAACTCAATTCAACTATAAAACTGTTTGGGACGACAAAAGATTTAATGCAAATATTTTCGGTACCAAACTTCTAAGCCAAATTGTTAAGATAAAATTTCCATTTCCAAAGTCTCTATACGCGGTAGAGGAATGCATAAGAGCTATAATTCATGACAAAGATGCCATTGTCTTGGATTTCTTTGCTGGCTCTGGAACAACAGCTCACGCGATATTAGAATTAAATAAGAAAGACAATGGGGACAGGCGTTTTATTTTATGTACAAACAATGAAAATAAGATATGTGAAGAAGTCTGCTATCCGAGAGTTAGAAATGTAATCAGGGGTTACAAAAATCTCGTGAGTGGAAAGAAAATAGCCGGCTTGGGTGGTTCCCTCAAATATTTCAAGACAAAATTCGTAAAGAAGAATGCTAACGGCGATGACTTTAAGATACGAATAACGCACGAATGCACCGAAATGCTTTGTTTGCGCGAGGGTGTCTTTGATGAAGTAAAAAAGACTGACCACTATCGTATATTCCAACAGGGCGATAAAACGCTGGCGGTTTATTATTCTCTGGACCGCAAGTCCCTACCGGCTTTGAAAAAAGAACTCGAGAAAATGGACGGTGAGAAAATACTATATTGCTTCACGCTCGATGCCACCGGCCTCTCAAAGACGGAATTCGCCAACTGGCATGGAGTTACGCTCGAGCCGATTCCGCAAAAGATATTAGATGTCTACAAAC
This sequence comes from Parcubacteria group bacterium GW2011_GWA2_40_143, assembly GCA_000996035.1. Lineage (GTDB taxonomy): Bacteria > Patescibacteriota > Minisyncoccia > UBA9983 > UBA9983 > UBA9983. The sequence goes on along the minus strand of LBYH01000024.1, from coordinate 4,680 downwards.
AAATTTATGAATATTGATCTTAAACCCTATCAAGAAAAAGCAGTCAATCAGCTGATCGAAACAACGGTCAAGCTCTTGGGCTATGACGGACCCGGCGAAGTCTGCGTTTTCCAAGCACCTACCGGTTCCGGTAAGACGATCATGATGGCCAAGTATATTGAGAGTCTTATCAAAGAGCTTCCAAAAGACGATTTTTGCTTTGTTTGGATGAGTATCGGTAAGGGTGAGCTTCATTTACAGAGCAAGCATTCCCTCGAAAAAGTATTTGCTGGTTTTCCTCGAGTGACTTCTGTTGAGGATGCATTTAGTGGTGGCCGAGAGCGGATCGTGCAAAACGAAGTCGTGGTTGCCAACTGGGAAAAACTTCGCAGTAAAGAACGACAATCTGGCGACTGGAAAAACCTGATCATGAAAGACGGCGAGAAATTGAACTTTCGGGATGTATTGGAAAAGACCAGAGAGCAACGCAAGATCATTTTGATAATTGACGAGAGTCATGTAAGTGCCGATACGGCCCGGGCAAACGAACTCCGCGATCTTATCGGTGCCGATGTTGTAATTGAAATGTCTGCTACTCCACGCAGACCACAGCAGGAACTCGGTTTTACCCAGGAACTGGCTCGAGGCGGTGCTGGCTATGTCATAGTCGAGCCGAAAGATGTGATTGACGAAGGCATGATCAAGAAAGAAATCATCATAAACGAGGATATTGAGAAAATAGCCGCTTCGGAAGATGACTCCCAATCGGCTGTACTCGAGGCCACTTATCGTAAGCGTCTAGAACTTAAAAAGGTATTTGAAAAAGAAGGATCACATATCAATCCTTTGGTTTTGGTACAGATTCCTACCGCAGAAGCTGGTGACCAAAAGATTGAAGCAGTGAAGAAATTTCTGGCTGGTAAGAATATCGTTGAACGTAAAGATGGACACGGCAACGGCAAGCTGGCTATCTGGCTGGCCGAACAGAAGTCAGAGCTTATTGACTGGATCGCCGAGCCCGACAACGAGATTGAGTTTCTTATTTTCAAGCAAGCCATTGATACCGGCTGGGATTGTCCTCGAGCACACATTCTTGTGAAGTTTCGAGAGACGCATAATATGTTAAAAAGGAAGAATACAATCCGAACATAATTAAGCACCTTAAGGCTACACGCATTAAGGAATATAAGCCGATCAAAATTGAGTCGTATTATAAATCTCGCGCTGATTACGGCGATGTTACTTCTAGTTTTGGCTCGGTGTTTGAAAAAATAGCCAATGATTATTTTGGTATTAAGAAAGGCGACAAAACTAAAGATAATATAAAGACCGTTGAGGCCAAGGGTATTAATTTGGATATCAAAAAATACCAGCAGGAATTAATCGCTGATACTGCTGTCGATGTAAAAAGTTTTGATGAGCTTGAGGGTAAAATTAATGCCGATGCTATGGCTAAATTGAATGTGGCCGTTGACGAATTACAGATTTTCTTTGAGCAAGTCGTCAAAAATAATCTCGGACCGTTCAAAAACATTAAGCGTTCTGTTCCGGCAGTTAAGACAGCTATTTATATTTGGTTCAATAATACGCTCGGTGCTGAAGACTGGTCTGATCCATCGCTTTTAACGCAACAGATATTTTTGCATACCAAGAACAGAGTTGTTTTTGAGCATGTTTTGGCCAAGGCTATTGGCCAGTATGTTTTTGTCAAAGAACAGGAAGTCCGCGAGCGTGTTGAGGAAAGCGAACAGAGATACGCTTTTGAACTCCCAATCGAGTCATTCTACAACGAGCACACTGATGAGATTGTTAAGGTTAAAAATTATGCTTTTGAGCCGTGCTATCTCAATACGGACCGATCCAATCCAGAACGAGAATTTGAAACATTCTTAAACACCAACGCTTCAAAAATTGATTGGTGGTGGAAGAACGGAGAAAATAAGCAAGACTATTTTGGTATTAAATATGAGTATGCCGGAAGTATAAGTACTTTCTATCCTGACTATCTGGTTAAATTATCAGACGGTCGCTTTGGTCTGCTCGAGGTTAAGGATACGGGTGATCGTGACGGTAAAACCTACACCAAAGCCAAGGCCGAAGCTTTGCAGAAATACATTACCAACTCAGGCAATAAGAAACTATTCGGCGGTATTGTCATTGAGCGCAACAAAGCGTGGTTGATCAATGAAAACTTAAAATACGACTGGGAAAAATACGAGAATGGAGATTGGAGCGATTGGGATGAGATGAAGCTCTAAGACAGTATATTGAATATTATATAATGACCTCACCGAAGACGAAATAAAAATTGCTGAATCAAATTAATATGGAATTGCCGGCATGGTTAAAAATTGGAAACGCTATTGGAAAACTGAATATCTCAGGCTGGTTTAAGGGTTGGTTCGTTAAAAACGAATTCCACCAGACAATCAATGTAATAGTGAATCTACCTGTTCTAAACGAACCGACAATTGCGAAATCCGATGGTAATGTGTCTTCAAAAATGTCAGATGACCCAAAAGGTGTAAAACTTACAGATGAAAATATTTTATTAATTTCAAAAATTAATTTAGTTCATAAGATAAATAATCGAGGGGACTATGACTTTAAAGGAGATTTTGTGTGGGCATTATATTACATACAATATAAACCTGATAGTAGTTGGCCATGCAATGCGGCGGTACGAATTGCGCAATCAATGCAAGATATAAATTTTTTTCACGCTTTTGAAGTCATAGAGGATCCAGAAGAAAAAAGTAAATTTGAAAATCTTAAGAAAAAAATAAACTATCTATACGACAGGATCATTCAAGAGTTAAGACACACAAATAAACGTGGTCAAATAGAAAAACAATTTACAACTCCATATCATACCGTATTAGAGAAGAAACCTGATTTAAATAACATTAAATACGCAGAGATTTTCAAAGAGTTTCAGAGTTTATTGATAGAATTGTTTAATAAATATAGACTTAAAAATGAATAAATATGACCCAGCTTGAATTACATAAAAAAATAGAAGAATTTTTCAAGGCAGGAGTGTTCTCCGCTGATGTTAATGTTGCCCAAAGATTGCTTGTAAATGACGACGCCAAAAGATTCTTTTTTTCTCAAGCTGATGAATCTTGGCTAAAGTGGCTTTGGGATAATGGTTTTCTTAATGAACTTAAGAAAAAGGCGGAAGATACTACTATATGCAGATACAGTCTTTCTGAGCTTGAATATTTAAAAAGAATGTCAGCGAAAGACCCAGCTAAGGTGGTTGAAATTATTCTAGATAAAGAAACAGCAACTAGAGAGGATAATTTTAACCCTGAAGTTGCTGATCGCTTCTTGTCAATTATCGCCACACTCCCTCCTGAAAAGATTAAAATGCTTACAATAAAAATTCGAGATGAGAAGTGGGTATATTTAATGCGAGCCTTTTTCAAGACAGGTTATGAATTCGAAAAGATTATAAAAAAATTAGTCGAGGAAAAGGAAAGTGATGCTGTCTTGGAATTAGCCCAAGCTGTTTTAGTTGTTAAAAACAAAGCGGAAATTTCGGAAAATGGAAATAGTTTCAATATGGATCCTTTCTATGTTAGTGATCTGAATGCATCTGGTATTTTTGAAGCCTTGGCGAATATTCAAGAATCACACAAAGAAAAAGCGCTTCAGATTACTACTGACACAATGAGAAAAATAGTAGAGTTGTCCGATTCTGATGAAACAAAAGTATTTGAATATATGGATTTATTCGCACTATACGATGTTGACTTTTTTACGCTTGAAATTGAGGATAAAATAGATTATTCACACCAAGATGATATAAAAAAACTTGCGGCGACAATCAAGAAGCTAGTCGAAAAAACTATTGGCGAAAAATGTTCTGATGCCAAAGTGTTTAATAAAGAATTGAAAGAAGCATTTTTCAAGCTATTTGAGGTTGAAAATTATTATGAAATTGAAGGGGGAACAGAATATAAAAAAGCTCTTAAAGTTGGTTTCCCTTATTTGTCGGACATTGACCAGCGCTCATATGTTGCAAATGTTTTGCGATATTTTTCGGAGAAAGCAAAAAAAGATCCGGATAAGTCTTGGATTAAAAGAACCGGTTGGGAAATTTTATCAAGCATTTGCGATTATCTTAAAGAAGACGAAGCTAAAAAATGCGAGGAGTTTTTTGATAGCAAGTGCGATAGGGAATATAAACCAAAGCCATCTGGCGGAGAGATTCGATCCGGTTTTGCATCTCCAATTTCTCCTGTAGATAACATAGAGGATTTTACGATTGACCAAATAATCACAAATCTAAAATTTGAATGGACACCAGAGAAACTGAGCGAGCAATTCAAAGACGATGACTTCTCAAATCTTCGAGGTGCCGAAGGTCTTGGTAATACTTTGAAAGAAAATATCAAGAAGCGGACAAATGAATATCTAAATAACATCAACAGATTCTTTGATAGAGATGTTATCCATTCGCACTATATGTATTCGCTTTTGCGTGGTATTGAAGAAATGCTTCGCAATAAGCAATCATTGAGCTTGGAACAAATCAGCCAAATCCTCGGTCTGTTTGAAGTTATAAAAGACGAAGGAGTAAGAAATCCATTCAAGAGGAAAGATGATAAATCATGGCTAACTGACTGGGTAACAGTTCATACAGTAATTACGGATATATTATTGACTGTTTTAAGCGACAAAACAATAAAAGAT
>LBYH01000023.1 GCA_000996035.1 Parcubacteria group bacterium GW2011_GWA2_40_143 | reverse complement strand
TGCTTTCTCAAAAAGGCTGGCGAGTGACCGCCGTAGCGGAATCGGAACAAAATAAAAAAGAGCACTTCCAAACGGACGGAAATATTTCTGTGTTAAAAAATCCGTCTAAAATCTCCATATTCATTTTTCTCCTAAAAAAATTTATTTGGGACAGACCAGATATTGTCCATGTGTTCAACATGAGAAACAATCATCAAGGAATATTGGCGGCCGTATTTTCAAAAATCTTTCTAGTTCCGCTGGTTTTCACGGAATACGGGCTACTGCATGACCATTATTTAATAACGGACAGAGACAATCCCTATCCGTTGAATGAAAAAATAATTATTGACGGTCCAATTCTTTCTTTTTTAAAAATATTCAAAAATCGCCAAATTAAAAACAATTTGAAAAACTATCTGTTTCATTTTGGGTTGGCGCACGCCGATAGCATAATTTTTATTTCAAAGCACAATCTGGAAATAGCAGAAAAACTTGGACTTCGCAATGCTATTTATTTGCCCCACATCTTTGACAACCAAAGGTGGTCGGATCAAGATAAAATATCGCTGGAAGAAGGCAAAAGAACGCAAATAGAAAGCAACAAGGGTAAAAATTTTATCCTTTTTGTAGGACAGCTTAAATTGAGAAAGGGATGGGATATAATGCTTAAAGCGATAAAAAACATTGATGACAAATTAAACATTTGCCTTTTGTTCGTCACAGCCAGCGCAAACAAAGAAGAGAAAGAACTTGCTCAAAAAATAGATGACATGGGGATAAGAGATAAAATTATTTTTCTCGGAAAAGTGGATGGATACGCCTTAAAAGAAGTTTACGAAAAATCTGCTGCGGTAATCGTCCCTTCCCTTTATGAAGGATTCGGCTTAGCTGTAACCGAGGCATGGGAAATGAAAAAGCCAGTCGTAGCCAGCGATGTTCCCGCCATAAACGAGCATCTGATAAACGAAGTAAATGGATTGTCTGTTCCCCCAGGAGACCCCGCATCTCTGGCTCGAGCCATTGAAAGAATTTTAAAAGACCCCGACTTGCGCCAAAAAATAACGAAAGGCGGCCTTAATACTCTTGAAAAATTAAAATCCCAAGAGACGCAAAACCAATGGCTGGATTTTTATAAAAGTTTTATAAAAAAGTAGCTATATTTTATTTATAAAATTTATTATTTTATTCGCTCTTGCCCGCCAAGTATATTTTTGAACATCTTGATACGCCTCATTCGCCTTGCTTTCGGAGATTTCTTTTTGATTTAAGACTCTTTTAACCGTCTTTTCCAAAGCAAATTCATCGTCCGGCTCGACAAGATAAGCGTTTTCTTCGTTAAGAATCTCCCTTAAGGAAGGCAACTCCGAAGCAATAATCGGCTTTTTGCTCGCCATGTAAGCAAATAACTTCAATGGAGAAGTAAAATGCGCCGATATTTCATTTTTGCCGGTGTTAGGTAGTAATAGCGCGTCTGCCGCAGCTAAATTTTCCGCAAGTTCTCTGTATGGGCATTGACCCAAAAATATGATATGGGGATATTCTTCTTTAAGTTGACTGATTTGTTTTGACTCTCCGCCAATGATAACCACCCTAATCTCATCGGGTAAGAACTTTGACATCTTAAATATTGTTTCTACTCCTTTCCAGCCATCAAGACGTCCGGCGTAAAGAATGATTTTCTTATCAACTGGCAATCCGAACTTTTTGCGAACATCAGTTTGAATATAATTTTTTGAAAAATCAGCAATGTCGACAGCGTCCGACGCGACTATAATTTTTTCAGCGTCAACTCCGTTTTTGACATAAAAATCCTTAAGCCCATTAGTGATAGATACTATACCAGCGCATCTTTTAATTAAATGCTTCACGACAAAATTATATCGTCCGGTATGCGTTTCCCAAAAAATGTTTTTTTTAAAAAAACTTAAATAAAAAATAGGTAATTCGTCTCTGGAGTAAATTAGATCTGCTTTATGGATTATGCCATACAAAAAAGTCATTTTCGCAAATACAATCGACTCAATCCAAAACCCTATCTTGCTAAATTTTACCAAATCAATCGTAGGTAATTTTATTATTTTGAAATTTCTCTTGACTCTGTAATACTCAAATGGATCATCTTTTATAAAATTAAATCTTCTGGGAACAATCAAACTGACACTATGACCAAGATCGGCAAAGGCCTCGCACGTTTTCATTATCTGAATGCCGTGCGCTTTTTCCGTCGGAAGTCTAGCGTTGGCAATATATAAAATTTTCATAAAATTTGTTAGACAATGATTTATTTAATTACAAAGGCGTTAAATCCAGATGTTTGATTTTTGTTTGGGAAAAACCTGTCCGCTACTCTACCTAACGGTATAAGTATTTTTCTAAAATAAGGGATAAATACAGCCAGCGTCTCAAAAAAACCTCTCACTTTTTCCACTTCAATTTTTGAGAAATTTCTAAATAAGTACTCAACCCCATCTCCTGTAAATCGCCAATAGTCCTTATAAAATCCTTTTTCGGCGTGATAAGGGAAAATAAATGGAACATACACCAAGACCGCTCCGCCCTTTTTTAAAACCCGATAAATTTCTGATACAGCTTTTTCCGGCGATTCAACATGCTCCAGCACGGACTTGCATATAATTCCGTCAAAATATTCATCATCAAATGGTAAATTATGGATATCACCCAAAACAACACCTCCATCTGGCTTTCCGTTTTTATCCAAGACAACATAGTCGGCATCTTTAAATAATTCCTTATACTTGGCCATGTGTTTTTGGAACGGTCTTCCTCCGCCGGCATCAAGAATAGACTTGCCTAGGGCAATCAATTTTATTTTTTCGTCAAAAAATCTATCCCAAGTCGTCATAGATTGATTTTTACATTATACATCTTAACCCACTTTTGAAAAACCAAAATGTTCCATATTATGTTCAAATTATACTCTCGTTTTTCTACATGATTATCTAAAATATCTCGCACGTTATCCCAGTTAAACATCTGTTTCGTCTCTGGATAATAATTTTCCGATAAAATACCTAGCGTCATTTTATAAAATTTAGGGTGACGAAGCCATTTTGCGGCCGGCGAGAACCACCCTCTCTTTGGTTGCTTCAACAGATAATCGGGAATTCTTCTCTTAAAAGCTTCTTTCAAAATGATTTTGGTATTAAACAAATTTACCTTGTATTTCAACGGGATTCTAGCCGCAAACTCCACTAATTTTCTGTCCAATAACGGCACCCTCGCTTCAATTCCGGCAGACATGGACATTTTATCCGTAAGCATTAACGAAAAATCCACCAACCAGCTTTTTCTGTCCGCTTCCATCAGTTTTTCCGTTTTACCTACGGACAAAAAATATTCTGCTTCAAAAAAATTTCTGGTTGTTTTTTTGTCCAAAAAATCTTCTTTTACCACACGTTGCAAGATGTTGTCTTTCTGAAACATAAAAAGAGAAAATCTGTCTATACCGGCGGCAGTGTCCATTTTTTTTGCCTTTTCGCTAAAGCACGATACTGAATCTCTTGCGATTTTTGGCATAAACTTTTGCCAAAAATCGGACACGACCGACATTCTGTATCTCTCATACCCTCCAAAAAGCTCGTCTCCTCCGTCTCCTCCCAACACGACATCGGCTTTATTCTTAGCAAAGCCGGCAAGCTTCATCATAGAAATTGCAGTCGGATTTGATATCGGCTCATCCAAATGCCAAACCATCTTCTCAAGCATATCCGCGACATCATCCGTGTTAAGCAAGACCTCGTTATGATTGGTACCGTAATGCTTAGCGGTGCGGCGCGCCAAATAAAAATCCTGATTAAATTTTTCCGCCTGCTCTTTATTTGAAAGCTTAAAGCCGACCGAAAAAGTGTCTATTTTGTCGCGCACTCGCGAAGCGCAATCCAACACCACGCTTGAATCAATTCCGCCCGATAAATAAATTCCAAGAGGCCTATCTGACACAAGTTGGCTTCTGACTGACTCCATCACTTTCTTCTCAAGCTCCAACGCTATCTCTCTATTGCTTCCTGGCAAGTAGCTGTCTCCATCAACGCTCCAATAGACATCTATATCAAATTTTTGACCTTTGAGCACCGCGCGGCTTGCCGGCGGAAGCTTTCTAATTCCTTCAAACATCGTCAACGGCTCTGGAACATATAAAACCCTTAGATAATGATTAAAGGCTTCTCTGTTCAAAATTCTTGGCAAATTATGCTCTAAAATGGCTTTTATTTCCGAAGAAAAAATAAATTGTTTTCCATCCCAAAAATAGTACAAGGGCTTTACGCCGATATGATCGCGCGCCAAAAAAAGTTCTTTTTTGGCATTGTTCCAGATGGCAAAAGCGAAAATTCCGTTAAATTTTTTTACACAATCTTTTCCCCACTTTTGGTATGCCGCCAAAACAATCTCCGTGTCACTTGAGGTTTTAAATTGATAAGTGTCTGCTAGTTCTCGTTTTAATTCTTTGAAGTTATAAATTTCTCCATTAAAAACTATTACCAAATTTCCATCATAACTCTTCATCGGCTGACTGCCAGCTTCACTTAAATCTATAATGCTCAACCGATTATGCCCCAAGGAAATTTCCTCATTGCAAAAAATATCTGATCCGTCTGGTCCACGATGAGAAGTAATCTTGTTCATTTTTAAAACAAGATTCTCATTTTTAAAATTAAAGCCGTTGATAGAGCACATTTATTTTTTTACACTTATTCTTTTTTTCTTTATTCTGACATTCCAAAAAAGTTTGATTATTGCTTTTATTGTGCCGATTATGTTTTTAACCTTAAAGGCCGAACTTTTTCTTTTAGATGAATGTGCTTTTATCTTTATGGGTATTTCAACATAACTGGCGCCCGACCTTAGAGAATAAATCAAAACTTCGGCGGCAAAAGCAAAACTGTCTGTTATTGGCGGCATAACCTGTAGCAGATTTTTTTTATAAACGCACAGCCCGTTATAATAATTAAGGTTGAGACCAAAAATCAAATTGTTTATAATGGTGTAAAATTTTGATACCGCTTGTCGAAAAAAAGGTCTTACCTCCATATTGTCGGTATAAGGGATGATAATATCGGCTTTGCCGATAAGCTTATAAGTTTCCATGATTGATTCAGGTAAATTTTCATTATCGCCGGGAATCCAAGTAACATAATCGTATTTGGAATTTTTGATGCCTTGATAGTATTTGAAACCCAAATTTACATAATTCCTATTATGAATAACCCTGACTTTCTGATTGTTTTTTGCTATATAATCCGCAATTTGAGGCGTACCATCATCACTGCCGTCACGCTTTAAACAATCTATTATGATTATTTCATATTCTTTTATGCCAGCGCTCTCAATTGCCCAAAGAGCGCTTTTAACGGCATTATCTATATTATCTGCCTCCATATATACAGGCAGTATTACTGAAAGTGAATTATTCATTAATCTTGTTTTTTTAAATATACCATATAAGATTTCTTATGGCGAATATACAAAAACAGCCCACATTCTGCATTGCGCAAAATGTGGGCTTTAAATGTTTTATTTTCTTCCGAACTGTTTAAATAAGTCTACTTTAAAAATTTTCAAGGTAGATCCTATGTATTCAATCCAGGAAAAATCTGTCTTGTATATTTTGTATTTATATAAATAATTTTTAGTTAGCACATAAAATACAAAATATACTTTTGTCAGCGGTAACTTTATCAGAATACCCACCGACAATTTTCTTATGAAAGGAGTAAGTCTTCGCAGAAACCAATTTCTGCTACCACTGAAAAACATACACACGGGCCCCAGCAAGGCTAAGTTTTGCTGAATCATTTTTTCCTTCTCGCTGAAGCAAGAAAGCGGCGAGTCCGTTTGATAGCTGGCGTGGAGTTTCTCAAAGTTTCCATCGAAAAAACCTTTTCCAACGCAATATTCTCCAAGCTTAGTGCCGGGATACGGAAAAAGTATCGGATATTCACCAAAAGTGGCGCGGCATTCCAAGTTTAGATCAAGACCTTCTATGTCTCTAGCAATCGCGCTTGGCAATTTTTCTTTTTGCTCTGTCTCTTTTTCAATCGGAATAGCAAGAATAGTGTTCGCGAAGGTCGGAATACCCAATTCATAAGCCAAGTTGAAAGAATAAACCATCTGCTCCTTGGACATTCCCCTTTCTAGTATCTTGTTTCTTACATAATCATTTCCGCTTTCTATTGAC
>LBYH01000022.1 GCA_000996035.1 Parcubacteria group bacterium GW2011_GWA2_40_143 | reverse complement strand
CTTTTCTGATACTATAATTTGTTTTAGCGTTTTTGTGTAATTTTTGTAGCATAATTGTTAAGATATTACTCTTAACAACCTATCGTAGTCAAACAGTTAATAATTTGCACCATCAAGGACTCCCCTTGATGGTGGGGTGTTTCGGTACAACAAAAAACATAATGTGATGAGAGTATTAAAGAGAGTTATTAACAGTTTGCTGGTCTAGTGCCTTAAGCAAATTTTCTCCTATTTTATACACATCGCCGGCACCCATGGTGATTATCACATCATGCTCTCCGGCATTTTCCTTAATATATTTTTCTATGGCCTCAAAAGATTCCATGTATTTGGCATTCTCAATTTCTCTCGCCAACATTTCTGAATTTATGCTGTCATCGTGAACTTCTCTGGCCGCGTAAATATCGGCAAAAATCACTTCGTCCGCATCAGTGAAGCTCTCCGTAAATTCTTTAAACAACATTTTAGTTCGGCTATACAAGTGAGGCTGGAAAATACAAATAATCTTACCGCCGCTTGCGCGATGGTAAGCGAAAAACTCTTTGGCTGTCGCTAAAGTGGCTTTAATTTCCGTGGGATGATGCGCGTAATCATCGTACACTAAGGCGCCTGCATTCATTTTTCCCTTATGCTCAAACCTTCTCCACGTGCCTTTAAAATTGTTCAACGAACCCAACAAAGACTTTTTATCAATTCCAAGCGTTGTCGCCACGGCTAACGCCGCTTTGGCGTTTTTTACATTATGATTGCCGGGCACCGCGAGCCGCAAACCGTCTTCAGGCGCTTTGGCGTAATTTATTATTTTTGCTTTTGTATTCGTTATAATATCTTTTAGATTTTCATTTTCCGAATCGCACACAAGATAATCATTTTCGCCAAGCTTGGCGACAAATTCACCAAAGGCCTTTTTAACATTTTCTAAAGTGCCATAATAATCCAAATGATCGGCGTCTATATTCGTAATCACAATTATATTCGGGTGAGTTATGCTTAGAAAAGATTTTTTATATTCACAAGCCTCAACCACAAAATATTTTCCTTTGCCAGCCGTAAAATTGCTATGATTGCCGTTCATCAAACTGCCAACGATTATGGTGGGATTAAGATTCGCGTCTTCCATAATCTGCCCAATCATGGCTGTGGTGGTGGTTTTGCCATGCGAACCGGAAATGGCTATGGTGTATTTCCCCTCAGAAATGAGGCCGAGCATTTGCGGATAAGAAAGCATCGGAATACCCAGCTTTTTGGCTTTTTCAAATTCAGGATTGTCTTCCTTAATGGCCGGGCTGTATATGGCCATTTCAATATCATCAGACACATTGTCGCCATTATGGCTGTAAAATATTTTAGCCCCCATCTTTTCCAAATCTCTTGTGATGGAGCTGTCAGCCAGATCAGAGCCGGATACTTCTTTGCCTTCGGTCAACATCATCTTGGCCACCGCAGACATGCCAATACCGCCAATGCCGATAAAATGAGCCTTTTTAATTTTATTTAAATCAATATTTTTCATTTTAAGCTTAAATATAATATCTTGAGATACTTTCTCTTAACTTTGCCATTATCTCATAATTTATGGTATCGGCCCAGCGAGCGTGATCATTGGCTGTTATGCGCTCTCTGCCCTGCTTACCGATAATTACCGCCTCATCTTCCGTTTTTACATCAAATATGTTGCTTACATCAACAATCATCATATTCATGCAAACTCTGCCTATTATCGGCGCTTTTTTGCCTTTTATTAAGACGTGGCCTTTATTACCAAGCTTTCTGTCCAAGCCATCGTAATATCCTATCGGCAAGACGGCTATCTTCATTTTTTTTCCGGCCGTAAAGTCGCACCCATAACTTACGCAAACGCCTTTTGGAATTTCTTTGATCTGAGCTATCTTTGTTTTAAGAGTCAATGCCGGCTCAAGATTGATGCCTTTTTTCTTTGAGCAACTCTCAACGTGTTCGCTTGAGTGATAACCATACACGCCTATTCCCGTTCTTATTATATCAAAACCATGATCGGGAAAGATTATGGCTGTAGCGCTGCTGCTACCGCTTATTATAAGATTTTCCAATCCTTCATCCTTTATTTCGGCGGCAATCTTTCTGAAAGCTGTCAATTGCTTTTTAAAATAATCGTTATGGCTGCCATCATCATCCACGGCAAAATGAGTGGCGACTCCTTCTATTTTAACACCCTTCAATTTTCTAACTTCTCCAATGAAAGACGTGATATTTTCCGGCAAAAGGCCAAGCCTGGAAAGACCGGTGTCTATTTTTATAAAAACGGGTATCTTTTTTATTACCCTCACGGCTGACGCGGAAAGAACTTTGACAGCGGCAAGATTATAAGCAAACACTCCGGCGCCAGATTCCGCCACCCTGCGCGCGTCCGCTCTCTGAGTAAAACCCATTATGAGAATAGGCGTTTTTATCTTAGCGGCTCTAAGCGCTTCCGCCTCTTCTATTGAGTTTACGCAAAGCCAATCAGCGCCGACTTGGGCGAGAATCTTTGAAGTTTCTATAAGACCGTGGCCATAAGCGTTGGCCTTTACCGCCACCGCTATTTTGGTATTTTTGCCGGCAGATTTTTTAATCTGTTTAAAATTATCAGCAATGGCTTTTTTAGAAACCTCTATCCAAATCAAGTCTTTCATAATGTTATTCGTTTTGTCTTAACTTGCCAATTTCTTCTATGAACTGCTCTCCCCTGTCAAACTCGTTTTTAAACACCCCGAAGCTGGCCGCGCCGGGAGAAAGCAGCACAACGTCTCCTTTGTCCGCGTTTGATACCGCGAATTTAAAAGCCGCCGACATGTTATCAAAAATCTCTATCGGAAAATCAGTCTTACCAAACGCCGCCATAATCTTATCAGTAGCCGCGCCCTTAAAAAGCGCCATGGCTTTAATCTTGTCTTTTATAAAACCGGCATATTCATTAAAATCAAGTTCTTTGTCTGCTCCGCCGCCAATTAGAACAATGTTGGATTTGCCGTCTTTATGCAGACTTTTGACCGCCGCCATGGCTGCGTCCGGCGTGGTGGCGGTAGTGTCATTATAAAATTTTATGCCATTGATTTCTTTTACAAACTCAAGTCGCCCCGGCGCGCCGGCAAAATTTTCTACGGTATTTTTTATTATATCATCACAAACTCCAAATATTTCACTCACTTTAACGGCCATGGCAATATTTGCCAAATTGTGTTCTCCTTGCAACTTTATATTCCACTCGCTTGGGATATTTTTTTTACTCGCTACTAATTTTTTACCAGCCGGCTTAAAACCATTCTCTTTCATAAATTCCGCCACTTGCTCTCCGCACACCAAATAATCTTCGGCTTTTTGATATTTGAAAATATTGGCCTTGTCGGCAAAATAAGCGTTCATGTCGCCTTTGTAATAATTCATGTGGTCTTGCATAAAACTGGCAAAGACGGCCACATGAGGACTAATCTTACTATCGCCGAAACCTTGAAGCTGCCATGAATCAAGCTCCATCACAACAATATCTCCTGTTTTAATTTTTTCCAGCAACGGCAAAGTGGCCAAACCTTTTACGTTGCCGCCAAGATAAACATTTTTTCCACCAGCCTCAATAATCTCGTATATAAGTTGAGTAACGGTGCTCTTTCCTCTTGTGCCGGTAACGCCGACTATCATTACACCATCAGCCAGCTTGGTAAATAGCGACGCGTCCATCTCCACGGGAATATTATTCTTCCTCGCCTCGGCTACATAAGGCGAATCAAGCGGCACGCCAGCAGCTTTTATAAGCATATCTTTATCCCTAAAATCGGCCAAATTATGTTTGCCTAAAACATAATTTATGTTTTTATGCGGAGATAAGATTTGAAGCGAAGAAGCCAACTGCTCTTCGTCTTTGAGATCCGTAACGGTCAATTCCGCTCCGGCATTGGCTAAAAATTTGGCCACATTAACTCCTCGGCCAAGTATTCCCAAGCCCATCATCAATATTTTTTTATTCTTAAAAAAATCTTTATAATTCATAAAGTCAAACTATGGAATTATTTGAACTTGTAAATTATCGAGACATTTGCGTTTGCGATAATGATTTATTGGGTTAAGTAACGGTGTCATTCTGCTCGGCGGCGCTTCTGGCACTTTAAGCTGAGACATTAAACGCAAACTTACGGAAAGATTGCGTTCTCTTGCCATTCTTCTGAAACTTTTAGCGCAGCTTACGAAAAAATCTCTTGGACAAAAGCCGCTCGCATCCGCAAAACCGCCTTCTCTTAATCCGTCTCTTATTATAGTGGCGCAACTATTTTTGCGAAAATTAAAATCTCTGTAAAAATCCGGACGAGCGGGGTCAATCGGAGTGCTATGTATCTTGTTTAATTTTTTATTAAAAACATCCTTTAAGAAAGCTGCGTCCAGTCCTTCCCCCTCAATCCTTATCACGTGGATTGAACGCATAAAACGCCGACCGAATTTATCATAATGAGGAAGTTTCGGATTGGAAAAATCCTGTCCTCCGTTTAAGCCGGGAGAAAACTCTCCAAGCGCCGGCCTATAAAAATATTCTTCCGGAGACAATATTTCGTTTTCGTTTATTTTATTTGAAAAATTAAAGATATCGCCGTTTACATTCGCGGCAACATGTCCCAGAAATGAAGACCAGTATTTTATCAATCTTTCGTTATAATAAACCTCTATGTAATTTGAAACCGGGTTTTTTAATTCCTCGGCATCGCCGCTCCAAACGAGCACTATGGGCATATCGGTTTTATAATCCAACTGTTTAAGCTCGCGAACAAACACTTTCTTTTTCAACCAGTGAGAAACATATCCTTCCCAAATCCTTTCTCCGGAAAAATGTCTTTTGCCTTCAAGATCTTCAATGAAGCTTCCTGTTTCATCTTTTTTTAACACGCCTTCAGTTATTTTATTTGAATTTTTTTCTATCATGGTTTTATTCTAACTATAGCCTGTCCGGAAAATCTGAAAATATCCCGTCAACGCCGGCTCTTTTTACTTTTAAAATGTCTTCGTATTCATTCACTGTAAACACGAATACTCTGAATCCTCTATTATGAAAATCTTTTACTATCTTCTCATCAATAATGCCAAATGGCAAATTAACGGAATAGGCCCCCAGCTCTTTGATAATTTCATAATCCAAAGGCAAATCTTTCGCGAGCGCGCCGATTTTTATCTTCGGCATTTCTTTTTTAAACAAGAAGAGGTTTTCCATATCAAAAGAAGAAATTATAAAATCTTCTTCTTTCCAATTTCCGTCTCTTAAACTTCTTTTGATGATTTCTGCCGTTTCTCTCACAACCAAGCGATCTTTAATTTCCACGTTAACCGACACCTCTCCGTTTACAATAGACAGCAACTCTTCAAGTGTCGGGATTTTCTCGCCATTCTTCATGCTTAAAGATTTTATTTCTCTCAATGTCTTGTCGGCCACTTCTTCTTTGCCACCATCGGTAACCCGGTCAACAATATCATCATGTATAACAACAGCTTCTCCAGTTTTGCAAGCGTGAACATCCAATTCTATCGCGTCCACACCGAGATCCAAAGCCTTCCGGAAAGAAGCCATTGAATTTTCCAGCTCATATCCGCAAGCTCCGCGATGGCCGATTTTAACAAAATCTTTTTCAAGCCCTGTTTTATTTTTTTTATCACGATTTATCATAAATTAATCTAATCTTATTTTTATCGGCTTTAACTTTTGACCGAAAAATTTGCTCCCCAGACTTTCAAATCTCGCCGTCAAATCCGTTGTGTAGAAAATTCTTTTCTTGCCTTTCAATAAGAATTTTTCAATCTCATTATGTCTTTTAAGATAATCGGCGAGCTTATCGGCCACAATCTTTCCTTCAGACACGATACTCACGTCGGCGCCGATGCTTCTTTTTATTTTTTTCTCAAGAACGCCATAATGAGTGCAGCCAAGTATAAGAGTGTCTACATTTTTATTTTTAAAAAAAGAGAGATAATCCTCAAGCGCGGCGGCTAAAGTAACGGTATCATGTTCTCCGTTTTCTATAAGCGGCACGAGCAAAGGACAAGCTTTCTGAAAGACTTTTGTTTTATTGTTTATTTTTTTAAGTTCCGCCGGAAATGTTTTTGAGAGAACAGTACCGGTGGTGGCCAGCACGCCCACTCTGCCGTTTTTTGTAAACTCGGAAGCGGCCTCGGAAGCCGGTACGATTACGCCAAGCACTCTCCTTTCGGGATAACGCTTTGGCAAATATTCCTGCTGTATTCTGCGCAATGCTTCCGCCGAGGCAGTATTGCAAGCCAAAACAATAATCTCGCATCCTTTCTTGAAAAGAAAATCTACAGCTTGCTCGGTGAAATTATAAACCGCTTCTTTGGAATGATCGCCGTAAGGCGCTCTTGCCGAATCTGCCAAGTACATATAATCATATTGCGGCAATCTTTTGACTATATCTTTAAGAATAAGAAGTCCGCCGAAACCGGAATCAAACACACCTATGGTACCTTTAATTTTTTTTTTCATCTTTTGGTGTCTTTATTGTACCAAATTAGAACCTATTTCTGATGGCGCGCTTCGCGCGCCAAACTGAACGCTCGGGCGGGCAAAAAGGAAGGGGGTTGGGGGGAAGGAATTTTTGCCCGCCCTCGCTTTCCGCCGCCACCGAATTTCGTGCCAGTGAAACTGGCGCGCCACCTATCTATTTTAACTTGTTAATTTCATTAGGCAACTCTTCCAATAATCTTTTAATATGCCTAACGAGATAAATTCTTTTATCCCCATAATAGAAAGCGATATCGTCCTGATATTCGTTGCCTGACGAAATATTTTCTCCAATCTTTACTGCGTTCGGACACTTTCCGACAAAAGTATTAAAAACAAATTTTATACTTGAGTTGCTGATATAATTTCTCGGGCTGTCACTATGACAAGCGGCATTTCGCAAATTATTTACCAAATCTGTAATATCTTTGATATTTTGATCAATTTGAACATCGTCCGCCCAAATTATTCTGGTATTCTTTTTACTCAATTCTTGAAGGAGATAATTTAGTCGGACTAAAATTTCAATAAAAGCGGATTGAGTAAAAAGCTGATGATTGGTAAAAATTTGCGAATTAAAAAGTTCCGCACATCTTTGCGTTTCAGAAAGTAAATCTCGTTTTTGTAATTCTAAATCGGTCATACTTTAATAATTTTCAAGAACAAAAGTTGACACTGACTGCAAAAATAATGGTTTGATTTTTGAATAATCATCTGTCGCCGTTCCTGCACTGATTGAATACATGGTGTCGCCCTTCGCAATATAATAAATGAGGTTCGTCATTTTTAACTTATAATCCAAAACTTGCGAACTTGCGGAGTATTCAACCCAATATGCAGGTTCATTATCAATTTTTGTTTCGCCATGATTGATAATTTTTACATCAGAAAATTTTTCTGTTGCACCCTCAAGAACAGTATCAATAAACTCTTTTGAAGTGCCGGCGTCTTTTATTGAAGAAAAGCCCACCTCTCCTCCTAAATCAAGTTGTTGAACGATTACGCTTATTGTGCTGTTCTCAAAACTTGCTTTTTGCACAATATGGATTCCGTCGCCCACACCAACTTTCCAACCTTCTGGAAATTTTATTCTAAAATGATATTTAGTATTTCGGTAAAGATTCCCAACTTGTTCAGAATAATCACTGCTTTTATCAGTTTTCAAAAGAGAAATATCCTGTTCGTTTTCACTTGGTGAGCTAGAAGCCAAAGCAATAATAACAACTAAAGCAATCAAAATAATTCCGGCCCATATCCATTTCTTTTTTGAGCTCTTATTTTTATTGTTATTTGTTATTACCGATTGATTTTCTACGCTTTTTTCTATAACTTTTGGAGTGCTCTTTTCCTGTTTTTTGCCGCTGATTTTTTCTCTGACAAGACCAGCAAGATATACAAAACCAAATAGAATACCCATCGTTACCAACGCACCACGAAACCCCAACTCTCTTAATATACCGACGACTAAACTGGCTGGAATGATCGCAATAAGTCCGTTGATAAGAAAATTTTTGCCGGAAAAATATTTTTTCCAAGCAGATTGATCTTGTTTATTGTTTTCGTCTTGTGTATTCATAAAATTATTTTATTAGCTCATCAACGCTTATCTCAAGAGCTTTTGCAATTTTTTTAAGAGTATCAAGCGTTGGATTCTGGTTTTTACCAGCTTCAATTTTAATAATCGTATTATTGGCGACATCGGCCAATCTCGCCAATTTTTCCTGAGAAAGCCCTTTGCTTTTTCTTAACTTTCTTAAATTTTTGGTTATGTTTGACATACTAATATCGTAGTAGTAGAATTAAAGTATTAGTGATATTACTTTTCTATTACTTTGATACTACACCAAAAACCAAAAATAGTAAATATTATATCCGTGTATTTCGCAAAGCGAAATACGAAAAATTGCGGCGGCGAAAAAATAAGCGGCGAAAGCGAGGGCGGGCAAAAATTCCTTCCCCCCAACCCCCTTCCTTTTTGCCCGCCCGAGCGTTCAGTTCGTTGATGGTGGGCGTGGAAGGAATCGAACCTTCGACTTCTATCTTATCAGGATAGCGTTCTACCACTGAACTACACGCCCAATCTTTAATTAACCCTTTATTTATAACAAAAAAACGGCTGAAATGCAACAGGCCGTTTTTTTGTTACGCAATATTTTAATATTCTTTCTTTTGTTCCGTTCAGTCTCAAATTAAAGCTCCGAGACCAACACTTCTCTCCGCTTACGCGGAGGATCGCCTAGTTCTGTTTTTTTACGACAGAATTAAGTTTAATGTTCCACGAGCAGCTTCCGCTACCCGTGCCTTGTTACGACTTAGCCCCTGTTACCGAACTTACCGTAGGTCCGCAAAACGGACTTTCGGGTATTCTCGGCTCCCTTGGCTTGACGGGCGGTGAGTACAAGACTTGAGAACGTATTCACCGCAGTATAGCTGACCTGCGATTACTAGCAATTCCAACTTCATGAGGT
>LBYH01000021.1 GCA_000996035.1 Parcubacteria group bacterium GW2011_GWA2_40_143 | reverse complement strand
AGGAAAGATGATAAATCATGGCTAACTGACTGGGTAACAGTTCATACAGTAATTACGGATATATTATTGACTGTTTTAAGCGACAAAACAATAAAAGATGAAGTTCATAAAGAGCATAGAGATCAAATTAAAAATATCATTTCTTACCTGCTTAAGATTACAGATAGCCCTTCTAAGGAAAACAAAAAGCCGGAATATGATGATGAACCCTACAGTGTCGCGATTAATTCTGTCCGGGGGCGAGCATATGAAGCATTTGTCGTGTTTACGGAAAATGACGGAAAAACACTGGCTAGCGATATTAAAGAAATATATAAAGAGGTTCTTTTGGACGACTCTATTGCGATTCGGTTTGTTATCGGCAGATATTTAGCGTCATTTTATTTTCGAGACGAGGAGTTTATTGTGGGTCTTTTCCCTGATATTTTTCCAAAAGATGATCCGGAGAAAAAAGATATTTACCTAGCTTCTTGGGAGGGTTATCTATCAAATACTTTGTATGACAAATTGTTTGATGAACTTAAGGGCTACTATAGCCACGCAATTACACTTGATCCCAAGGATTATACACAAAGGAAATATTCAAAAGGTCTTGATGAATCTTTGGCAATTCATCTTGCCCTAGCTTTTATTTACTTGGGCTTAGAAATGAGCGACTCTTTATTTATACAATTCTGGAATACTCCCAATACAAAACGACATAAGGAATTTATATCTTTTATAGGTCGCAGTATTTTGACTCGAGATAAAGCTGGTGAGGGTTGGTTAAAAGAAAATAAGGTAAGTAAAGAAAAGTTGATTAAATTTTGGAGTTGGGCATTAGAAAATGTGTCAGAACTAGAGGCGTTTTCCGGTTTCGGTTATTGGATTAATCCGGATAAAGAAATAATTAATGAGAAAATCGTTGTTAAAAATTTAGCAATAACACTTAAGAAATCAGAGGGGGATATTGATTGGGATTATGGTTTAACCCGTCGTCTTAAAGCATTTGCAGAAATTGATCCAACCAATACGCTGGAGTTAATTCAATATTTCTTATTGCATAATGGCGAGCTAAACACTCACAGGCGAGTACCATTATTCAGTATTGATAGTGAAATAAAAGAAGCTCTGGAGATTATTTATAAGAATAATCGCTTAAAATCAGAAGTTGAAAAATTGGTTAACACACTTATCGAGAAAGGAAGTAGCCTATTCTGGGGACTTAAAGAAGTTATTAAATAATTTATGGATAATAATTTACTGCAAAAATTAAAAGATTGGCGAAAAGCGACAGCCGAGGCGGAAAAAGTCCCGGTGTTCAGAGTTTTTTCCAATGCCATTTTAGAAGCTATCGCTCAATTCAAACCAAGAGACAAAGAAGCGCTTTTATCAATAAAAGGCATCCGTGATAGAAAATATAACAAATATGGTGAAGCTGTTTTGGATTTGGTCAATGAAAAAGTAGAAAATAAGCCGACAAACGAAAGAGAGGAAGACACTGAAGTCAATAGATCGAGTATGCCATTTTCGGTTAGTGGTTATCTTGATTTCCTTAATGCTCGGTTAAGTCAAAGCGTGGCACGAATTCAGGGGGATATTAGCAGTTTGGATATAAGAGAAAGAGTAATTTATTTTTCTTTAAAGGATTCTAAGGACGGTAGTGTCATAAACTGCCTTATTTGGAAAAATGTCTACGAGTTAAGTGGCGTTAAATTTGAAATAGGCACGGAAGTCATACTAAGCGGTTGCCCTGATATTTATAAACCCACAGGTCGTTTGTCATTTAAAGCTTTATCCGCAGAATTGGTCGGTGAAGGCACGCTAAAAATTGCTTATGAAAAACTTAAGGCTAAGTTACAAAAAGAAGGTTTATTTGATGAAGCGAGAAAAAAAGCCATTCTTCCATATCCTAATAAAATTGGCTTGATTACTTCTAAGGGTGGCGCTGTGATGGCTGACTTTATTGCCAATATAGGGAAATTCGGATACAAAATATTTTTCATAGATTCAAGAGTGGAGGGTCAATTGGCGACTGAAGAATTGCTAAACTCTATAAAAACATTTAGAAATAAAGATATTGATGTTCTTGTTATTATTCGCGGTGGTGGCTCTATGGAATCTTTTTTACCATTTAACAATGAAACTCTTGTCAGAGAAGTAGCGGGATTTCCTGTTCCTATTTTGGTTGGAATCGGACACGAAAAAGATGTACCACTTTTGGCCTTGGTGTCTGATATGAGGGTTTCTACTCCAACCGCAGTTGCAAATTTTCTAAATGAATCGTGGGAACAAGCTGAAACGCTAATAACACCATCGGAACAAAAGATTTTCAGGAAATTCCAAAGTATAATCCAAAAAAATAAAGACTTTGTGAGAGATAGTTTGGATACTATGAAAAATGCTTTTCAAAAAATATTCAATGATTTTTCAAGGGCACAAGAATCATTAAAAATTGGTTTTAAATCAATTAAGGATCAAATGATTGATATTGACAGAAGAATTAACGGAGCCCTTATCCCAGTATTTAGAAAAATAAACTTTTCCATATTAAATCTCAAAAATACCATATCCGACTCTATTACAAAGAAATTTTTGAAGGATTTTATAGGTGCTAAAAATAGGATTGAAGAATCAATAACATCGTATCAAAAACAGCTCACTAACAATGATCCTAAAAGACAGTTAAAATTAGGATATAGTATTGTGATGAAAGATGGTCGAATTTTGAAAACTACCAGTCAAATACAGAAAGGGGATGTTGTTAGTGTTGGATTAAGCGAGGGATCATTTGATTCAGAAGTTAAAATTATTAAATAACTAATATAAAAATATGACAGATCAAAAAATTAATTTGAAAGAATCGTTAGGTAAGTTAAATAACATAGTTGAGTGGTTTGATGAACAAAAAGAGGTTGATGTTGAGCTTGGCTTAGAGAAAGTTAAAGAAGGAGCAGAACTAATAAAGGTTTGCAGAAAAAGACTGTTAGAAGTTGAAAATGAATTTAAGGAAATACAGAGAGATATAGAGAAGGAATGATTGAGGAAGCAATATAAAGTTTGCATACTGTAAATGAGACAGAGACCGAGACTGGTGTTTTGTGTCTCATTTGTATCATTCACAAAATGACCCTACAGACCGAGACGGCTCGCATAAGGAGTAGAAGGATGCTAAGAGCAGAAATAGGGGGTCAGGTACCCTTTTCCACTCGGAAATTAAAAGGGGAATCAAAACTGAAAGTTTTTGTTATGAATATGAAACCAGAAAACTTCCATGTTCAGGCTTTAATCTAAGCACAATTTATTGGAATCAGAAAATTTATGATATAATTTAAAAAATATGAGCAAAAATGATTTAATTAAAAAAATTGAAGTAAATAGGGAGTCAAAAGTTATCACTTATCTCACAAGCGATCGACAAGGTCCAGTGAATGCTCGCGTGGCTATGGATATAATTCCGATTATTAGCGAGCAACTTCGCAAAATTGGAAAAACTACTAAAATTGACCTTTTTCTTTACACCGCGGGGGGCGACACTATGGTTCCATGGCGTTTAGTTTCTATGATTCGGGAATACTGCGATACTTTTTCTGTGCTTGTACCATACAAGGCGCACAGTGCCGGAACCATGATTGCTCTCGGTGCTGATGAAATAGTTATGAGCGATTTGTCGGAAATTTCCCCGATTGACCCATCAACGGCAAATATTTTTAACCCATCTGATCCCAATAATCCGCAAAATAAAATTCCTATATCTGTGGAAGATGTCATTGCTTACTTTGATTTAGCAAAAAATAAATTTGGTATAAAAAGTGATGAAGATTTAACTAAGATATTTAATAAATTTGTGGAAGCCAATCCGCAAATTCATCCGCTTGCTTTGGGAAATGTGAACCGTACTCACAATCTTATTCGTCTTATTGCAAAACGACTTTTGAAGAGCCATAAAGAACCGGTAAAAGAAGAACAGATTGAAAAAATTGTGGAAGCATTTACCGAAAAACTTTATTCGCACACTTATTTTATTGGTAGAAAGGAAGCTAAAGAAGAACTTGGTGTAAAATCAGTCGTGGACGCAGGTTTAGAACTTTCTAATTTAATGTCGGATTTGTATTCTGAGTATGCCAAAGAAATGGAATTGCAAAACACAGTTTGGAATCCGGAAAACGAGCTTGGAGCAAACGTAAGCCAAAATATAAAAGATTATAAAGTGGCATTTGTGGAAAGCAATGTCCTTTCAAAAGCATTTAATTTAAAAATAGAATTTCGTCGTCAGCAAGTGATGGTGCCACAGCAAAATGGCGTACAAATCCCACAAGACCAAGTGGCGATGCGAGTGGTGGCACAGGGGTGGAAATAGGAAGGGGTTTACATAATATGCAAGAAATTATATGTCCAAATTGTAAAAAAGTTTTCAAAGTCGATGAGGCTGGTTTTGCTGATATTCTCAAGCAGGTTCGTGATCATAAATTTGAAGAAGAATTGCGCGAGCGATTAGACATCGCAGAAAAGGAAAAAGAAAGTGCTATCAAGCTCGCCGAAGCAAATATTACCAATACATCACAAAAAGATCTTGCAAAGAGAGATACCGAAATAGCAGAACTAAAAGCCAACAAAGATCGCGAATTAACTGAACTTGAGGCTAAGAAAGAGGCTGAGCTATCTGAACTCAAATCAAAAATTAGTAATGCAGAGCTTGAGAAAAAACTTGCTGTTACCGAGGCGGTTAATAAAATCGAGAAAGAGCGTGATGAACTTGCTGGCGAGCTGAAAAGTAAAGATACCGAGAAACAATTGTCCGAGACAGCACTTAAAGAAAAACACGCCACCGAGCTAAAGACCAAAGACGATATCATCAAAATGAAAGATGAGGAGATTGCTCTTCGTAAGGATATGAAGGTCAAGCTTTCAACAAAAATGATTGGCGAAACGCTTGAACAACACTGCGAGACTGAATTTAATAAGCTTCGCGCAACTGGTTTTCAAAACGCATATTTTGAAAAAGACAATGATATAAATAATGGCAGTAAGGGTGATTATGTTTATCGCGAAAGTGATGAGGCTGGCAATGAGATTATCTCTATTATGTTTGAAATGAAAAACGAAGGCGACGAAACCGCCACCAAGAAAAAGAATGAAGACTTTTTGCGTGAGCTTGATAAAGATCGTAATGAGAAGAAGTGTGAGTATGCCGTGCTTGTAACGCTTCTAGAAGCTGACAATGAACTATACAACACCGGCATTGTTGATGTTTCTCATAAATATCAAAAAATGTATGTTGTTCGTCCGCAATTTTTTAAATAAATTTAAGGAGGGATTTGCTAAAAATTATGATCTTGCCAGTCGCAAATTCAAAACCGCCATCGAAGAAATAGATAAAACCATAGATCATCTCCAAAAAACCAAAGACGCTCTCTTGTCATCTGAAAATAATCTCCGTATAGCTAATAATAAAACAGAAGATTTGACCATCAAAAAACTAACGCGCGGTAACCCTACGATGTCAGCGAAATTTGCAGAGCTTTCTGATACCGATGAAAATAAAGAAAAATAAAATTTATGGAAATCGAATCAAAACAAGAAATAGTATAAATGTAAAAAATGCGCTAAAATACAACTATATGATGAACTTTGGATTTGGGCCTTTTGGCGGCTTCGGCTGGATTTTTATGATCCTCTGGTGGGTCTTAATAATCGCTGGTATCGTCACGCTTATTAAATGGCTGACCAGTCAATCGCGTGGTACTCACCATAACGAGAAATCAGCGCTTGAAATTTTGCAGGAGCGATACGCCAAGGGCGAAATTAACAAGCTGGAGTTTGAAGAAAAGAAAAAAGATTTAAGCTAGCCGCTTATGGCAATAAATGCAATCAGGGCGGCGGTTCAAAACCGTAATATTCGTCCCATAATAAAAACAATAAGTTGGAGAATAATTGCCATGATTATTACGGGTGCGGTTATTTATGTATATACCGGCGAAATCAAGAATTCGGGAGAAATTTCCATAGTCGCTGGTTTGATATTAACCTTTGTTTATTATCTGCACGAAAGATTTTGGGTGTAGATTAGAAAATAATTAAAAATGAAAATTGGCATTATTTTACAATCCAACAATCCGGAACATATTTGGAACACGTTTCGTTTCGGCATCACTTCGCTTAAAGCCAGTCATGATGTGACGATCTTTTTGATGAGCGAGGGAGCCGAGTTTGATACTATCGCCGATACGGAACACTTTGATATTTCCAAGAAAGTTGCGGAGTATAAGGAATTAAAAGGAAACCTGTACGCATGCGGTACGTGTTTGGAAATTCGCGGTAAAAAGGAGGCTGGAGTCTGCCCGATTTCTACCATGACCGATTTGCTCAAAATGGTTGAGGAGTCGGACAAGGTGCTCGTGTTTGGATAAGAAGTTTTGTTAAGCAATTATGACTCGGCATATTTTGCTTATTATCTATTTGTTTGCATGGAGATAAGATATAATCTTAAAAATGGGCGACGGCAACATATCTTGCGTTATCAAACGCAGTAAAAAAGCGAAGAAGCTGCGTCTTGCCGTGCACGCAGACGGGCGAGTGGTGCTAACTTCTCCGGAAAGAGTGTCGTCTGGCGCGCTGGATGACTTTTTACAAAACAAGAAAAGTTGGATATTGAGCAAATTGGAACTTTTCAGAAAAGCGAAAGAAACTTCCGTCTTGAAGTTTGGCAAGGGTGATTACTCAAAACACAAAAATGAAGCTCTAAAATTGATATTAAGCAGGATTGATTTTTTTAATAATATTTGTAAAGTGAGGATAAATAAAATAAGCGTAAGAAATCAGAAAACACGATGGGGGAGCTGTTCGCGGCGGGGAAACTTGAGTTTTAATTATAAAATTGTATTTTTGCCACCGATGTTGCGCGATTACGTGATTGCGCATGAGGTGTGTCACTTAAAACAGTTTAATCATTCCAAGGATTTTTGGCGTTTGGTGGCTGACTGTCTGCCGGATTATATGGAAGCGAGAAAAGAGCTAAGGGGGAAATATTTGCTAATATAGTCTATGTTTATGTTACAATGTAACAGTAGATTATCAATTTTAATAAAATTTTAAATTTTATGAAAGGATTTAATATAAATATAGAAAGAGAAACATTGGAAAACGGTAATTATCGCAAAGTGCTCTACACCGCCAAGCATTGCCAGCTTGTGCTCATGAGTCTTAATCCCGGCGAGGAAATAGGCATGGAGATGCATCCTGATAACGATCAGTTTTTTCGCTTTGAGCAAGGGGAGGGGAAATGCGTAATAGACGGCAACGAGTATGAAGTAAAAGACGGCTCGGTCATTATAGTGCCGGCCGGCGCGGAGCACAATGTAATAAATACTTCCAGTGATATTGAGCTTAGATTGTATACCATATACTCACCGGCTCATCATAAAGATGGCGTGGTAAGAGCCACCAAGGCTGAGGCGGATGCCGACGCGCCGGAGTTTGACGGCATTACTACCGAATAATGTTACGTATGGTAATCCGATCTTCTAATTAAGTTTTATGGATATAAGTAAAAAAGATCTTGCGTTGCCGGAGAGCCTCGTTGATTACGAACTCGTTGATTCGGGCAATGGCCGCAAGTTGGAGCGATTCGGCAATCATCTTATCTCAAGGCCG
The DNA here is from genome assembly GCA_000996035.1 of Parcubacteria group bacterium GW2011_GWA2_40_143. Taxonomy (GTDB): domain Bacteria; phylum Patescibacteriota; class Minisyncoccia; order UBA9983; family UBA9983; genus UBA9983. The sequence goes on along the minus strand of LBYH01000021.1, from coordinate 8,967 downwards.
GATTCTCAGGCTATTTGGGGTGTTTCAAGTAAAGAGCTTTGGCGCGAGACTTACGCTTCTTTTGAAGCCGGCAAGGACGGATTAAAAGGTGATTGGAAATTTTCCGGAGGCAACAGCGGCAAGGGGGACGTAAAATCTTGGGAGATAAAATTTAAGGAATATAAGTTTAAAGTTAAACCCACGCCCTTCAGGCATTTAGGCATTTTTCCTGAGCAGGCGCCTCACTGGGAACTTGCTGAAGCAAAACTGAAAAAAGCCGGCGGCGGTAAAGTGTTAAACCTTTTCGGCTACACCGGCGCGGCGAGTATTGTGTGCGCCAAAGCCGGCGCCAAAGTAACTCATGTGGATGCTTCTGCCCCCAGCATGGAATGGGCTAAAGAAAATCAGATTTTAAACGGCTTACCGAAAGATTCCATAAGATGGATCTGCGACGATGCCTTGAAGTTTGTCAGAAGGGAAGTGAAGAGAGGTAATAAGTATGAGGGCATAATAGTGGATCCGCCTAAGTTTGGTCGTGGTGCAAATGGAGAAGTGTGGAAACTGGAAGAAAATATCTTGGAGCTTATGCAAATTTGCGGCGAGCTTCTTTCCGATAACGCTTCGTTTATCATCCTAACCGTATATGCCACTGATATCTCGGCCGTTTCTATCGCTAATCTTCTAAATTCAGTTGCCGGCAAAAATAATCTTAATCTGGAGTACGGCGAATTGATATCCAAAGAATCATCCTCCAGAGGTTTTGAGCTTGTTCATGCCATTTACGCGCGCTTGGTTTAGCCGTGTCACAATTCAAAAAATTTGACAAATTTTTTGAATTGTTTATAATATCACTATCATCTAATTATAAAAGTAGAACTAAGTCGGGTTTAATCTTTTAGGTAATTATTTGAGATTTTATTGGCTTAGTTCTATGAGTTAAAGAATGCAACAGGGAACAATAGTTCGCAAAATGGATAAGGGCTACGGCTTTATCAAAAGCGACGGTGGAGAAAAAGATCTTTTCTTCCACGCAAACGAACTTCAGAACGCCGATTTTGACAGTGTCAAAGAAGGCGACAAAGTAGAGTTTGAAATAGCTCAAGGCCAAAAGGGCCCGCAAGCTACAAAAGTAAGCAAAATATAGCTTAAACAAAACACCTCCGAGAAATCGGGGGTGTTTTGTTTGACAAAAGACTAAATCCAATTTAGTCTTTTGTTTTTTGCGGGTTTATCCACAGGTTTTGCTTGTGTATTTGCATCAAAGTGGTTTATAATGTTATGGAAGTGGTAGAAAGTGGTGAATTTTTAAAAGTCGTTGGTTGTGGGCATGGAAGCTAGGGAAGCTTGCTTTGCTTGCCGCCGTTAAATAAAACCAAATGCTCATCGGAGAATACAGGCATAATATCGATGCCAAAAAAAGAGTGGCCATACCCGCCAAATTCAGAAAAGAAATTGGTCGGGAGGCAGTAATCACAAAAGGGCAGGAGAAGTGCTTGTTTGTTTATCCTATGAGCGAATGGAAAAAAGTGGCGGAAAAGCTAAGCGAGCTTCCTACCGGCTCATCTGATTCCAGAAATTTCGTGAGAATCTTTTTGTCCGGAGCGGTTGATGTGGAGATAGACGCGCTTGGCAGAGTGCTTCTGCCGGATTATCTCAAAGATTTTGCCGGACTTAAAGAAAAAGTTGTGATTGCCGGCGTTTATAAGAGGCTTGAGATTTGGAATGAAGAGAATTGGGACGCCTACAAAGAAGCGATAGAAAAGCAAACAGACATGCTTGCCGAAAAGCTTGGTGAACTGGGGGCTTATTAAAAAGAAAGACTTTAAATTATTATGCCGCATGTACCAGTACTTTTAAATGAAGCAATAAGTCATCTTGAGCCAAAGACTGAAGATGTGATAGTAGATGCCACCGTTGGCGCGGGAGGACACTTGAAAGGTCTTTACGATAGCGTTAAAGGCAAGGGAGTGTTCATCGGTCTGGATCAAGACGAAGAATCGTTGGAGATTTTAAGAAAAAGTTTTAATGATTCGCGGAATGTTTTTTTAATAAACGAAAATTTCAGAAATTTAGATAAAATTTTAAGAAATTTAAAAATTGAAAAAGTTGACAAGATTATTTTTGACCTGGGAGTGAGTTCCATGCAAATAGATGATTATGGACGAGGTATTTCTTTCAAAAAAAATGAACCTTTGATAATGAGTATGAGAAAAGACGCGGAGGTGGAAGGGCTTACGGCGATGGATGTGGTAAATAGCCGGAGTGAAAGCGATATAGCCGATCTTATATACAAATACGGTGAAGAAAGATTCAGCAGGAAAATCGCCAAAGGCATAGTGGAAAGCAGGAGAAAAAAGAAGATAGAAACAACCTTTGACCTTGTGGAAATAATAGAGAGAAGCGTGCCGGCATTTTACAGAAGAGGCAGAATCCATTGCGCCACCAGAACTTTTCAAGCTCTCAGAATAGCGGTAAACGACGAATTGGGCGCGTTGGAAGAAGTTTTACCCAAGGCATGGAGTTTGCTTGGCAAGAGCGGTCGGATAGCGGTAATCTCTTTCCACTCGCTTGAAGACAGAATTGTAAAAAATTTTTTCAGAGACAAGGCGAAAGGGGGAGAAGCGAAACTTATAAACAAGAAGCCGATCACGCCGACACAGGAAGAGATAAAGGCTAATTCGAGATCCAGAAGCGCCAAAATGCGCGTAGTGGAAAAAACAATATGACAAAAATAATAAACAAAACAATAAAAAGAAAAAGCATAAAACCGATTGTAATAAAAGCGGTTTTTGGCGGTGTTTTGATTCTTGGCGCGTTGTATGTATGCCTTGTAAGTATTATTGTTTTAAACGCAACGGAAAGCGAAAGAAATCTCAAAAACATATCTGCCCAAGAATATCAAAACATAGAACTTGAAAGAGAGTACATTGAGCTTATTGGCAAGCTGGATTTTAAATATGCTCAAGAGATGGGGTTTGTAAGTCAAAAAGCAAAGGTGGTTTACGTTTCTGGCGGACATACCCTTTCCATACGATAATGATGGTTTGCGCCGGGCGTCTTAACCAATTTTTTAGAAAAAAATGAAAGACGGATTCAAAGCAAGAACCAGAATTATATATTTTATGATTTTTTTAACGGGTATTATAATGACAACCCGCCTTTTTTTCTTGCAAGTGGTGAATAATGAACAATACAAGAACGAAGCTAACAAACAACATTTTTCTCCGGCGGCTAAAAACTTTGACAGAGGCTCCATCTTTTTTACGGAAAAAAGCGGCAGAGTTATCTCGGCCGCGGTTGTCAAAAATGCTTATCAAATCTACATGAATCCGAAGGTTTTGGAAGATTCGGAAGACGCTTACGTTAAGCTGTCAAAGATAGTGAGTGTGAACAAGACCGATTTTATGGCTAAAGCGGCTAAAAAAAATAATACTTATAAAATAATAATGCATAAGGTGGATAAAGATAAAGCCTTGGCGGTAGACGCGCTTAATATAAAAGGCTTGGAAATTAAATCGGAATCATGGAGATATTATCCGGCTGGCAAGCTTGCCTCGCACGTTTTGGGTTTTGTGGGTTATAAGGGCGACAGTTTAGTGGGGCGATACGGCTTAGAACTTGCTTACGAAAAAAAGCTTAAAAGAGATTTGGATAAGAAGCCGGTCAATTCTTTCGCGGAAATATTTTACGGCATTAAAAAGATTGTAGCCGGCGGTTTGGAAAACGCGGACATAACTCTCACTCTGGAGCCTACGGCTCAATCCATGCTTGAGAAAAAACTTGAAGAGATTTTAGAAAAATATAAAGGCAAAATGTCCGGCGGTATCATTATGGAGCCGTCCACCGGCAAGATCGTGGCGATGGCGGCCAAACCGGACTTTGATCCTAATTTTTATTCCAAAGAAGAAAACATCGGGGTTTTCATCAACCCGCTTGTAGAAAGCGTTTTTGAAATGGGTTCTATTGTAAAGCCTCTCACTATGGCGGCGGCAATAGATGGAGGGGGAGTGAGACCGGATACAATGTACACTGACAACGGTTTCGTAAAATACGGTTCGGCGATAATTAAAAATTATGATGGTAAAGCCAGAGGCAAGGTGGATATGCAGGAGGTATTAAGCAGTTCTCTTAATACCGGCGCGGTTTTTGCAATGCAGAGCATAGGTAAGGAAAAATTCAGTGAATACATAAGAAATTACGGCATGGGCAACAGAACCGGTATAGAATTACCAAACGAAGTCAGTGGGAAAATATCTAACATCATAGACAATAATCGCGAGCTTGAGTATGCCACCGCATCCTTTGGCCAAGGAATAGCGATAACGCCCATGGAAATGACGGTAGCTTTAGCGAGTCTTGCAAATGGCGGCAAAATAGTCAAACCTTATCTTGTAGATAAAATCACTATAGATGGCTTTAGAGACAAGAAGACTCAGCCGGAAGTGATAAGGCAGGTAATCAGCAAAGAAGCGTCTGAGGATATAAGCCGCATGCTGGTGAAGGTGGTGGACGACGCTCTTTTAGGTGGAAAATATAAAATGGAAAATTATACTGTCGCGGCTAAAACCGGCACCGCTCAATATATGGAAGCGGGGAGCAAAAACTACGCGGAGGAAGAATATCTGCACACTTTCTTTGGATACGCGCCGGCTTTTGAAGCCAAATTTATAGTATTTCTTTTTGTCGCTAAACCGCAAGGAGTGCTTTACGCTTCTCACACGCTCACTGAGCCATTTATGGATATCACCAAATTTCTGCTCAATTATTATGAAGTTCCACCGGATAGATAGGAAAAAATTAAAAAAGCAAAATCAATGAAATCATTTTTCAAAAAAATAATAGTTCGCCTGCTAACCATTGAGGCTAAACTTGTAATCAGAAAATACAAACCTAGAATAATAGGTATTACCGGTACCGTGGGTAAAACAACCACAAAAGATATGGTGGCTCATTTGCTTATGTCGGGCGGGCTTAAAGTTCGCAAAAGCGAAAAGAGTTATAACAGCGAGATAGGTTTACCGCTTACTATTTTGGGTGAAAAAAACGCTTGGGGTAATATTTTTCGCTGGGGCGGTGTTTTAAAAAGAGGCTTAGTGCTGGCCTTTTTCAAAAAAGACTATCTGGAATATTTGGTGCTTGAAATGGGAGTTGATAGACCGGGCGATATGGAGCGGTTTGTGTCTTGGCTTAAGCCGGAAGCGGTTATTGTAACGGCTATAGGGGAAGTGCCGGTGCATATAGAATATTTCAACGGTCAGGAAACTCTGGCGGCGGAGAAGGCGAAACTCGTGGAAGCCACGCTGATCGAAGGGGAAGTGGTTTTAAATGCCGATGATCCGGCTGTGATTAAGATGAGAAAAAAAACCGGAGCAAGAGTTACCACTTACGGATTCTCAAGAGAGGCGGATGTCGCGGCTTCCACTTTGAGAGTTTCTAAAAACGGAACATCTTTTAAATTAAACTTTAAGGGCAACATGGTGCCGGTAAGAATGCCTTATGTCTTCGGCAAGCAATATGTTTACAGCGCTCTCGCGGCCATAACGGTTGGCAAGGCCTTTGATCTTAATATGGTAAAGATGACGGAAGCACTCGCGGAGTTTATTTCGCCATCTGGCAGGATGAATCTCATAAAAGGCAAAAATAAAATTATTATATTGGACGATACTTACAATTCGTCTCCTCTTGCCGCTATGGCGGCCATAGAGACTCTTCGCGATATTAAGATTAAAAACAAAGCGGCTATACTGGGCGATATGCTGGAACTTGGCAAATATACGGCGCAGGAGCACAGGAAGATTGGTGAATTGGTGGCGCGTAGCGGCATAGATATTTTAATAGGAGTGGGTCCGAGATCGCAGTTTGCCATAGAAGCGGCTAAAGCAGCCGGTATGACTGGTGAACGCCGCATATTCTGGTTTGCGGATTCTGAGGAGGCGGGGAGTAGGGCGATGGATATTTTGCCGACAGGTTGTTTGACGCTCGTAAAAGGCTCTCAAGGAGTAAGAATGGAAAAAGTGGTGGAAAAAATCATGGACAATCCGGAGGATAAAGAAAAACTCCTGGTGAGACAAGAGAAAGAGTGGCAAAATCGTTAAAAAAAATAAGCTGCTTCACTACAACTCTTTTGCCCTTGACTTTTTATATAGTTTATGATAGCATATAAGAATAATTTACTTTGACAAGTTTATATTGTCTTTTTTATTTTTCTTATTTAAAGGAGGGCGGAAAAATGTTTAAGAGTATTGAGTTGGCAGGAATGATGGTATTTGGTGCTATCAATGGGGTAATAGCTGGAGAATATTCTGAGGCGAGGTCTGTGATGGTTTATAAGACAGACCAATATGTTTCAGAATTTATAACTGAAAAATCAATTTCTAATATTATTGAGCTGGAAATTGATCCGAATGGGGAGGCAGTTTTTTTGGATGAAATAGTTGTAAGAATTTCTGATTTTGAAGTTTTTGATACAGTATGTGTCGTTGCTGAAAAATCTGATGGGGTAAAAAGGGAGGATGAGCATAGGACAATCGCAAGCGCGAGCGTTGACGGCGAGTTTGTCACTCTGAAAAATTTCAATCTTGGCGCTTTTGAAGAAACAGTCAGGGTTGAGATTGCCCTTGTGTCAGGGGCGTTGAGCGATGAATTGGTGGAAATAAAGGTTGAGGTACTTGATATAAAGTTGGTGCCACAGAACAGCGAGGTTGAACTTGCTGTTGTAAATATGGAAGAAACATTTACTGTTGGCAATACTCTTGGCGTGGATGCAAAAAACGTGGCCAGCGTCAAGGCAGAATTTAGCGACGACAAGTCGTTAAATATGAGTGTTACCTCGAAAAAAGCAACAGTTTCTCTTGATAAGATTTTTTTCGAGGGATTAAGCGGAGATGAAAGTTATATTGTTGATGTTGAGGGCAATGGTGAATATGCTGTTGATGTTTCGGAAATTGGTATCGGCTCGTGCGAGCTTGGTGTAATAATAAATGCCGGCTTCAAAGTAAAAATAAGCCTCCATGAATCATTTGGAGGCAAGTCGACCGATAAATTAGATATTTCAAAATATTTAAAAAATTCGGATGACATTGTTATTTATAGTGATATTTTTTCCGGTCACCGTGTGGCCGTGAAATTTAAAGAAAAATAAAAAATAAAAAAAGACAAACAAAAGAGCCGATGTGATTTAATTTCACACCGGCTCTATTTTTTAGAAAAGTGGAAAAAAGATAAATGTTTGCTATATTAGAGATGTTTAAGGCCCTATCGTCTAACGGTTAGGACATCGCCTTCTCAAGGCGGTAATCGGGGTTCGATTCCCCGTAGGGTCATTGAGCGAAGCGAAATAAGACAATTCTCTGCTATAGAAGTCCCTTTTACCGATGCAATCCCGAGCGATTATAACGGCGTAATGGGCGTGCCGATCAGTTTTTTGGATAAATATAATCCGGAGCAGTTTGAGATTATAAAATTTAGACACGGAAACGACGATAAGGATTTAAGATTAAAAGACGGAACATGTCCATATTTTAGAGTTTTAATTAGACATAAGAAAAAGTATGAAAAAATTAAATCCTAAAAAAGTGATAGAAGAAATTGACTCGTTACTTTTTGAGCTTAATAAACGGATAAAAGTAAAAGAAGAGTTTGAAGATCTTCACAAAAAAAGCTTGCAACTTTGCCAAATTATCTTTACAGCAAGAAAACTTTACAAAACGATTGACACGCCATATCCTGTTTCAATGATTATTACTTTTGATAATTCTTTTGGAGCAGGTAAAGAAATCAAGATTCCCAGCGAAGAACAGCAATGGGAGCAAAGAGAGGATTTATCAAAAAAGATTATTATTATTTTAAATGATGCACGAGAGATTTATTCTTTAAAAGCAAAACTTTCTGAAGATTAAGAGTGCCACTCTGTCAAAATCGAGTCCGTTTTAAGTAAAAACAATATGAAAAATAAAAATGCAAAAAAGATGGCGATTTTTGAGGGGAGGAATATTCGCCGAGTTTATAACGAAAATACCGAAACTTGGTATTTTTCGGTGGTTGATATTATCCAAGCGTTAATTCAGCAGGATGATTATCAAACAGCTAGAAAATATTGGAACAAGCTCAAAGAAAGACTTAAAAAAGAAGGAAATCAGTCGGTGTCAAATTGTCACCAGCTGAAATTTATGGCTCAAGACGGCAAGTATTATGCCACCGACGCGGCGAATACCGAGACTTTATTCCGCCTTATCCAGTCCGTTCCAAGTCCGAAAGCCGAGCCGATAAAATTATGGTTGGCAAAAGTCGGTTATGAACGAATTGAAGAAATAAATAATCCAGAAAAAGCTCTCAATCGCTCGCGGGGATATTGGCAGAAAATGGGAAGAGATCCGAAGTGGATTCAGCAAAGAATGATGGGGCAGGAAATCAGAAATAAATTGACGGATTATTGGAAAGACAACGAAGTACGGGAAAAAGAAGAATACGCCATTTTGACGAATATTATTCATCAGGAATGGAGCAATTTGACGGTGAAAGAGCATAAGGGTTTGAAAAATTTGAAAAGAGAGAATTTACGCGACCATATGTCGGACGCGGAGTTGGTTTTTACTGCTTTGGCGGAACTTTCTACTCGGCAAATTGCCGAAACGATGAAGACAAGAGGATTGGAAGAAAATAAAATTCCGGCGAAAAAAGGCGGACAAGTGGCGAAAAATGCACGCTTAGAATTGGAACAAAAAACCGGCAAGAAAGTGGTGAGTGGCAGAAATTTTAGACGATTGCCTGAACAGAAAAAGTTAAAAGGCAACTAGTATTAGATGTTAAAAAAGCGATAAAATAATATGAAAAAAGCTAAGAAAATACCGGACAATCAAATAATCATTTACAACACCGAAGACGGGGAGGTCAAGATTGAGGCGCGGATGAAAGACGAGACTGTTTGGCTTACGCAAGATCAAATGGCAGATCTTTTTGATAAGGCAAAATCTACCATAAATGAGCATA
>LBYH01000020.1 GCA_000996035.1 Parcubacteria group bacterium GW2011_GWA2_40_143 | reverse complement strand
TTTGCGATAAGGGCTGGTTTTGTGTAGATAACAGGTTTTTTAGTCATATATTTATTACCAAAGTTTAACTTGGGCTTGATGTTGTTTTATTCTCTTTCGGGCCATTTCGCAATACTCCGGCGAAATATCAATCCCAATATAATCTCGCTTGAAGTTTATCGCGGAAAGAGCCGTTGTTCCCGAACCCATAAATGGGTCCAAAATTATTTTGGATTCCGTGGCTGAAACAATGCGATCAATCAAGTCCACAGGAAAGGCGGCCGGATGTTCGTTGTTCATTTCTTGCGTAAATTCCCAAACATCGCCGTGAGCATTTGCTTTTGTCACAAGTTTGAATTCTGGCTTGGCAATAAGGTAAATTACTTCGTAGGTTGGCAAGAAATATCCGGCATTAAAATTAAGGCCGCCTTTCCGTCTCCAAATGATAATCTGTCGCACAGGGAAACCACTTACGATGTCCTGACGATCTTGCAATAATCCGCCCTGCACTCTCCATTTGTGGTTATAAAAAATTGCTCCGTCCTCGGGGATAATCCTCATCATCTCTGTTAGGCAATCTCGTTGCCACTTCACATACTCATCATGTGGCATACAGTCGTTATGGTGCGAGTAGCCATTTTGCAGGGCGGCGTTTGCCCATTTTCCGCCGCGGCCGTCCTTCATTCCATTGCCGGTAGAATTTTTTAGATTATATGGAGGCGAAGTAATCACCAAATGAACCGAGCCGTCGGGTATTTGTTTCATCACATCAACGGTACTACCGCAGACGATCTTATTCAAAAAGTTTTCTGGAAATTTTGTTTTCATATGTATAGGGAATATCGCACTTTCTCGCAAGAGCGTCCTGTGTCAGTCCTTGCTTTGCTCGAAAGACTTTTATTTTATCCCCAATTTCTTTATTTTGTTTGCTTTCCATAGTATGATAGTATAAGTATGAGCGTTGAAACTAACTCTCACAACTATACTAACATGAATAACACTTTTTCTCAATTTAATTAAAGCATTTTTTCTATCAGCATCTGAACACATATTAAAAAATAGCGGTTATCGTGATATAATTTTAAAGTAATGAAACGCGATATCATCAAGCCTCAAAATTTTCCGGCGCTACTTAAAGAAATCAGCGACCCGCCCGAAGAATTGCGCGCCATAGGCGAACTTCCGTCTGACGAGTCTCTCTTTATAGGTGTAGTGGGTTCGCGCCGCTTTACCACCTACGGCAAAGAAGTGTGCAATAAAATAGTAAGAGAACTGAAAAATCCGGAAGCGGAAGTAGTAATAGTAAGCGGCTTGGCCATAGGCATAGACGGCATCGCTCACCAAGCGGCGCTTGATGCCGGCTTAAGAACCATTGCCATACCGGGTTCAGGCTTGGACGAAGAAGTGTTGCATCCTAGATCAAATATTAGACTCGCCAGGAAAATAGTGGGATCCGGCGGCTGTCTTCTTTCCGAATTGGATTGGAACGAACCGGCCGGCACACACACCTTCCCGCGCCGCAACCGCATTATCGCCGGACTCTGTCACGGCGTGGTAGTGATAGAAGCCGCGAGCAAAAGCGGCACTCTCATTACCGCGAGATTAGCTCTGGATTATGGCAGAGACGTGTTTGCCGTGCCCGGATCTATTTTTAGCGCCAACTCTTCCGGCACAAACAATCTTATAAAAGAAGGCGCCACGCCAATAACCGACGGAAAAGATATTTTAAAGTTTTACGGAATTTCCGGCGAAGTCGGCGAAACTTCCGCGAATTTATCATTTGATTTTTCTCCGGCCGAGCAAAAAGTTTTAAACGCCCTCACTGAGCCAATAGAAAAAGACGAACTACTGAGAAAGCTCAAGATACCAATGGCCGAAGCAAGCTCCCTCCTTATGGAGATGGAACTCAAGGGCGTAATCAAGCAAAGCGGCGGAGAAATTTATCTTACAGCCAATGTCAAGGTTCAACCTTGACATTGGGGAAATATTTTTGCATTTTTAAAATACACTGTTATAATCGCAGACATGGCAACAAAAACCAAAACTACAAAAAAAATACCGATCGGTAAAAAACTAGTTATTGTGGAGTCTCCCACTAAAGCAAGAACGATTTCCAAATTTCTCGGCAATGATTTTGTCGTGGAATCTTCTTACGGCCACGTGCGAGACTTGCCCAAATCAAGACTGGGCATAGATACGGAAAATAATTTCCAGCCTTCATACATAGTGCCAATTAAAGCGAGAAAAAGAGTAAAGGAACTCAAAAAGTTAGCCGAAAAATCATCAGAAATTATTCTGGCAAGCGACGAAGACCGCGAAGGAGAAGCCATCGCGTGGCATTTAACTTACGCGCTTGGCATAGATCCGGAAAAACAAAAAACAAAAAGAATAGTTTTTCATGAAATCACAAAAACGGCCATAGATCACGCCATTGGAAATCCCCGAGACATAGACATGAATCTTGTGGACGCTCAGCAAGCCAGAAGAATCTTAGACAGATTGGTGGGTTATGAATTATCCCCTTTTCTTTGGAAAAAGGTTTTCCGAGGTCTCTCGGCAGGCCGAGTGCAGTCTGTGGCCGTGCGCTTGGTGGTGGAAAGAGAAAGAGAGATAGAAGCCTTCAAACCTCAAGAGTATTGGGGCATAGAAGCCGAACTAGCCAAGAATAAAGAAAACTTCATAGCTAAGCTTTACAAGAAAGACGACAAAGTTTTGGATAAGCTTGAAGTAAAAAACAAACAAGAAGCCGATAATATTCTAGGCGATCTTAAAAATGCCACCTATAAAGTGACGCAAGTGGAGAAAAAAGAAAGCAGAAGAATGCCTTCTCCCCCTTTCACCACCAGTTCCCTCCAGCAAGAAGCTTCTTCCAAACTGCGTTATGGCGCCAAACAAACAATGATGCTGGCTCAACAGCTCTATGAACAGGGTTACATTTCTTACATGCGCACCGACTCGGTAAATCTTTCAAACGATTCTCTGATTGCCGCCAAGAAGTTTATATCGGAAAACTATGGCAAAGAATTTTCTCTTGAAGAACCGCGAAGGTTTAAGACGAAAGCCAAAGGAGCGCAGGAAGCGCACGAAGCCATAAGACCCACCGACCCGTCCAGAAAGCCAGACGATATTTCAAGCAAGTTGGATGCCAAACAATACAAATTGTACGATCTGATCTGGAGAAGATTTATCGCTTGTCAGATGCAGCCAGCTGTTTTTGATTCAACCACGGTGGATATTGCCGCCGCCAATTATATTTTCAGAGCAAACGGTTCTGTGATAAAGTTTGAAGGCTGGCTAAAAGTTTACCCTTCAAAATTCACGGAAAATATTTTACCTCTTCTTGCTGAGAAAGATATTCTTGAACTTATTAAGATTTTGCCGTCTCAGCATTTTACCGAACCGCCGCCAAGATACAATGAAGCTTCTTTGATAAAAACCTTGGAAGAAAACGGCATAGGTAGACCGTCTACTTACGCTCCCACCATCACCACAATTCAGACGAGACATTACGTGGCCAAAAACGATCAAAAGAGATTTGTGCCCACCGAGACAGGCCTGACGGTAAACGATTTGCTGACAGAACACTTCCCCGAGGTTGTGGATATTAATTTTACTGCTACAATGGAAGAACAATTTGATAAAGTGGCTGAAGGTAAAGAAAAATGGGTTCCGATGATAAAAAGCTTTTATGGTCCGTTCCATAAAAATCTTGAAAATAAAATGGAAAAAGTGGAAAAACAAAACACAGACGAGAAAACTGACGAAGTTTGCGAAAAATGCGGCAAGCCTATGATTATTAAGATGGGCCGTTTTGGCAAATTTATGGCTTGTTCCGGTTTTCCGGATTGTAAAAATACGAAGAAGGTGGACAAGGAACCGCCAAAATCAATCGGCATGACATGTCCAAAGTGCGGTAAACATGAGATTGTAATAAAACACACCAAGAGAAAAAGAATATTCTACGGCTGCCCGGGTTATCCGGAATGTGACTACGCCAGTTGGAAAGATCCCACTAAGCCTGAAGAAGGAGGAGAAGAATAATTATAATAATAATAAAGCCCCGTCTTTCGGGGCTTTATTATTATATGCTGAAGTTTTTTATTAGATCTTCTGATGACGGCTGCTCTAAAATCGGCTCCGGCGGAGCGCTCAGCGGCAAAACAGATTCTCCCGCGGGCTGATTAAGATTTTCGTCTTCTCGCGCTCGGGGATTAATTTGATCTTGAGCGGCAGTATCAAGATTTTCCAGAGGCAAAGTGTTTTGATCCGGAGAAACATCGTTATTCTCAACAACCACATTCGGACTTACCGTCACGCCTTCAACGCTGTCGTTTATTATTTTATTTATAAAAGCGTTTAACTCGTCGCCAGAGAAAAAGTTTATGGAAATCTTACCCTTATCTCTCAAGAGTTCCACATGGACTTTTGTGCCCAGTGTATCGGATAGTCTTTTTTCTATCTCTCTTATCTCCGGCATTACACCAATGGCCTCGCTCGGTTCCTTGCCTTCGTCTATTATTATCCTTGAAGCTTTTTCCGCTTGGCGAACGCTTATTTTTCTATCTACTATTTCTTTGTAAAGCTTCATCTGCTTATCCGGATTATCGTCTATCATCAAGAGAGCGCGACAATGCCCTTCGCTCAACTCGCCTTTTACAAGACCGTTTTTTATCTCCTCAGGCAAAGCCAAAAGCCTGATACTGTTGCTTACATATTCTCTGCTCTTACCCACTCTGGCTGCCACTTCGTAATGTTTCAGACTAAAACTGTCTATGAGCTTTTTAAAAGCTTCGGCTCTCTCTAAGGGATTAAGATCTTCTCTTTGCAAGTTTTCTATGATGGCCAGCTCAAGCTTGATTTTCTCATCCGTCTCTCTTCTTATCACCACCGGCACTTGCGCCAAACCGGCAAGTTTGGAAGCGCGCAAACGCCTTTCGCCGGCGATAAGCTCATAATCCACCTGAATGCCTCTATCCGTGGTGGTTTCTTTTCTCGTTACCACGAGAGGCTGCAAGACTCCGTATTGCTTGATAGACTCCGCCAAATCGCGCAGCTTTCCTTCATCAAACTCCTTGCGAGGCTGTTGGGAGTTAGGCTTAATCTTATCAACTTCTATAAGAAAAACGCTCCCCAATTTTGCTAATTCTGTTTCTGTCATAAAAATATAAATTAGAAAATAATTTTATAATTAGATTATAAACGATAAAGCGCCATTGACGCAAGTGTGTTATATGGACTATGATAGACAACGTTAGCCGGTGTGGCGGAATTGGTATACGCGCACGACTCAAAATCGTGTCTCGCAAGGGTTGTGGGTTCGAGTCCCACCACCGGCATAAAATGAACGAAGTGAATTTTGTGCCGGTGAGCAGGCAAAAATCAGAAAAAGGATAAGTAATGAGCAATTCAATCATTGGGATTTTAAAGAATGGCGGAGTCGGAGTTTTACTGACCGATACTCTATATGGTTTGGTTGGACAAGCGTTAAACAAAAAAACGGTCAACAGAATTTATAAAATTAAAGGCCGAAATGACAAAAAACCTTTGATTATTTTAATTTCTTCCATGGAAGATTTAAAAATATTTGGAATTATAATTGATGATAAAATTAAAAAGCGGTTAAAGAATTTTTGGCCCGGACCGGTGAGTGTAATCTTGCCCTGTCAAATAAAAAAATTAGAATACTTGCGAAGAGGAACTGAAACACTGGCTTTCCGTTTGCCCAATAAGCGGTCTTTGCTTGAGGTTATAAAAAATACAGGTCCGCTTGTCGCGCCTTCCGCCAATCCGGAAGGTTTGCCTCCGGCGCTAAATATCAAAGAAGCTAAACTTTATTTCGGCGATAAAGTTGATTTTTACATAAAAGGATCTCGGCCGAAAAATAAACCCTCCACTTTAATTAAAATTGATAAAGGCAGGGTGACTGTCTTGAGAAAGTAATTTGCCTAAGTTTTTATATTAAGGTAATATTTGGTAAAATGGAAAATACACAAAACAATTTTGCGGGTAAAAATATAAATCTGGAGAATCTTGTAAACTATCAAGACGGCTCGGTGGTAAGTCGGGAGATTTTGAAACTGCCAACAGGCACGCTCACTGTTTTCGCCTTTGGCGCCGGACAAGGGCTTAGCGAGCACACCGCTCCTTTTGATGCCACTATTTACATCTTAGATGGCGAGGCAGAAGTAAAAATCGCCGGAGAAACTTTCAACGTAACCAAAGGTGAGATGATTATAATGCCGGCCGGCAAGCCTCATTCTGTCAAAGCCGTTCAAAAATTCAAAATGCTTCTTATAATGATACGCTCATAATAAGCGGCTATTTCCCCATCTTTTCAGCTTCTTCAAACTTTATGGAGAGAAGGCGAGATACGCCAGACGCGTCCATGGTAACACCATAGAGAATATCGGCCTGACTCATTGTTTCTCTATTGTGAGTTATTATTACAAGCTGAGTTTTCTCGCTGAGTATTTTCATAATGCCGGCGTATCTTTGCGAGTTTGACTCGTCCAAGGCGGCATCCGTCTCGTCCAATACCAGAAACGGTGGCGGACTCACTTGCGATATGGCAAAAAGCAAAGCTATGGAGACAAGCGACTTTTCCCCGCCGGAAAGCATTTCCAGCGATCTCAGCTTTTTCTTCGGCAAATCCACAAAAAGCTCTATGCCTTTGTCCGTTATCGCTTGGTCTTTTTCAATGCCTTCACTTTCTCCAATAACATCGCTGGCCGCGACAAGCTCTTCGCTTTCATACCTTTCTATCTTCATCACCTCCAGACGAGCCTTTCCGCCACCAAAAATTGAAGAGAAAAATAGCTGAAGTTCTTTGTTTATTTTCTCAAAGCCGTCTTTAAAACTTAATCCTATTTTTTCATCAAGCTCTTTCATAATACTTGCCAGCGAAACAGCGGCGTCTTTGAGATCCATGAGTTCTCTTTCATACATCTCGTCTCTAATCTTGGTATCTTCATACTCCTTGAGCACTTCATCGCTGATACTGCCATAATCCTCAAGCTTTATCTTGAGTCTTTCCACCTTTTTCAAAATTTTTTCTTTTTCCTCGTATGTCCAAACACTTCCGGTTGTAGAGTTCTGACTCATATCAAGCTCGCCCATAAAATCGTGTCCGAGTATGGCGGCGGCTTCGGCTCTCTCGCGTTCATAATCATCTCTGCGAATCTGAATCTTCTCTTCCTCCATGGCAAATTGCGACAAAATGCTTCTTAATTCTCTCACTTTCGCCTCAAGCTGGTATTTGCCTTTTTCAAGAGAATTCAATTCCGCTCGCTTGTTTTCTATTGCCCTTCTAACATCAGACAAACCGGCATAAATCTCTTTCTCCTTATTGCTTATGCCCTCTATGAGAGAAAGCATCTCTTTGTATTTTTCTTTGAGAGCGTTTGTGTCCGCGATGTTTGGTTTATGCTCGCTTTCCAGCTCTGCCGCGTTTTCCTTCCTCAGATACTCTCTAACCTTCTCCGCTATTTCCGAGAGAATATTTTTTATATCGGCAAGGTCTGCCGCTTCGGAGGCGGCTAAAACCTTTTTTTCTATATCTTTCAACACGCTTTCCACCTCCGCGTACGGCAAAAGCTTTTCTCCGGCAGGAAGAACGCGCATGCCGACATTTTTTGATTCTTCGTATTCTATCATCCCCTCTACCCTGCCAAGCTCTCTTTCCAATCCGTTCCTCTCTTGTCTTATCGCAGACACCTGTCTCTCTTTATCGGCAAATTCTTTTTCAGAATCTTCTATTTCTTTTTTAATAATGCTGGCTTGTCCGCCTTGGGCGGATTCCGTTTCTTTGGCGCGCTTTTCGCACTCGCCCAATTCGCTCTTGGGCGCTTCTCGCTCTCTGGCAAGCCTTACTCCCTCGCTCTCAAGATATTTTTTTTCTTTATCAAGATATTGCTTATAAAAAATTTTCAATTCCTCTTTCAAAGCGGCTATGCTCTGAGCCTTCTCCACGTGAGTTTTTAGAAATTTAAGGTGGGACTGCACTTCTTTGCGAAGCGCTTCTATCTGAATGATATTTTCCTCTGTTTTTGCCAGCTTTCTCTCCGCGCCATTTTTCTTTATTTGATATATCTTAAGGCCAAGAGCGTCTTCTATAATCTGTTTGCGTTCTTTAGGCGATGAGGCTAATATTCTGTCTGCTTCTCCTTGGCCTATGATATGATGGCTTGAAGCGCCAAGACCCACCGCGCTCAACGTTTCCATTATATCTCTGAGACGCACTTGAGAATCGTTTAGGAAATACTCGTTCTCTCCGTTTCTGTAAACTTTTCTGGTGATTATCACTTCATCATAATCCAATGGCAACTTTCTATCTTTATTGTCAAACACAAGAGCGACGGAAGCCTTGCCCGCCTTGGCAAGATCGCCGGAACCGTTAAAGATAAGGTCCTCGCCCTTTTTGCCTCGCAGACTCCGTATGGATTGTTCGCCAAGCACCCAACGCAAAGCCTCGGCCACGTTTGATTTGCCGCTGCCGTTTGGCCCCACGATGGCCGTAACCGGCGAAGGAAATTGCAAAACGGTAGGTCTTGCAAAAGACTTAAAACCGGCTAGTTCTATTCTTTTCAAACGCGTATTCATTAATTATATTATAACGTTTAAAATCATAAAATTCCATTTCCATAAAAAAGAGCATAACCGAAGTTATGCTCTTTAGAGAGGTGATGTTTTCAAATTTAATTTTTTCTGTCTGACAGCATTGCCGTCAGACTTCTTACAATTTCCGCGAGACGAAAAAATTCTTTTTCGTCTTCGCTTTTCAAATCGTATCCTTCAAAAATCTTTCTTAAAAAAGCGTCTGCGTGAGATTTAAAAATCTCACTATCCTCATCTTCTATTTTTGGGTATTGGAAGACATAGTTAGTCTTCTTTAAAATATCCAAAACTTCAATTAATTTCGCCCTTGTAATATCAAGAGCGATAGTCCTTTTCAGACGCCTTTTGTTGCTGCTCATTCCGGTGCTGCTCATTGTTATCATTTCACTCACCCCCTTCCATAAAAAGGCTGATGGTTAAAAAATACTTACTCTCTATGTTATCACCTCTTTATATAAACAAAAGCCCACGCCAATTTAGCCAAGAACTAATCTGCCAAACCGCGCTCACTACATCGCCGGACTTTTGGTTGTTTTTTAAAAAACTTGTCTAACATCAAGTCTACTCCGACAAATAACAATGTCAATAAGATCAAAAGCATCAAGGCGGCGCCTTGATGCTTAGATTTCAAGCTTATTTATTGATTGAATTTTATCCCCAACCTTTTTTAGAAAGAGCTTCTCTGGCGGCGTCTTGTTCCGATTCCTGCTTAGACATACCTTCACCTTCAGCCACTTTCTCCTCTCCGAGAAAAACTCCCACAGTAAAGCGTTTTTCGTGATCCGGACCAACTTCTTTTATCACTTTGTACTCCGGCGTTATGCCATCAACCTCCTGTGCCTTCTCTTGGAAAAAACTTTTAGCGTCTATCCACAACTTCTTTTCTATAATATTTTTAATTTTTGGCAATAAGTTTTTCTTCAAGAAAGCGGAAACCGTTTCATAATCACTATCTATATATATAGCGCCCACAATGGCTTCAAAAGCGTTTGCCAGAATATATTGCCCCGCTTTGGTGGAAGACGCTTGTTTGACAGAAGGCAAACTTCTGGCTTCGCCCTTGGAAAGAAGCATAAAACCTTCCATGCCTATGTCGGCAGCCGCATCTGCCAGAGTGTTGGCGTTCACCAAAGCGGCTCTCAAGGCCGTCATCTCCCCTTCCGTTTTCTTAGGATAAGTTTTATACAAATATTCCGTTACCACCAGCTCAAGCACGGCATCGCCAAGAAACTCAAGTCGCTCGTTGTGGCTTATGCCAAGATTTGGATTCTCATTTATATATGAACGATGCACGAAGGCTTGCTTTAAAAGCTCTTTGTTGGCAAAATTCAGTCCGTTTTCTTTTTCAAACCTTGAGAAATCCATACTATTTTTTACTTTTATGAGTTAATGCTTTAATCCCCTTGGCCATTATCTCTCTTATATCGTCATACATGTTCAGGTCAATAATATCCTTAAGTTCAAACCATTTAAGGTCGTTTAGCCCGCCCGTTTCTTTAAGTTTAAGTTCGCTATCTTCCGTCTCAGCCAAAAAATAAGATACGATTTTTTTTACTTTGCCTCTTTCTGGATCGGAAGCCAGATAATCATTTGAGCCCAGTTCTTTTTTAATTTTTATATCAAGACCGATTTCTTCTTTAACTTTTCTTGTCGCTCCATCTTCCGGAATTTCGTTTTCTTCCGTTTTGCCTTTTGAGAGTGTCCAATAGCCAAAAACGTCATGCACCATGGCAAACAAAAATTTCTTTCCGTCTTTTCTGTACACCACCGCGCCGGCCAATTTTTCTTCCACGGGATCTTTGTTGCTGCCGTCTTCCGGCTCGCCCATTTCCCTGTACACCGTGCCCAAAACTCCATTTATAAATTTGCCGGAAGAGTCGCCGCCAAAAGTTTTTGCCAATTCTATGGCTTCGTTTATAGCCACCTTATACGGCACGTTTTTCTTGTCTCCGTAAATAAGTTCAAACAGACCTATTCTTAAAACATTTCTATCCACCGCGGCAATCTGGCTTATTGGCCATTCCGGCGCGGCTTTTTCTATAATAGTATCCAGATATTTGCGTTTGCTTACCACTCCGTCTATGAGAGAATGAGTGAAGTCCGTATCCATCATGCCCGGGGCGAAATTTTCCAAATTTCTCTCAACAATCTCTTTTATGTTTTTATCCGGCTTTTCCTGCTCATTGAAGTCCCACTCAAAGAGTGATTGCAGCGCCACGCTTCTGGATAGATGCCTGTTTGCCATTTTTAAATTATTAAAAGCCTATAGTAAAATATTTGATTGAAAATTTTATTTCTTGGAAAGCTCGGCCGGATCAAGATCTTTTTCTGATTTTTCTTTAGCCTCTTTATGTTTTCCCTTTTTTCTGAGTTGCTTTTGCTCAATTTTGCCGGCCATATCTATTACTACACGTCCTTTATAAGAACCGCAGTTAGAGCATACCGTATGAGGAGGATTTTGCGAACCGCACTTGCCGCACGCCACAAATTGCGCTGTTTTAAGCGCGTGATGAGATCTCCTATTTCGCGTATGAGAACGCGTATGTCGCATTCGGACTACCATATGTGAGTAATATACACTATCGGCGGCAATTATGCAAGAGGATATTTTTTAGTGAGCCGGTTTGATCTTTGAGTGAGTATTTTCGTAAAATAATTTTCTTTGGTCTTCATTTGCGCGCCTAGCCGCTTCCATAATTACTTTCTTTTTTTCCTTGCTTGAAGTTTCAAGAAAAAACCGCGAAAACTTGTTTGAAGGTTTCGCCTTGTCCTCTTTTTTGAATAAAAAATTAAATAATTTCATGCTCTTTTATAAGTTCTTTCAATTGCTTTTCAGTATATTTTAATTTTAAATGACTGTCAATTTTATCTTTTGCTTTTTCAAAATTTGAGAGAGTGCCGTCAAGAATGAAGTTCTGCCTATTTTTAAGAACGCTGTCATGAATTTTTTCAACCGCTATTGAAACTGCTCCTTGAAATAAATAAGCATTACCGCCTATACAGCTAGGTGTTTGACTACGATAGGTTGTTAAGATATTACTCTTAACAACCTATCGTAGTCAAACACCTATTTATATCAAACGCCTTTTTTATCTCGCCGGAGCATTAGAAATCTCCCGCAAAGGCGGAACTCAAAATCCCCTTTTCCAGCAGTCTCAATTCCTTTTCGGAGGCGGATTGCAAGGTGTTGGATTTTTTTAATTTTTTCTGACTTGCATGCCTAAGAGGCGTGGAGAGAATCAAGAAAATATCAATGTGAATAACTTGCCTTGCTTTGTTTGTAAAAATATGTATATAATACAAGTGATCGAAAGATCGCTAATTCTAGAGCTTGGGGGCCCCTTCATCGGGGTCCCTTTTGCGTTCTAATTCCTTTCTCCAGCATATAAAATCACGAAGTTTCTGTATATCTAAGATCATCAATCCCTTAGGAACCAAGGCAGAAAGCTCTTTGGAAACTTTCCGAGCGGTAGCAAACAAAATTACTTTTTTATCAGTATTCATTAATTTCTCAATCGGATCGGCAAAATCGCTATCTCCGCTCCACAACACAAAGGTTTCTGCGTTATTTCGTTCACAATCAAGTAACATATCCACCCCAATTTCAACATCAAAATTACACTTCATGTCTTCTATAAAATATTCCCCTTTCTTATTCATATCTAAAAAACGCTGGTTTAGATATTCAATCGTCCCCATCTCGTATTTCCGCAGTAATGCCCGCCGAATAAACTGATTAAGCAAAACAGTTGAATCAGGCACTATGCTGGAAGCGTCAATAGAAAAGTTCATAATTTTTACCGGCTTTGTGCGAAGAATATATTTGCAATTTTCTGTTTCCGTTTTTTCTTTTTCCGATCGTTCATTGTCTGCCAAATATCCGTTGTAAAAATTTATCGCTTCTATCGTATCAAAGGAATCTAAAAATTGCTTGAGTCGTTTCAAGTCAATATGCCACCCAAGTTTTCCGCTCCACGGGCGAACATTCGCATAATCAATATAAATACAAGTTTTTCCATTAAAAATACTCTCAAGCTGTTTAACAACCTCTTGTTTATTTTTTGCTATATTCTTAATTCGTTCTGTTTTTGGTATAAACATGTAATTAACTTACTTTTTGATATCGATAGTTATATCTAATATGGTCATTCAAAAATTGCCCATGTGAGGACGCATGCAAAAATTGTTGGTATAAATGTTCCGGTAAATTGAAATATTGATAAATATCGCCCGAAGTAAATTCCACTTCCAATGTGGCCATTTTAGAATCATAGCCAACTGACCGAATATTTGATGATGTTATCTGTGTTCTATACATATTGTTTTAATTATACCACAAAAGTTTTTTCTTTATCTGCCAAACGCCTCCCTCAAAATCCCCTTTTCCAGCAGTTTCAATTCCTTTTCGGTTTCCGATTGGATGGTGTTGACTTATTTTATTTTAAGAATATTATAATGACATCATTAGAAAAGGTCGCGCTTCGCGGCCTTTTCCTTTTTATAGGGTTTTTTCAATCCTTT
>LBYH01000019.1 GCA_000996035.1 Parcubacteria group bacterium GW2011_GWA2_40_143 | reverse complement strand
ATATAGACCAATTGTGGGAGTTCCAGTCGCAGAACAAATATGTAAAAGGCCAGTATCATTTGAGATAAAACATTTTAACTTTCCCAACATAATCGCAATACGGCTAAGTTCTTGGTGGTTGATCATTTCGCATCTGCTCGATCCAATACTTTTTTGTACCTCTATTGCCTTATCAGTTTCCTCTTGTGACAAGCCATGAAATAATATTATTTTTTGATCATAATTTTTCAATAGTTTTTGCGCTAATTCAATCCACTTATGTGTTGACCAACGCTTATTTTTTTGACTAGCGGCCATACCAAAACCAATCCCACTTTTTTCTCCACCATGAATATAGAGCCATTGAGATTCGTAATGAGAAATATCAACACCTTGTTGCTCAAACATTTTTAGAAGATCACAAGTCAGATTTTCTTGTTTTTCTCTATTTTCAATAACATCAAAATCTAAATCCCAAAAAGCAACATCATGATCCTGTTTTAGAAATTTCTTAAATTCGTAATAACCGATATCATACTTTGGACCCTCATTACGCAAATTAACAATCAAATCAATCTGATTTCGACTTACAAAATCTACAATCTTATCCCAGTCTTCTCTATTAAACCGTCTCCACGCAATTGGACTCAATCCCGCTAAATTCCTCAATTCAGCTTTTTCAATAAACCATTTGTCTGAAAGAATTTTATTTTCACTATGAAAATATTTCGTCGTTGAATAACTTTTCTCAAAACATTTAAGTAAGGGAGCGATGACTATCCCATTTCCAATCCCAGTAAAATTTATAAACCACGCGCGTTTGTAAGTTGCCATAATAATCAGATGCTAAAATAGTATTTTGCGTATAGATCAGCCGATACTTTGAAAGAAACCTCTTTTTCTATATACGCGCGTGGTTCATAAGAATCAAGATTGGTCCAAAATCTCTCAAATATTTCTGGAAAATCTGAAATCATTTTAAATTTTTCCCCACATTCTTTTGAAAAATTTGGCACTGACGTTGCCGGGATAGGATTTTCAGAGAATGCTGGCCAAACAGGATCAGTCCACCACCCGTGATCCCATGCAATGATAGGCACATTTGAAGCGAGGGCTTCTTGATAAGCAATCCCTTGAGTTTCATGTTCGCAGAGAAAAACCATCGATTTGCTCTTTCCTAATAAATCTTTATAAACTTCATGTGTAATATTTCCGTATGGTAGTACAAAATATGACAGACCTTTTTTATCCAAATATGCTTTGATCGGATCAAGAAATAATGGAACAGTTTTTTCTCTTTCCCAGCGAACTTTATCATAAATAAGTACATCAATAGATTTTTGATTATTTTTTGTATCTCCCCACTCATCTGTTGAGATTCCCGCATACCATAAAACACATGTATTGCCATACACTTTTTCAAAAACATCTTTAAGCCAATTGCATGTCAGTAAGTAATATTTAAATCTCGGGTCTTTCATTAAGTGTGGATTTTGAGATGGATTATCGTACATGCTCGGACCTAAAATCGCTGGATTAGGTAATGGCCATTTTGGGATACAATTTGGTGTACCCACAATCCCAATGGGATAAGTTGGATTAGCCAAAGCTAGTTTATAATCGTTTTCATGAACACGATATCCATTCTCTCTTAAAGCATGAACTAAAAGGGTATACCACGCATAAAAACCAGAGATACTTCTTTTTGAATATGTCTCAACATAATCCCATTTGTGCTTTTCATAGAAAAGCAATATATCTTTTCCTCGTTCAAGATTTATCATATATTTTTATCTTTAGGATGAATAAGTGCTTCGCGTGGATCGGTAAATTTTACACGCTCTGATGAGTGGTGGGGCGTTTCTTTGTAAGGTGGTAAGCTGTCCCAATCAACCAACGAAATGGCTGATTTGACATCATTCGGCAACTCGAAAGGCAACGGTCTAAGATACGACAACACATCCTCTTTCCTCGGTCTTTCCGGTAGAAAATAAATTGAGTAGTTAGGGAGTGTGCTTTTATAGTGATATTTAAGATGAAAATGGTAAGGACCATGGAAACAGATCGTATTTTTTGTTGGTTCAAGAATTGGATGACTGCCGTCCTCAAAAAGAGGGACGAAATGTCTACCTTTTTTAATAATACGGGTATGTGGATCAATCATATCCACACCATTAATTTTTGTTTCCCAAAAGTGAATATATTGTTTTTCGTCATAAAGATGCCATATTGAAAACGCTATCCCGTCCGTATTATGATTCTTGAAAGAATCGATTATTTTTGAACGAAGTGATTCCTTATTTTTTGAGTACTCAACCTTAATTGGTATTTCAGATTGAGATTGTGCCACCTCAACACTTCCATCGGTAGAATGATCATCGTATATAAATATTCCGTCTGTCCATTGAAGTGATTGCACACAAGCCCCAATAAAAGGGGCCATATTATGTACCATAATGCACGCACCAATTTTTAAATCATTATTATTCATATTCACTAATCACTGATTCAACACCTGCAACGGATGTCTTGTTTTCAAGATAGCCACGCAGTACAACCAAACGCTGAGTATCTTTCTCATATAGTTGCGTCCTTTCAAATGATACGAAGTCGTCTTTTGTCCATACCGATATATGAGCCTCTGAATGATACCCGTCAACAGAGTTTTGAAGATAATGGTGGGGAAACTCGAGAATAATCCAACGACACCTGTAGATCAAAAAATTGAGTAGATCAATACCGTCTGATTTTTTCAGATGCTCAATAATGTCACCGATCATAATGACATCAAAGTTTGAGTCGTAATATTTTGGGTTGATTAAATCTGTGACAGAAATGTTCCAGACCTCATCATAGATTGAGAGAAGTCTAAATTTCTTTATGTAGTCTTTTTCAATCTCAATAGCTGTTAATTTTGTGGACGGACTGATCTTTTTTGCTAATTCACCGTATTTTCCAGCACCGGTACCAAGATCAAGAAGGGTCTGTGGTTTTAACAATCGAATGATTTCTTCTATGGATTTATCAAAAACAAAGCTTGAGTATGGCATATTGGTTTACGATCTATTTTTAGAAATGTGTTGTATCACAAAATCAATAGCTTTCTGAATATTTTCATCAGAGTACTCCTCAAGGTGAACAAAGTTGTGAACTTTTATCTTTTCAGTATGAATTAATTCGTGCTTACCAAGAAGCACCAAAGGTCTACCAATATCAAGAATTAAACCAATTTCACACATCGTTCCAAAACGCCCATCAAATGCAATAACTGCATCAGATGACCAAGCGAGAACATTCATAAAAGCGAGATCAAGTGATGTTGGAATTACATAATCAACATACCTATTTGCATCCCCTTTTTTGTTACTTTTAGTGATGGCTATTGTTGTGCCATTACAATGTTTTGCTCCTTTACAAATTGCTTCCATAATCCCATCCTCGCCACCACAAGCAATAGTAATACCAAGTTTCGCTAATTGTTCTCCGGTCTTTTCTGCCAGAGACAATGCCTGTTGGTTTGTATTATGAGAATGACCACCAATGATACCTACAATCGTTTTGTGAGAATCTATTTCCATATTTTTATTTGATGAAATAATTAATGTCTTTTTTATAAATCTTTGCGAACTCCTTGAGTTGCGTAATATCAAGTCGTCTTTGCCCAGCTTCAATCTTTGATATGTGAGGTTGAGTTCTGCCAAGTAGCCTTGCTACATCAACTTGATCCAAGCCAGACTCAATACGAGCTTTCTTCAGCTGCTCTATCATATATTTATGATCTTTTGAAAAAATCGCCTTTGTCATGTATTTGCATTATAGTATTCCGTTGTGTTATATTCCAAGTTGTTATATGATGTATTTAGTAGCGGCGAAGCAAAACCAAAAATTTCCTTTCCATTTTTTCTTGCAGAAGCGTCCCACGCTTCCTCACCCCCCACACCCCCCGCCGAGGAAAATAAGAAAGGTAAGGAAAATTTTTGGTTTTTGCTCCCGCGACCGCAGAGAGCGGACGAGGCGCACAGATTAGTCGTCAGTCGGATTAGTTTGGTAAAAAGTTCGGATTTTGTTTAGGAGACACAGCCAAAAAGTAGAATTCTGAAATTTGGCTGGGGGACAGGGACTCGAACCCCGATTAATGGCTTCAAAGGCCACTGTCCTACCATTAGACGATCCCCCAATCACTTGCTTAGACTAACACATTAAACCGATTTTGGCTACGAAGCTGGTTTGATTTAATTACTTCACTATATCCAAAAAAGCAAGCTCAAGCGCCGTTTGAGGCAAATACGAAGTATTTTTGGTTCCGAGAGCGGGAAGAAGAATTTTTAAAATATTTTCCAGCTGACCTTTATCAGCGGCAGTACTTCCCTTTTCTACAAACTTAAACTCTTTATCGCTATGGGTGTCCTCAATTTGCTTCCTCATATTTGGCGCGAATTTAAGCAAAAGCATGGAGCGAATATCTCTTAAAACAAGCTTAAGAAAAACATTCATATCAATATTGCCGTTTACAGCCTCGCTTATCGCCTCAAGACCTTCCTCCGCCTTCTTCTCCATTATGGCGATGATAAATTTTTCCACCAACTCTCTCGGCGGCACGGAGAGAAAAAGCCTTACCGCTTCACCGGCAATCTTTCCTTCCCCGCCTTGAGCGGAAAGAATCTGATCCAAAGTACCCTGCGCGTCGCGGAAAGAACCATCTGCCATAAGAGCTATTAAACCGGCTGTTTCTTCGTCTATCTCAAAACCTTCTTTTACGGCGATACTTAGCATCGCTTTGCGAAGCACATTTTCCGATATTTTGCGGAAGGTAAAATTTTGACATCTGGAAATAATCGTTTCCGGCACCTTATCAAGCTCCGTGGTAGCAAGAATAAAAATCACATGCGAAGGCGGTTCCTCAAGAGTTTTAAGGAGAGCGTTAAAGGCTTCTTTGGTGAGCATGTGCACCTCGTCTATTATATAGACCTTAACACTTCCGCCAAGAGGAGAAAATCTTACTCCTTCTCTTAGAGCGCGAATCTCATCTATGCCTCTGGAGGAAGCGGCATCTATCTCAAGCAAATCCATCTCCACGCAGCCGGCTTCTCTGGCCAGTATTCTCGCCACGCTCGTTTTGCCCGTGCCTCTTGGACCGGCAAAGAGGTAAGCATGTGCCACCCTACCCGAATTGACGGCGTTCTTAAGCACCTCCACTATATGCTCTTGCCCTAAAACATCTTTGAAGTTTAACGGGCGATATTTGCGATATAAAACTATTTTGCTCATTTTGTAATTTTCCACGGAAATGGTTTATCCGCCGGCAAGCCGAAACCCGATGCCGCCTTATGTCCGCCTCCGCCATATTTAGCCGCAATCTTGGATACGTCTATTTTGCCGCTTTTATCCGCTCTTATGGAGACGTGAGTTTGTCCTTTTCGCTGATTCCAGATTATGGCTACTTCAGCGCCGGCCTCCACTAAAGCGTTGCCTATCTCGGAAGCAAGGAAAGAAGAATTTGATATCAAGACATCATGCCCTTCAAACACGCCCTTGTCTGCCCTGCTAACGGCTCTCTTTACCATGGATTCCTTATGAGCCAAAGCATACTTGCCCATCTCTATGTATTTTTTTCTTTTCGCGGGATTCTCAAAGTCTTTAATAATCTTATCCCAAATCTTAAAATCAAAATCATAAAGATCCAACATGGCGTTCACTTCTTTTGTAAACGGCAACTTAAATTTCCACAAGTCCTGATCTTCTATATTTGCCAACATTTTAGGCATTGTCTTTTTCGGATGGAAATATTGCCAGGCAAGTGTCGCGCCGGAATGATTGATGTCGTAATAATGCTCAGGAACAGACTTGGTGATATTCTCGTTAGTAACATGATGATCTATAATCACCACCTTTTCGTTGTTTCCGACAATCTTATCCATCACTTCTTGAGAATTATAACAAAAATCCAGAAAATATATTTCTTTCTTGCCGCTTATCTTCATTGGCTCAAGAGAGTGTCCAAGCGGCGCGTACGCCGCCTTATCTTTAAACTTCTTCCAAGCCGCGTAAGCGGCACCGAAGCCGTCAAAACAATCTTTATGATAAAAAATCACTATGTCATGATGTCGCATTGCGTTCATTGTAGCATAAAACTTTTATCCCCCACACCTATCACCGAAAAATTAAAAAGGTAAGGATATTTTCTTTGTTTTGGTTCGCCACTTCGCAATCCACAAATAATATCCAGTACAATATTCATTAGGTGAAAATAATATTATTGGAGCAGTAAGTCCAGTTTACTCAAAAGTAACGTATTATCTTCGTCACTCCGGATCGAAAAGCGCAACCACGTTTCATCAAGGTCTGTGAGCTCGTGACCTCCTCTAATCATACAACCTTCCTTTCGTAGGGTGTCTTTAATATATCTGCTATTTTGATTGGTAAGTATTTTTGCCAAAATAAAGCATCCGTCTGGCTTATAGCACCGCAGTCGCCCTTTTAGTATGCGAGATAATTTATTAAAAAACACAACTCCCTCCGTTCTATAAAATTTTCTACTATTATGAATAAACTCAGTATCGTTAAGCGTGTTATTTAATAGTATCTCTGTCAACGGATTTACTGAGTAGGGTATATGGAACTTTTCTGTATATTTTTTTACAGTATCTCGATCGGAAACAATTACTCCAAATCGTATTCCTGGAATAGAGAAGAACTTGGAAAATGAAAGTACAACATGAAGATTATCGTACCGTGCTGCTTCTTTGGTAAGACTCTGATTAGTAAAGTCTTCCCTAAATAGAAGATAGGTCTCATCTACTACAAAATGAGTTTCCGGGTTATTTCTAACTAGTTCCAAGACATCGGTTTTCCTATATAAAATCGAGGTCGGGTTATTGATATTACACAGAAAAACGCAATCAGATGGCTCGATTTCTTTCTGTAAGTTAGCATTATTAATATGAAAATTTTCATTTGCATTGAGAAAAATTTTTTTAATCTCTTTATCGAAAAGTCTGTTGAATGTTGTGTACTCCCAAAACGTTGGTACGGGGACAATTGCCCGCTTATATTCAAGCAAATTAGGTAACTGAAAGAGAATCTGAGTTGATCCAATACCTATTCCTATATTATCCTTTGGCACACACAAGAAACTAGAGACTAATTTCAATATACTAACATTTGTACTGTCGGGATATTCAACCACAAGATGTGCATTTGAACTTGCTATGTCTATCAATTTTTGTACAGGGGTGTTTATGTTTGTATTTACAGAAAAATCTTTCATATGTCTATATTATATTTACCTAAATATGCCTTTCAATAATATCTTTGAGATGTTTCACTACACTCTCTCTTTCTCGTTTATATCCTAGATAATTTTCTCCCTCGTGCCCCCTATTGCTTGCAAGTAAGGATTCCAGCAGTTGAGTTTCGTCTAAAACATTATCAGAACACAAACTTCTTGCTAATTTTACAATTGCAGACTCAGCCTGTCTAACAAAGTCCTCATATGCAACATGGTTTCCGTAGAGACACACATGAGGAGAAGTTAGTGCATTTAGAATCAGTCGCCACCGTACTCCATCTGAAGATAGAAATTCTTTCGTCTTCTCAACAGGAGGTACAACCAGAGATTTCCTACTATTTAAGGTAAAGGGTTTTAGTTGTACTGCGCGTAAGACATCCTGATAAGAAACGATAATTTTGTTCTCATAAGGAACCTCGTCGTCAGTATTCAATCCGTAGCGTTCGTGAATATCAAGCAAAAAACTTTTAAAAACATCAAAAAAATATGGCTCATGTTTTTCAGCTGCTATAAAAATGTCCAAGTCTGACAATACTGAATGATTACCCGAAGCATATGATCCGTAAACACAAATAAATGAATTTATGTCTCCAATATGCTTCTGTGCAAATTCGGATATTTTCTTAAATATTATTTTCTCCATAAGATATTATTTGAGCAAAAGCTCATTTCCCAATGTCTGTACATATTCAATCATGTCATGCAAATCTTTCTTACTTGTGTTTGGGTTTCCAGACATAAATCTAAGTGGATATACTATTTCTCCTTTCTTAAAAATGCCTCGATCAGGAATACTGAATTGATGTAGATGACACTTCCCTTCTTCAAGCATTCTTTGATGTATACCCCTATTAATTCTATTAATTTCAGCAACTGAATGTTTTCTTCCTGCAGTAAAGAAGAAAGCAACTGAATTTATCTCAACATCGTTTAGAACCATAAAGTTTTTGTTGGACTTGAGGATGGAAGAAAGCTCAACTGCAAAATAATGACGCTTTGTAATTAGTTCATCGAGTCCATTTTTGCCAAAATTTTTCATCATAAACCACAATTTAAGCGACATCCAAGACTTGCTCCCCAAGAACGGGGTTATCTGCCCGAAGGCGTATTCCTCTTGCATGATAAGATCAGACAGACTAGTTATTTTTTTAAGATTCTCAGGGTCCTTAACCAGTAGTGCACTTATGGTGTACGGTGTCATCATCACCTTATGTGGGTCTGTTGATATGCTGTCGAATTTTTCAATCCCTTTTATTTTATGTCTTAATTCGCTACTAAATCCAAGACTAAATCCATGACACGCATCTGCGTGCAACCAAATGTTTGAATCAATTATATGAACCAAATCTGCGACTTTATCAAGATTATCTACTGTCATCGTCCGGCTATCTCCAGCATATGCAACCACAGCCATAATTTCGCCTTTGTTTTCTTTAAGTTTACATTCAAGATCATCTAAATCATAGCGGAAATTATCTGTCTCAACCTCAATAAGGTTATGCCCGCAACCTATCCACATTTGTGCACTTTTTACACTATAATGACCAATACCTTTTGGAACAACTACTTTAAAAGAGCTAGGGCTCGAAACTCCATTCTCCAACGTTCCTGCTTGCTTGTTTTCGCGTGCAAGCATCATTCCGACAGCATTACTAACTGTACCCCCGGGTGTAATAATCCCACCAACTCCCCAAATATCCTTCGGGTATGTCCTTTTATACCCAACGGCTTCCCTAAGCCATTGCAAAACAGCAATCTCAACAAAGGTTGCGGACGGCGCACAAAAACTCTGATTTATAAGATTCTGCTGTAAAAAATCAGACAACACAGCGCCTCCAAGTGCTGCTGCGGAATTCCCAGAATCAGGGAATCCCATAAAATGCGCACTACTAAAATTAGTACAATATGGCAAAATGTGTTCCTTAAATTCATCAAGTATCTCAATCAATGACATACCATTAGTTGGTAAGTCAGTAACAATCTTCCCAATGTCAGTGCTTGAAACTCGAGCTTTATTCACATTTTCTTGT
This sequence comes from Parcubacteria group bacterium GW2011_GWA2_40_143, assembly GCA_000996035.1. Classification (GTDB taxonomy): domain Bacteria; phylum Patescibacteriota; class Minisyncoccia; order UBA9983; family UBA9983; genus UBA9983. The sequence continues at coordinate 6,170 of LBYH01000019.1, read as the reverse complement.
AACTTAAAATTAATACCAATACTTACAACTTCATTCAAAAAGCCTTCTACTAATTTTTTAGTATCACTATTAAGAATCATACGTTAACAACATACCACATTCTACAATAATGTAAAGAAAAAGCGGAGACTGTTGAATACAATCTCCGCCTGAGTTAATTAAAACTTAAATCACTTACTCCAATCGTCCCAGCTTTTCTTGTGCTGTAACGATTTCGGCTTCCTCTATTTTTTTATAAAGTGGAGCATACTCAACGACAGAAATTGCTTTTGGTGTGGGAGGATAACTCCATACCACACTTTTTGCATCCAGACCAAGGAAGGTGTGGATTTTTTCTGAAGTTCCTGGCAAGAAAGGATTCACGAGCACCGCGAGAGAATGAATCAAATGAAGGCAGACTGCCAAATCAGATTCTACTTCGTCGCGAGCAGTGCCATTCTTTATCTTGATCCATGGTTCACGACCGTGCACATAGCGATTACCGTGTTCTGCAACTTCTAGCACTACCCGAAAGGCAGATCTGAATTTTCCTTCTTCAATAAGTTTTGAAACTTTGTTGAAGGAATCTTCAGCCTTGCGAAGCAGTTCCATTGATTCATCATCCAGCTTAACTGGAAAACGAATATTTTCTGGGAAATGCTTCTTGCTGAAGGATAGTACACGATTCACGAGGTTGCCAAATGTGCTGATTAACTCACCGTTCACACGTTGAGCGTATTCAGCCCATATGAAATCCGAGTCGCTATTTTCTGGACCATTCACAACCAGGAAGTATCTCAATGTTTCAGGGTCAAATGACTTCAGAAAATCTGGGAGCCATACTGCCCATCCACGACTCTTGGAGAATTGCTTCCCCTCAAGTGTAAGATACTCCGATGATACGATATGGTCAGGGGTATGCAGTGTGCCTTCAGCAAGCAGAAGTGCTGGCCAAATAATGGTATGGAAAGGAATGTTATCCTTTCCATGTACATAGTAATGTATAGCATCACTATTACACCACCACTCTTTCCACTTTTCTGGCGTTCCATTTTCTTCTGCCCAAAGGCGAGAAGCTGACAGGTAGCCAGTCACCGCTTCGAACCAGACGTAGATACGCTTTGATTCATAGCCAGGAAGTGGAATAGGGACACCCCAGTCTGTATCGCGAGTAATCGCACGGTCTTGCAGTCCCTGTTTCAAGAAGCCCTGAGCAAATCCACGCGCATTTTTTCGCCATGGAGCACTCGTATTCTCTACCCATTCTTCGAGTCTTTCTTGCAATGCAGTGAGTTTGAGATAAAAATGCTCTGACGGTCGAGCTTCCAGCCGACGTTCATTTTCACTGACTTCGCCAACACGCTTGAGCACCTTTGGATTAATCCTTGGATTTTTTAATTCCAAAGCATCCAAAAGCATACCACACTCATCACACTGATCTCCACGAGCACTATCATAGCCACATTTTGGACATGTTCCTTCCACAAATCTATCAGGTAGAAACCGGTTCAAAAATGGAGAATAGAGAGCGTTTTCAGTCTTCGTGTACAAGAAACCTTTCTGATACAAATCCAGAAAAAGCTCTTGCACAATCTTTGAGTGGTGATCGGTTGTCGTTCTTGTATAGATATCGTAAGAAAACTTCAGTCCATCAATGAGACTTTCCTGAAATTCTTGATGATACTTATCAGCAATGTCCGACGGGGCTATTCCTTTCTCTGCAGCTTCCACTGCGATAGGCGTACCATAGCAGTCACTACCAGAAACCAACAGAACATCGTTGCCTGCAAGTCGATGGTAGCGAGCCAGAATATCTGCACCAATGAATGCAGAAGCGTGTCCCAAATGCAAACTACCGTTTGCATAAGGCCACGCAAGACCAATAAAGATTTTCTTGTTCATGGATTTATCCTTTGCGTTGAGGGTTAGTTGAGGTTTGTTAAATAACAATTATTTTTTAAAGTATATCATATTAATTAAATTTGTCAATCAAATTACTAAATCATCAATACCGACTTCGAACGCAGTGGCGAGTTTTAGGACGGTTTCTATGGTGGGGTTTTGATTCGTGCCATCTTCTATTTTGACGACTGTACTTAGTGACACATCAGCAAGACGAGCGATCTTTTCGAGAGAGTAACCTTTTTCGGCACGAAGTTTTTTAATATTTTTCGCAATATTCATAATTGGATATTGTATAATTCAGAACAAGGAATATAATACAAAGCATGGAGTCCTTGTAGAACAATACTACCACCTTTTCGCGCTACCAACAACTTTTTTGGAGTGCTTGCACTGGCGAACTAAAACAAAGAAAATATCTTTTCAATTTTTGTCGGCTCCCCAAACCCCACCTTGGCATTATTCGCTTTTACAAAATCGCATTTTTTGCAGATATATATAATTTGCAGTCCATGTTTGTGTTGCGAGGAAGTCTCAATGGCTTACTTTTGCAATGCCAAGATAGGTGTGGGAGTTACTCTTTAAACTTATAAAAAATCTTGTTGCCGAAGCGCAGATCTATGTAATTAAGATTAACGCGTTTATCTTTTATCTCTCCATTTAGAGAAATGGCAAGATTTTCTCTGGCAGAGGCAATATCCGTTTGCTTATTTAAAATGATGTTCCAGCCTTCGTTTATTTTTATAAAATATGATCCGTCTTCTTTTATATGCGCGCTTTCTACGCTGAATTTTTCGCTCGCGAACGTCTCCGCGAAACGCATGAGCTTCTCAAATTCTTCCTTATCTAAAATATTTTCGCCCACGCGAGGAGAAACACTTGAACCGACAAAAAATGAATCTTCTCTTTCGTCAAAAAATTTTAAAAATTCTTTGTCGTCAAACGCAATCGCTCTCTCAAACACAAAACCGTCTTCATCAATATAAGCGCAAACTTCGCCCTTGCACGATAAAGCAGTATTTATTCTCTCCTTCACTTCAACATCCAGACCATTTGGCAGATTTCGGCCGACCTTTACGCTTTTAGCGCGAGCAAAACTGTTTAAAAGCTTGGCGGAAATATTGTCTTTTGAAACCAGCAGCACATTATCCTTTGGCAAGAGCCAGAAGTATAAGCCACCAAGATTATTGATGGTTTCGTGTTTGATTTCTTTTTCATCTATAGTCTCAACGCCACGCACATAAATATTTTTTATGGCAAAAAAATCCAGATGAAAAAACCATGTTACGCAGGCAAAGAAAACGGAAAAAACCAACACACCCAAAAGCGCCTTAAAAAAACCTTTTCTTCTTCTTATCTTTCTTGACCGCGCCAATATTTCTTCGCGTCTGGTCATTTTTTTACTTTAGAGATATTCTATCTTTGCCTATGTATTTTCTAAGAGCTTCCGGCACAATTACGCTTCCGTCTTCTTGTTGATAGTTTTCCAAAATTGGCACGAGTATTCTCGGAGTGGCGATGGCGGTATTGTTTAGAGAGTGAGCGAAATGCAAATTGCCATTTTCGTCTTTGTATCTTATGTTCAATCTTCTTGTTTGGAAATCGTGGAAATAAGATGAAGAATGAGTTTCTCTGTACTTACCCTCGGATGGCACCCATGCTTCTATATCATACTTTTTCACTTGCCCCAAACCAAGATCACCACCGCAGTTTAAAACAATTCTGTATGGAATTTTCAGTTTTTGCATTATGGCTTGAGTGTTGTTTGTAATCTGCTCGTGCCATTTTATTGATTCCTGGTGATCAGCTTTGCATAAAACAACTTGTTCCAACTTCATAAATTCATGCACTCTTATGAGCCCCTTGGTGTCTTTGCCGTGACTTCCCGCCTCTCTTCTAAAGCAAGGCGAAAAAGCCAGTATTTTTATGGGAAATTTATCTAGCGGTAAAACTTCTCCCGAATAGTAGGACATCGCGGCCACCTCTCCCGTGCCGGCCAGATAATCATCATCTTGAGTTTTATACATATCTTCTTCTCCTTGCGGCAGATAACCCGTGCCGTACAATGTGTCTTTGCGCACCATGGAAGGCACAATCATTGGAGAAAAACCGGCATTAACCAATTCATCAATTACAAACTGCCAAATAGCAAAAGTAAGAAGCGCTCCATCGTTTTTAAGATAATAACCTCTAAAACCGGAGACCTTGGCGCCTCTTTCAAAATCGGCTAGATCTAAATTTTGCATTATCTCCGTATGACTCTTTGGCTCAAAACCTTTTTGTTTGTGCTCATCTCCCCAGATCCTTATTTCTTTATTCGCGCTGTCATCTTTGCCTTCCGGTACCGAAAAGTCGGGGATGTTGGGGGCCTCATACATGAGACTTTTCCAAACTTCTTCGGCTTGTTTAAGATCGTTTTCTTTTTCCGAAAGAGCGGCTTTTAAAATTCGCATCTCTTCTATTATTCTTTCCTTTTCGTTTGGATCTTGAGCCGAAGCCACAGAAGAATTCACGGCATTCTGCCTCGCGCGCATATCTTCCACCTCCCTCAGAATAGCCAATCTTTTGCTATCCACTTCCAAAAGCTCTTCCGCGTCAAAATCAAGACACTTCTTTCGCGCCGATTCTTTTACCAAATCTTTATTTTCTCTTATGAATTTTATATCCAACATATACTCTTTATCTTATCAAATATGCTAAAATAAGCAAAAACTTTTTTAAAACCCGCAGGTTTTTACCCCCACCCTTTTTTTATATCTTCACCAAATTTCCGGTGTTTTTTTCTACGTTGAAGATAGTATTTTTTTGATTCTTATTTATTCTAATTTCTTTTAACATTTTAAGTCTTTTTTTACTCTCTTAATAGTTAATATCTTTCCATTTCTTATTATAATGGCACGAACTCTATTTTTCATATTTTTTTATTTTAAATAATTAATCTTAAAAAAATAGGGAGGGTAGATTATCTCATACTGGGTTTGGGGAGGAATTTTCCATTTGCTCCGCTTTTTTCTTTTGGCGAAATGGGGGCGGGCTTAATTTAAGGACCAAGTCCAGTTACTTCTATATATCGTTACACTATCAACATCAGTCCAAGTTCTCGATTCCCACATATCACGCTCTGGGCTTCCCTGAATTTTACTAGACTTGGCCATATTTTTATACACATCTTCTGAAATGTAAATGTGATAACCCTCTTTTGATAAACCGGATAGCTTGACGGCGTAGTTCGTGGCATTGCCAACCCAAACTAGATCATTATTATTTTCACCACGAATTCCGCCTCTCACTACCAAAATTTTTCCAACATCGACTCCGATACCGAAATCAAACTCTATCCCTTGCCCACTTAATCCTTGATTATTTTGAAACACAGCATCAAGTTTTGGTTTTAAAACCTTTTGGGCAAACCAAGACATTTGCAATGCGGCCTTCGCCGCATTTGTTCTTTTGTTATCGCCAATAAACGCTACCAAAACTCCGTCGCCGTTAAAACTTCTTAGCTCGCCGTCGTTTAATCGTGCTATTTTTGATACACCCCAAAGAAATGATTTATACATTCTTGCCGCAGTAGTTCGGCGAAGGCTGTCAACTATTTTTGTTGATTCTCGTATATCAATAAAAAGCATTGCTAACTCAATTTCTTTACCAATTTTCCCTAACGCAATATCGGCGACATCGGGAATAACCCTGCCCTCTGTTATGTTATAATCTCCGCCAAAGAAATCATCAACACCTTTAATTATTTCCTCTTTTGTTGCCATATCATATTTTGAAAAGTAGAAAACTAAACATGAGTAAAATCATACCGCCGAAAAATGCAAAAATTGCGTCCCTAAATTGAGAATGTTTCCTTGCCGCAATTTTTGAGGAAATATAGATTTGTTCGGTCAATTCGTTTTCGTATTCGTCAGTACTCGTTTCCTTTATCACTTTCTTAAAATCTCCAAGATCAAACTTTGCAATATCTCCAAAATAGGTTATTGATTTTTTCTTTTTATCTTTAGCTAATCGGGGAATAATAGCCGAAGCGGATTTATATATGCTATAGCTAACCAAGACAGTTCCAGAAATAAATAACAGTAAACTTTTGTATGGAAGATTTTTTAGATTTTCGGTAGCCCATGAAAAAATATTTGCAAACAGAAGTGTAAAAACAACCCCTTGAAATGCTAAAAATATACTAACTTTCTGGTCAGCGGCTTTTATCCACTCATGGACTCTTTCTAAATTTGTTTCAAGATCATTTTTCGTAAGCATGGCTAAATAATGACGGTTGTTTTTTCATA
>LBYH01000018.1 GCA_000996035.1 Parcubacteria group bacterium GW2011_GWA2_40_143 | reverse complement strand
GGTTAATAAAATAAAAGCAAAATATTTTGAATTAGAAGATGCCGACACAGGTGACGCTTATTGCGTAAAGATTAGAAACGGCGAATGGAATAAGACAAATAAACCACTTGGAAGCGAAGCTTCCAAGTGGAGAGGTTAATTGGTTTCGTGGACGGCTTATGCAAAACTCGGCAATTCTTAGGGGTTGAGGAAGAATCATACGCTGGAAATTAAAAGATTGATGTGTTAATATGCGAATATATGAAATGTCCAAACATAATACAATTTTTTATACAGACAGCAGAAGAGGGCGGATATATTGCTCAAGCAGTCGGTTTTTCTATCTACACGCAAGGAGACACTTTGGATGAAACAGTTCGTAACATCAAAGAAGCGACAGATTGTCATTTTGGAAAAAAAGAAGACTGCGTGAGAGCCTTGCCGATTATTGTTAATTTTGCATTGCCTGCGACCGTGTAATCCGTTGTCCGTATGTATGCCTAAACTTAAACAATTTTCAGGAAAAGAAATTGTTAGAATTTTTGAAAAACATGGTTTTGAGATTAGACACACGGTTGGAAGCCATGTTCGGTTGACTCTAAAGCCAAATAATCCACTTGGAGGCTTCGCCTCCAAGTGGATTATTTGGCTTTTATTTTTTTTAGTTTATAATTTAAGTAATGCAATTGTTTGGGAAAAACAAAATTGATAAAAAGGTTTTAATCTTGGATATTGGCGGAGCCTCGGCTGGTTCCGCCGTGGCGGTTTTTGATAAAAGCGGGGAGGCAAAAATAATTTCATACGCGAGGAAGCCGGTGAATTTTCTTTTTGACGTTAATTTGGATGCTTCTTTAAGATGCGCTTTAAACACTATAACCAAACTGCTTGAAAGGTCTCACCAAGAAGTGGTGGTTTCCACCGAGATTGGCAATATAGATTATGTCATGTGCGTATTTTCTTCGCCTTGGTTCGTGTCGCAAACAAAAGAAGTTTTAAAGACGGAGAAAGAATCATTTGAGGTAACAGATGATGTGTTGGTGAAATTGCTTGAAGAAGAAGGGAAAGTTTTTAAGGAAAAACACCCTTTATTTTTCGGCAATAATAAGGGAGAAAGTGTAGAAATTTTGGAACATAATTTCATGAAAGTGGAATTAAACGGCTATCACACCGATCAATCGATCGGGAAGAAAGCAAAAACGCTCAAATCCTATCTCTATCTAAGTTTGGGGTTGAGAAACGCTGTGGATAAATTTAAGAAAGAAATAAGCAAGTTTTTCCCTAACGTTCCGATTTATTTTAAAACGGCGCCTTACGTAACTTTTGGTTCTCTCTATTCAATAACAAATATCGGCACCGGCTTTTGCGTGGTAAATACGGGCGGAGAAACAACAGACCTTTATGTGGTAAGAGACAGTTACGTGGATGAGACGATTACTTTTCCGCGCGGAGTAAACAGTTTTTACAGATCTTTATCTAAAGAATTTAATATTACGCCACGAGAGGCTGTCTCAATGTTTGCTTCCGTTTTAAGAGGTCATAGGCTGGAATCGGATTATGAAAAAGTTAAAATGATTTTAGACAAGGCGTTGTTGGAATGGGCTGATTTTTTTGAAAAAGCGCTCAAGCAAGCTTCTGAGACAAAACCGCTGCCGATCGGCATGTTTCTCATGAGCAGCGATATTATGAGTTCATTTTTCAAAGAAGCGGTTGAGCAGAAACATCTTGCTTACTACACGGAAATTGGCAAGCCTTTTAAAGTGGCGGATATAAACGCCAAATGGTTTATGCCACATATGCCGATTAAAAAAGATAGCAATGGAAAGGGAATAGAAAGCGATGATACGCTCATGATGGAATTATTTTTTGCCAAAAAATTTTTTTAGGGTTATAATTACATAAACAATTTTAAGATAATCTTTTAGGCTTATGCATAAAAAAATAATCAAAGATATTTTTATAAGAGATAAAGAGTCGGAATCTTTACAAGAGGAGCTGAAAACAATGGAAAAAACAAAAAAAAGTCTAATGTTTAAGTTTTTAATAATCACTGTCGCGGCTGTTATTATCGCGTCAGCCGGCTTTGTAATGCTAAACAAGGTATCTTTGGCCACGGTGGAAATAACCCCGTATCAAGAGATAGTGGAGATAGATTCCAGAATTATCGCTGTCGGATCTTCTGATAAGGGTTACGATGGTTTGGTTTTTGAAACGGTCAACGCTGACGCGGATGATACTAAAACCATAGTAGCTACCGGCTTCTCCGCTGATGGCGAAAAGGCTAACGGTAAAATAACGGTTTACAACAAATACAGTTCCAACTCTTTAAGACTTATAGCAAACACCAGATTTGAAACTCCCGAGGGAAAGATTTACAGGATTAAAAATCCAGTAACCGTACCAGGCATGGGATCCGTGGAAGTTACCGTTTATGCCGATGGCGCCGGAAGCGCTTACAACATAGGTCTTACCGATTTTACCATTCCCGGTTTGAAAGATACTCCGATGTATAAAGATATTTACGCCAGATCTAAGACAGAAATAACCGGCGGTTCTGATGGTAATACGAGAATAGTCAAGAGTGATGACATAGAAAAGGCCAGAGCGGAAGCCAAGACTTCCGTAAACAGAGCTTTAGCCTCCGTGTTGATGAGCAAGAAACCGGAAGGATATGTATTTCTCAATGACGCCATGAAGATTGACTATGTGGAGAGCTCAAACAATCCAAAGGCCGGTAGTGGGTCAGATAAAGCCACGTTTAAAATAAAGGGCTTGGCAGCAGGCTTCTTGTTCAACAATGAATCTCTTTCAAATGAGCTGGTGGAAGATAATAAAAGAAGCTCAAGAAAGCCAATAGGCGATAGCGGCGATGTTTATATCGCCAATCTTGAAGACCTTGAATTTAAAGTCCTTTCTTATGATGAGACAGATGGGAAATTAAGATTTAGCGTAAAGGGAGACGCTTTAGTAGTGTGGAATGTGGATGAAGATATGGTTAAGAGCGACCTTACAAAGGCTAAAAAGAACAATTATAACGATATTTTTCAAAAATACGCCAATATTGAAAAAGCCAATATTATTCTTAGTCCATCATGGTGGAAAAAGATTCCGAAAGACAAAAATCATATAGAAATAAAGCAAATAATAGGCGGAGTTGACAATTCTAACGGGTCTGCTAGTATTGACGAGTAACTTAAATGGCAGGAAGGTCCGAAAATGTAACTAGCGGAATAGTCGTTGAAGCGTTGCCAAATGCAACGTTTCGCGTTCGTTTGGATAATAATGAAAGAGAGATTATTGGCCACTTATCCGGCAAAATGAGATTGCACAGGATTAAAGTTTTCGTAGGCGACAAGGTCACATTAGAAATGGCCGGCGAGAATGACACAAAGGGCAGGATAACCCGCAGAGGTTAAAAGATTATGAAAATAAGAGCATCAGTAAAAAAAATTTGTAAGGATTGCAAAACGGTCAAGAGAAGCGGTCGCCTTTATAATATTTGCAAAAAAGTGCCTAAGCACAAGCAAAGGCAAGGATAAAACATGGGAAAAAAAAGAATTATAAAAAAAGGAGGATCGGCTGAGGGCGGCAAAGGCGCCGCGGCAAGCAAAGCGCCGAAAAAGAAATTATCCACCGGCATCTTGCATGTGCAGTCAACTTACAATAACGTATTGGTAACTTTGACTGATTCAAGCGGCGGAGTGGTTTGCTGGTCCACCAGCGGCAGCCTCGGCTTTAAGGGAGCCAAGAAGGGCACGCCTTTCGCGGCCGCGAAGGTGGCGGAAAATGTTGCCGAGAAAGCTAACACCATGGGTATAAAAGATGTGGATGTGGTGGTTAAGGGAGTTGGCGCCGGCAGAGAGTCTGCCATAAGAACTTTCAATTCAAAGGGTATAGAGATTAAATCCATAAAGGATACTACCCCTGTTCCGCACAATGGTCCCAAGCCGCCTAAACCAAGAAGAGTATAAAGTTTATATATTATATTTATAAAATTATGAGAATCGCAGGTACAAATATTCCGGAAAACAAAAGAGTGGTCATTGCTCTAACATATATTTTTGGTATTGGCAAAACAAAGTCGGAAGAGATTTTGGCAGAAACTAAAGTTTCTCCCGACAAGAGAGTGAAGGATCTTACCGAAGATGAGCAAAACGCCATAAGAGAATTGGCCGAGAAAAATAGGATAGAAGAAGATTTAAGAAGAGAGATTTCTTCAAATATAAAGAGATTGAAAGATATTAAAGCATACAGAGGCTCCAGACACGCGAGAAGATTGCCTACCAGAGGCCAGAGAACAAAGACCAACTCCAGAACTCTAAGAGGAAACGTAAGAGTAACTATGGGTAGCGGCAAGAGAAAGCTTGAAAAGACATAAAGTTTATCTAGTTCGTTAAGTCTAAGGGTTTATCAGATTCGTCAAGTTCATCAAGTTTGTAAAATGTTAAAACATAAATGTAAAAAATGCAGAAGACAAGGTTCCAAACTTTTTCTAAAAGGAGAGAGGTGTCTTACTTCAAAATGTGCCGTAGCCAGAAAGCCTTATGTGCCGGGCTCCGCGCCTAAATCAGGCGGCAGAAGAAAGGCTGTTTCAGAGTACAGCACCAAGCTTAAAGAAAACCAGAAAAACAAATTTGGTTACGCTCTTAGGGGTACGCAGTATAAGAATTATATGAAGGAAGCGATGGAGAAAGCCGGCGGCGGAGACGTAAAAAACAAACTTTTTGAGATTTTAGAATCAAGACTTGATAACGTGGTTTTTAGAATGGGCTTCGCGCCTTCAAGATTTGCCGCCAAGCAAATGGTTGGTCATGGTCATATTACCGTAAACGACAGAAAGACGGATATTCCATCAAGAAGAATCAAGATTGGCGATAAAATAGCCATTAGGCCGCAATCTGCCGATAAGATTATCTTTAAAGATTTGGATATTAAGCTTAAGAAACAAGAAGCTCCGACTTGGATTAGAATGGATAAAGATAATAAAGAAGGAATTATTGTCGGAGCGCCTTTGCGCGGAGATGTCGTTTAACGTATTTTATAAATTTTATAAAAGTGATTAGTAAATAATTTTAATAATATGGATTACACAATTATAGTCCCATCAAAACCGTCAGTAGTAAAAGAAACTGGAAATCTCGGTGTTTATGAGATAGAAGGTCTTTATGCCGGCTATGGTCACACGCTGGGTAATTCTTTAAGAAGAATCATCTTGTCTTCCATTCCCGGAGCGGCCATCACTGCCGTAAAAATAGACGGAACTTCGCATGAATTTTCAAAGATCCCCGGTATCAAGGAGGATGTAATCACTATCCTCTTAAATCTTAAAAAAGTCAGACTCAAGATGAACACTGATGATAAGCAAGTTTTGGAGATAGACGTGAAGGGTCAGAAAGATGTTAGCGCCGGTGATATAAAGGCTTCCGGCCAAGTGGAGATAATGAATCCCGATCAACATATTGCCAAGCTTACCGCCAAAGATTCCAAACTTAAAATAGAAATAACCATTGAGAAAGGGCTTGGCTATATGTCCAGAGAAGATTTGCATAAAAACAAAGTGGATGTGGGCTCTATTGTACTTGACGCCATCTTTACTCCGGTTAAGAAGGTAAGCTATGAGGTTGAGAATATGCGCGTTGGCGATAGGACGGATTACAATCGTTTGAGATTTGCCATAGAAACGGATGGTTCCATTACTCCCAAAGAAGCGCTTGAGAAATCAATAGAAACAATGATAAAACAGCTCAAAGCCATAATCGGTTTTAAAGAGGAAATAATAATTCCGAAGAAAGCCATGATGCCAACCGAAGATGAAGATGAATCAGATATTGAAGATAAGAGCGACGACATAGGCAGTAAAGAAATTTTAAAAACAAGAGTGGAAGATCTTGAGCTTTCTTCGCGCACGGTAAATGCTCTTACCGGCGCCGGAATAAGAACGATTGGCGGTTTGGTGAGAAAGAAAGAATCAGACCTTTTGGAAATAGAAGGTATTGGCGCCAAGGTTGTTCAAGAGATACGAGACGCTTTGGGCGGGCTAGGACAAGCATTAAAAGAATAAAACAATTATTTGCATAATTATTATTAACCATGAAGCACGCAAAAAAAGGCAGAAAATTCGGCCGAGAAAGAGATCAAAGAAAGGCTCTTATGAAGTCATTGGCTTTTAATCTTGTGAAAGACGAAAAGATAAAAACAACTGAAGCGAAAGCCAAAGAATTAAGGCCGGCGATTGAGAAAATTATCACCAAGGCCAAGACGGATAATCTTGCCAATAGAAGGCTTGTCTCAAACAGAATAGGACAGATTGCGGCTAAAAAGATTTTTGATAAAATCGCTCCAAAGTACAAAGATAGAAATGGCGGTTATACAAGAATTATTAAAATGGCGCCAAGAAAAAGCGATGCCAGCAGGATGGCTATTATAGAATTTGTATAAATTTATGAAAGAATATAAAATAGACGCGAAAAATAAATCACTGGGCAGAGTCGCTTCAGAAGCGGCAAAGGCTTTACGCGGCAAAAATGAAGCCGACTTTAAAGATAACGTCGCGCCGGACATTAAGGTGATGGTTTCCAACGTGAATGATCTTAAAATCACCGGCTTGAAAATGGACCAGAAAATATATAAAAGATATTCAGGATACCCGGGCGGACTCAAAGAAATGGTGATGTCTAAAGTGGTAGAGAAAAAAGGCAAAGCCTATATTTTTGAGAAAGCGGTTAAAGGCATGTTGCCGAAAAATAAACTTCAGAAACAGATGATGAAAAATTTAATAATCAGTTAACATGACGACAAAAGACACAAAAACAAAAGAAAAATATTTTGAGGCTGTAGGCAGGAGAAAAACTTCCGTGGCCAGAGTGAGACTTTTCGGCAAAGAAAAAGGCAAAATTACCGTAAACGAAAGAGCCTTTGAAGAATATTTTCCCACGAAAGAATTGCAGGGAGCTGTTTTGGAAGCTTTTGATAAGGCCGGTTTGTCCGGAAAGTTCGCTGCTACTGTTAAAATAAACGGCGGCGGCATTCATTCTCAAGCCGAAGCGTTAAGGCATGCTATTAGCAGGGCGCTTCTTAAGTTTGATATTCAGACGCGTTCAACGCTCAAGAAGGCCGGTCTTTTGACCAGAGATCCTAGAGCTAAAGAGAGAAGAAAGTTCGGACTCAAGAAAGCCAGAAAGGCCCCGCAATGGAGCAAGCGTTAAAGATTATAGGTATAAAGGTCTTGTATTAAAATATTAAAAATTTAAAAATAAAAAATGATAAAGAAATTTATAATTTTATTTTTGGTTGCCGCGCTCTTTGCCCCGGTTTTTGTCGGTGCCGAAGAAAGTGGCGCAACGAGTGATGCAGTCATAACGGAACAAGATGTTCGTCAAGAAATGGAGCATGAAGTGGAAATAGAAGATGATGAAGGAGAGGAAGAAGCTACCGAAGAAGATATTGCCGATGATGATAGCGCGTCAGATGTTGATGCTGAAAACAAGGCGACGAGAGAGGAGATAAAGCAAATAAGTGAAGAGACCAGAGAGGCGGCCGTCAGTGGCGATACCGAGGCTCTTGAAGAACTAAAAGAGAAAAGAAGACAGCTTTTGGAAGATGCTAAAGTAAAGAGAGAAGAGATTAAAGAGAGAATAGAGGCGGTAAGAGAAGAGGCTAAACAAAAGATTGAGTCCAAAAGAGAAGAGCTTAAGCAGCAATTGGAAAAAATCAGCGATGAGAAAAAGAAAGAAATAGTAGAGAAGCTTGATGCTAAAATAGATGAGTTAAACAAAGAGAATACGGATAGACTCCTTGCGTTTTTGGAAAGAATAGAAAATGTTTTAAACAGAATTATAGACAGAGCAAATACCTTGGAGGCAAGCGGAAGCGATGTTTCGGCGGTAAAAGCAGCGATTGAGAGCGCTAAGAGCGCCATAGAAAGCAGCAAGTCGGCTATTGAAGCGCAGGCTGCCAAGATTTATGAAATTACAATAAGCGCGGAAGAAAACTTAAGAATGGATGTAGGCAGTGTAATGAGCCAAATGAGGAGTAACTTAAGCGATGCTAAAGACACGGTCAAGGTCGCTCAAGACGCGATTAAAGATGCCTCCAGCAAGCTTAAAGAGATTGTCACGCCCCCAGTCTCAGAAGAAGATGAGAGCGAATCATAATGATTAAAAAATAAAAGCAAAAAGAAAAATGAAAAAATTTATTATAATAATCATCATAGTTGCGATTGCCATAGCGGGCTTTATCATGCTCTCTTCGGATGAGCAACCGGTTAATGATTCCGCTGACATGGAGCAGCAAATTCCGCGAAACGATACTGCAGATAAGATAATAAGCGACTTGGATGAAATAGACACGGCTGATATTGAGGCCGAGCTTGATTCAGAGTTTAACGCCATAGACGCGGAACTCCTGAATTTATAAAAGAAGACAGCAGAGAAAGCAAAAACATCTCATTTCCAAAAGGGATGTTTTTGCTTGTAAATTCAAAAAAACCCAAAAACCTTTATTTTTCAAGGTTAAAATGCACCAAGGTTTAACCTTGGTGCATTCGGCAATATGGTTGTTTTTTAGCAAAAAAAATGATAAAATGTAAAAACATGGAAAAAGACAATAATTTGCAAGAAGATATTGTTATTGAAGAAGATGTTGATAATGCGGCCGCTTCAATTAAGAATATAAAAGAAAAACTCAAGAAATGCGAAACGGAAAGAATGGAGTATCTCACCGGCTGGCAATTAGCCAAAGCCGATTTCGTAAACGCCAGAAAAGACGATGAGACTAAGAAGACCGAGTTTATTAAATTTGCCGAAGCTGGCTTTGCTTTAGAGTTGCTTGAACTTGCCGACAGCTTTGATCGACTTTTTGCCAATGAAGATTCGCTGGCAAAATTGGATGAGAATTGGCGGCAGGGGTTTGAAGCTTTGCGCGGTCAATTGGTAAATATACTGAAAGGCAGAGGGGTGGAGCCGATGGAAAGTATTGGCAAAAAATTTGATCCGAAGGATCACGAATCAATAGGGGAGGTAGACATTGACAAAGCGGAAAAAGACGGTATTGTAATGGAAGAAATGAGAAAAGGCTACAAAATGCGCGAAAAGATAATCAGACCAAGTTTGGTAAAAATCGGCAAATTTAAATCATAAATAATTTTTTAAAAAACCATGAGTAACACATCAAAAATATTAGGCATAGATCTTGGCACTACCAACTCGGCCATATCCATAATAGAGGCTGGCGAGCCAAAGGTTTTGGAAAATGATGAAGGCGGAAGAACCACTCCGTCTATAGTTGCCATGTCAAAAAGCGGCGACAGGCTGGTGGGTCTTTTGGCTAAAAGACAAGCTGTTACCAATCCGGCTAATACTGTTTATTCCGTTAAGAGACTTATTGGCAGAAAGTTTGAAGACGAAGAAATTATCAGAGACAAAGAACTTATGCCATATAAGATAGAGCGTTCCGAGAGTGGCGGCGTGAAGGTGGTAATGGGCGACAAAAGCTATTCTCCGGAAGAAGTTTCGGCTATGATCCTCCAGAAACTTAAGCATGATGCCGAGGCCAGAGTGGGTGGCAAGATAGAAGAGGCCATCATTACCGTGCCGGCTTATTTCAATGACGCGCAAAGAAAGGCCACCAAAGACGCGGGAGAGATAGCCGGTCTTAAAGTGTTAAGAATAATAAACGAACCTACGGCCGCCGCGCTGGCTTACGGTTTAAACAAAAAGAAAAACGAGAAGATTGTGGTTTACGATTTGGGTGGAGGCACCTTTGACGTATCGGTGCTTGAAGTGGGCGATGACGTGATAGAAGTTAAGTCAACCAATGGCGATACGCATTTGGGAGGAGAAGATTTTGACAATAAAATTATTTCTTGGATTGTAGCTGAATTTAAGAAGGAGAGCGGTATAGACGTGTCTAAAGATGTTTTAGCTCTCCAAAGACTTAAAGAAGCGGCGGAGAAATCCAAGCACGAACTTTCCAGCACCTTTGAAGCGGAAATTAATATTCCTTTTATTACCTCGGATGCGTCCGGACCAAAACATTTGCAGCTTAAGTTAAGCAGAAACAAATTGGAAGAAATGGTGGATGAGTACATAAAAAAAACAATAGAGATTACCAAAAGAGCGGTGAGCGAATCAAGTTTTCAGATAAGTGACATAGATGAAGTGGTGCTTGTGGGCGGTCAGACCAGAATGCCGGCCATCCAGAAAGCGGTGAAAGAACTTTTTGGCAAAGAACCTAACAAGTCTATCAATCCGGACGAAGTGGTGGCAATAGGCGCCGCGGTGCAAGGAGGTATTTTAAGAGGAGATGTAAAAGATATTTTGCTTTTGGATGTTACTCCGCTTTCTCTTGGCATAGAAACAATGGGCGGCGTAGCTACCAAGATTATAAATAAAAATACCACTATTCCAACCAGCAAAAGTCAAGTGTTCTCCACGGCTGCCGATAATCAGCCATCAGTGGAGATACATGTTATACAAGGAGAGAGAGAAATGGCTGCCGACAATAAAACACTTGGCCGATTTATTTTAGATGGTGTCCCGCCTTCTCCGAGAGGTTTGCCGCAAATAGAAGTTACGTTTGACATAGACGTAAACGGCATACTTAACGTTAAAGCAAAAGATAAGGCTACAAACAAAGAACAATCAATAAAGATAGAAGCTTCTTCCGGTCTTTCTCCTGAAGATATAGAAAGAATGAAGAAAGACGCTGAAGCTCATGCCGGTGAAGATAAGAGAAAAAGAGAGATAGCTGAAGTTAAAAACAACGCGAACAGTTTGATGTACACGGCTGAAAAGTCTCTCTCGGATGCTGGCGACAAAGTGACTGAGAATATAAAAAATGATGTTAAGCTTAAGCTGGAAGAACTCAAGAAGGTAAAGGATGGAGAAGATGTTGCCGCCATTAAAACAGCCACGGATAATCTCTCAAAGAGCTTGCAGGCTATAGGGGAAGCCATGTATAAACAGCAGGATCAAAAGACTGAACCGCAAACAGGGCAAAGCGGGCAGCAAGCTCAAGATACCGCGAGCGGTGAAGCCAGAGATGCCGAGTTTGAGGAGAAAAAAGAGGGCGATCAAGGCAAATAAGTTAATATAAAAATATGGATTATTACAATGTTCTTGGTGTGACGAAAAACGCCACTAAAGAGGATATAAAAAAAGCATATAGAAAGCTTGCTCATAAGTATCATCCCGACAATAGAAACACTGGGAACGACAGCGAGTTTAAAAAAGTAAGCGAAGCTTATCAGATATTGAGCGACGACAAAAAGCGCGCCGAGTATGATACTTACGGCAGGACATTTGATGGCGGCATGGGCGGCGGCGGGCAGGGATTTAGCGGTTTTGATTTTAATGGAGCAAGCGGCCAAGGCTTTGAATTTGATTTTGGTGATATCTTTGAAAACTTTTTCGGCGGACAAAGAGGAGGAGGGGGCAGAAGAGCCAAAAGAGGCAGAGATATTGCCGTGGATCTGGAAATATCTTTTGAAGAAGCGGCTTTTGGAGCCGAGAGAAAAATTCTCATTTCCAAGGTGTCTTTCTGCGATGATTGCGGCGGTTCAGGAGCCGAGAAAAATTCAGAGCTGGAGAAATGCGTGGCTTGCCAAGGAGCCGGCAGGGTGCACGAAGTGAGAAAAACGATTCTTGGCAGTATCAGCACCATGAGAGAATGTTCCAAGTGTGGCGGTCTGGGCAGTATTGCTTCAGCAAAGTGCAAACATTGCAAAGGTCATGGTGTGGAAAAAAGAAGCGAAGAGATTGTTGTGAAAGTGCCTCCCGGCATAAATGACGGAGAAGTGATAAATATGTCCGGCATGGGAGAAGCGGCGCAAGGAGGAATTGCCGGCGATCTGTATATTAAAGTAAACGTAAAAAAGCACCAGATCTTTACCAGAAGAGGAGACGATCTTATTATGGATTTAGATATTAAAGTGTCGGAAGCCTTGCTTGGGACAGAAAAAGACGTAATGACTTTGGACGGCGCCATTAAACTTAAAATTCCGGCCGGAATAGACTCTGGCGAAGTTTTAAAAGTTAGAGGAAAAGGGATTGTCTCAATCAGAAATATGACTGGCAAATCAAGAGGGGATCTGCTGATTAAAATTAAAGTAAGGACGCCGAAAAAGCTTTCAAAGAAGGCCAAGGCCATCATAGAGAGCTTGAAAGAAGAAGGGATTTAAAGGGAATCAGTCTCATCGCGCGAACTTGAAGCCCTTGAATTGCGGGTGTTTTTTAGCGATATTAATGATATAATGCAACAAATATAAAACAATGAACAATGCGGAATACTTAAGCCGGGAAGGTTTAGATAAAATTAAAAATGAACTTCAAGAACTTACTACTGTCGGAAGGAAAAATATAGCCAGCCGTCTTGAGTATGCCAAGAGTCTCGGTGATTTGTCTGAGAACTCTGAGTATAAGGAGGCTTTGGAATCACAAAGATTTTTGGAGGAGAAAATCGCCAGATATCAAGACGTGGTAAACAGAGCTGTGGTGGTGGAAAAGCCGACCGGCACATCGGTGCAAGTAGGCTCTACCGTGAAGGTAAAGAAAGAGGGCGACAAAGACATGAAAACTTATATCATAGTAAACAAAGAAGAAGCGAATATTGCTTCCAGTAAATTGTCTTACGACAGCCCTCTCGGCAAAGAGTTGATTGGCAAGAAAAAAGGAGACAAGATAAAAATAGAAACACCTTCCGGAGATGTCTCGTATTCAGTGGAAGATCTTTCTTAAAAAACATTTTACAAATTTTTAACTTTTCAAACTTTCAACTAAAAACATGAGTACTTTTGAAGAAATAAGGGGGGAGAGACTGAAAAAACTGAAGGCGATAAAAGATGCCGGCGTTAACCCTTTTCCAGTATCGGTGAAAAGAGACATAAACATAAAAGATGTCATGGATAATTTTGAAAATTTTTTGGCGGAGAAAAAATCTTTAAACGTGGCTGGTAGAGTGATGGCCATAAGATTGCATGGCGGTTCGGTGTTTGCTGATATAAATGACGGCAATGGTAGCATGCAGTGCTACATTAAGAAAAATGATATAGGCGAAGAAGCTTTTGCGTTATTTGCCGACACCGTTGATATAGGCGATTTTCTGGAAATCAGCGGCAGCGCTTTTGTAACTAAAAAAGAAGAGAATAGCTTAGCCGTGTCTTCTTTTAGAACTATTGCCAAGAGTCTTAGACCGCTGCCGGAGAAGTGGCATGGATTAAAAGATGTGGAAGAAAGATTTAGAAAAAGATATCTGGATATTTTAATGAACGAAGAAGTTAAAGAAAGATTTATTTTGAGGTCAAAAATCATTTCCGAACTAAGGAATTATATAAACGGCAAAGGATTCCTTGAAGTGGAAACGCCGATGCTTCAGGCGCTAGCCGGTGGTGCTCTGGCGCAACCATTTAAAACGCACCACAATGCGTTAGATATTGATCTTTTCTTGAGTTTACAATGCTTGAGCTTTATGAGGCATATCGCGACGCCGATTATCTTAAAGATTTTACTGAAGATCTTTTCAGACATTTGGTGGAAACTATCTTTGGAGGCAGTGAGATTATTTGCGGTGAGCAGAGAATAAGTTTTGCTAAAAAATTTACCAGACTTTCCTATTATGAAGTGTTTAAGAGATATGCTCTGATGGGCGATGTGGATAGAGCCACAAGAGAAGATTTTGCCATTAAGGCTAAGCAGCTTGGTATTAAGGTGGAAGATTTTGAGAGCAAAGAAAAGATAATGGACAATATCTATAAGAAAATTTGTCGCCCTAAGATTATTCAACCAACTTTTATAGAAGATTATCCATCCGGAGCTTCTCCTTTGGCCAAAAGGAAAGAAAATAATCCGGATCTTATAGATCGTTTTCAATTAGTAATAAACGGCGGCGAAGTAATAAACGCTTTCTCCGAGCTTAACGACCCGATAGATCAGAAAGAAAGATTTGCTCAGCAAGACAAGATGAAGGAGATGGGAGAAAAGGACGTGTCTCCAAGCGACGATGATTATCTTGAGGCTATGGAATATGGCATGCCTCCGGCCGCCGGTCTTGGTATGGGTATAGACAGACTTATAATGCTTTTCACCTCTTCAAGCAATATAAAAGAAGTAATAATTTTCCCAACTATGAGGCCAAAAGATGGTCAAGATGGGGAATAACGGACAATTTACCTTCAGAGAGAATATATGTTTTATCTAAATTGATTTTTTCCAGAAAATATCTGTCGTGAGAGACCAGCGCGACAGCGCCTTTGTAAGAAGTAAGCATCTCCTCAAGAGCGTCAATCGCATCGGCGTCAAGATGGTTTGTGGGTTCATCAAGCAGAAGAACGTTTACTGACATGGTTTGAAATAAAGCGAAAAGCAATCTCGTTTTTTCTCCCGGGCTCAGCGCGCCAATATTTTCTTTGACTTTATTGTCTTTGAAGCCGAATTGAGCAAGCAGGGGAAATACTTCCTGAGGTTTTACGCCGCCTTTGTCAATTAGAAATTGTCCGAGACTTTCTCTTTCCGGCAGGTTTTCGTGCTCTTGAGTGAGATTGCCGATTTTGGTGTCCGCGCCAAAGATTAGTTCACCCGACAGAGCGGGGAGCAAGCCGGCAATAGTCTTAAGCAGAGTTGATTTACCTGAACCGTTATTCCCCATGATGCCTATTTTATCATCGCGTTTTATCTCCAGAGAAAACGGTCCAGCCTTAAACGAACCATCTTTATAACCAATTTCCACTTTGGTAAGTTTAATGCCTATGTCGGTTTTGCTGCCGGCCCTGTTGCGTTTGAAACCGATAAGAAATTTATCATTATCCGTGCCAATCCATTTGGCGCCTTTTTTGGCGGCTTCTCTTTTTCTCGCGGCCAGATCGTTTAATCTGCTTATCTCTTCTTTTTGGAGGCGATATTGTTCCTTCTCTCTTGCTGTTTTTTTAAACATCGTTATAAGATAATTGCTGTATGTTCCGCCCGTAATGTTTATTGTTCTTGTTTGCTTATTCAATTCCATAACCTTATTCATGGTGTTGTCCAAAAAGCGTCTGTCGTGTGACACCATTATGCAAGCGGCCATGGAATTTTTTATAAAATCCTCCAGCCAAATCAACGCCGGTATATCTAAATTGTTCGTGGGTTCGTCCATAAGCAGAAGATCAGCTCCTTTAAGCAGGATGCCGGCCAACGCAATTTTGCTTTTTTGTCCGCTGCTTAGCGTGGCAAGATTCTTGTCCGCGTCAGAAACCTTTAGTCCTAAGCCGACCAATATATTTTTCGCTTTATGTTCAAAAGAATAACCGCCTAAGCGCTTATAATCGGCGAGTGCCTCATTGTAATTGACTTTGTCTTTCTTGCTAAAATCTTTTTTTGTCTCAAGTTCGTTTTTAAAACTTTCCGCTTCGTTAATGCCGGAAGTTTTTCTCAAATATTCCAAAGCGGTCTCTTTGCCAGAAGCCATAAAGCTTTGAGGCAGGTAACCGACGCGCGCGCCGCGAACCGTTTCCACCAAGCCGGCATCTTGCTCAACAAGGCCGGCTATGATTTTAAGCAGAGTGGTTTTACCCGCGCCGTTCTCTCCAACCAGAGCTATCTTGTGACCTCTTTCAATAGCAAAAGAAATACCGGCCAATATAGTCGTTTCCCCATAACTCTTTTTTATGTTTTTTACTTTAAGCATGTCAGTGAATACAACAATAACACAAAATTAAGTCATTGTCACGAAAACTTAATCTTTTTTGCAGTCTTTGGTGGAATATGATATAAATTAAAGCATTAGTATATTCA
>LBYH01000017.1 GCA_000996035.1 Parcubacteria group bacterium GW2011_GWA2_40_143 | reverse complement strand
ATTATGGGATTTCACGGCTTCCGCCGTAGGCGGAAAGGGTTTTGGCGAAAATCAAAGCGCGATTTTGGCTTCTGCAAAATCGCTCCATATTCTTAATTCTGAACAAGTTACTACTGGTGCCCAGGAGAGGACTTGAACCTCCAAGCCTTTCGGCATACGCACCTCAAGCGTACGTGTATACCAATTCCACCACCTGGGCAAGCGACGTAATTATAAACGCCGTGATAACGCTTATTTAATTTTATTCTTTATTGGCGATTTCAGCAACCGCCTCAACCACCTCTTTAGACTTTTTAGTTTTAGGTTTAGGTTTTACTGAAGCTTTAGATTTAAGCGCTTCCGCCTTGGTATATTTCATTTTCTTCTTAATATCTTTTACTGTCTTGATTCTCACGTAATAGAGTTTGGATCTTCTGGCCATGGAAGCTCTTACTAAATCAACTTTCTCAATGCTCGGGGAAAATAGGGGGAAAATTCTTTCCACGCCCACGCCACTAGCAACTTTCCTGACGGTAAAAGTGGCGCCGGGTTCATAACCGTGCTTATGCGCTATTATCACACCCTCAAAAGCCTGGAGTCTTGTTTTATCTCCTTCTTTGATTTTCTGCCAAACTTTTACAATATTGCCCGGCTTTATATCCCAATTTTTTATTTTTTCCATTGTCTCATTCATAACCCTGCTTTATGGAAAATAATCATAGCATATTCTTATTTTTTCCGCAACAAATCCAACGCTCCGGCCAAATCTTCCGGCAAATCCGCCTCCAGCTTAATCTTAGAGTCGTTCGGAAGTGATATTTCCAAATAATTGGCGTGCAGAAAGATTCTATCCAAACCTTGCGGGCATACCTTGCCCTTGCCGGCACCGTAGAGATGGTCGCAAGCCAAAGGCTTGCTGATGGCGGCGAAGTGGACTCTTATCTGGTGCGTTCTGCCGGTTTTAATAAATGCTTCCACCAAAGTATAATCTGAAAATCTTTCAAGAACCCTATACTCGGTATGCGCTTCCTTGAGTTCTCCCCTTGCCGCCTTGCCAATCGCTCTTTTTCTGAAATCCACTTTACTCTTTCCTATCGGCAAATCTATTACGCCGTTGTCTTCTTTTAAAACACCTCTTAAGAGAGCGATGTATTTTTTAACAACAGCTTTTTCTTTGAATTGTTTTTTAAGAAATTCAAAAGCTTTCTGATTCTTGGCAATTATTAGGACTCCCGATGTTTCCTTATCCAGGCGATGGACGATACCCGGCCGCAACTCCGGCTCATCACCCACATTTTTTATCGTTGGATATTTCTCAACAAGCCAGTCCGTAAGATATTTTTTTTTCTCCTCGCTCTCTGTCGCGGAGCGGTGTACTACAATACCAGCCGGCTTGTTTACCGCCACGATGTTTGAATCTTCATAAATTACGGGTATTTCCATCATTATTACTAAATAATGCCATGGCTATTGAAAAAAGACCAATTATAAGTTATATTTATTTGGTAGATTTCAGGGGCGATTAGCTCAGTTGGTAGAGCAATCCGTTTACACCGGAAAGGTCGGGGGTTCAAGTCCCTCATCGCCCACAGTGAGCCTAGCTGAAAGCTTGGCGAACAAGGGCGATAGCAAGCAAACTGCTTTGCTTGCGTGAGGACTTGAAGGGGTTTTTCTTATCACGCTGAAAGCGGGATGAAAAATTCGCGCCCTGCAAGGGCAAGTCCCTCATCGCCCACAAAACAAGGAAGAAAATGCGTAGCATTTTATGACTATGTTTTTGTGAGAGGATAAGTCCGGTTTTTTAATTTTTTATGCCCTCGTAGTTCAATGGATAGAACGGGAGCCTTCTAAGTTCTTAATGTAGGTTCGATTCCTACCGAGGGCAAAAACGAGTGGAGCTTAAATTTGACATCAAACAAAAAAGTGTCTATTATGTAAGTATCTTATTATCCCGCCAACGAGCGGGAATTATTAGTAAAAAACAATTTTATGGACATAAAAGCATTACACTCGGCTCTTGAACAGCTTGAAGCCGAAAGAAACATTCCAAAAGACAAAATAATAAAAACAATAGAAGACGCCTTAGCAGCGGCCTACAAAAAAGATTATGGCAAAAGAGGTCAGATCGTAAAAGCTGAATTTGATCTTACTTCCGGCATTACCAATTTTTTTCAAGTTAAATTTGTGGTTGACGAGTCCATGCTGAAAAGTGAGGAAGAAGAAAGCGAGGAAGAAATTCCAACAGAAAAAGAAATTAAAAGCTTAGAAAACGAAACTGTTTCGGGAGAAAGAAAAGTGAGGTTTAATCCGGAACATCATATAATGATTGAGGAGGCCAGAAAAATCAAGAAAGATGCCGAGCCGGGCGAGGAGATAGTTTTTCCTCTTGAATCCAAAGATGATTACGGCAGAATTGCCGCTCAAACGGCAAAACAAGTTATAATGCAACGAATAAGAGAGGCGGAAAAAGAATCGATTTATGGAGAATATAAAGACAAACAAGGAGAAATTCTCAGTGGTTTGGTGCAAAGAATAGAAAACAACAATGTGTTTGTGGATCTCGGCAGAGCTACGGCCATTTTGCCCAGAGACGAGCAAATACGAGGCGAAAGATACAGGATAGGAGAAAGAACCAAAGCTTTACTTTTTCTAGTGGAAGAAACTCCCAGAGGCATAAGTCTTATCTTATCAAGGTCTCACCCTAAATTTATCGCTAAGCTTTTTGAAATGGAAATACCGGAGATAGCTCATGGCGTAGTAGAAATAAAAAATATCGCCAGAGAAGCCGGTTCAAGATCAAAAATCGCCGTTATATCCACCCAAGATGGCGTAGATCCGGTGGGTTCATGCGTTGGACAGAAAGGCACCAGAATCGGCACTATCATTTCAGAACTTGGCGGAGAAAAAATTGATATTATAGAATGGTCAGAGGATCCGAGCGAATTGATTTCCAATTCCCTTTCCCCCGCTAAAATACTTGAAGTGACTGCCAATAAAGAAAAAAGAGAAGCCAAGGTGTTGGTGGACGAGGATCAACTTTCTCTAGCCATAGGCAAAATGGGTCAAAACGTGCGTCTAGCCGCCAAACTTACCGGCTGGAAAATAGACATTAAATCGCGCGAAGGCGATACGGTAGCTCAAGCTACCGAAGAAGGCGAAGTAATAATGGATCAATCTCCTTCGGAATCCGAAGGAGAAAGCAGCGAGTAATTACAAGTATAAATAAGATTTTAAATTTTATTTATTAAATCTTAAATTGAAACATATGTCTTTACTTAACGTAAAAATCGGCGATAAAGCCCCATCGGAGTTTAACGCCATAATAGAAATACCGAAAAACAGCCAAAATAAATACGAATTGGACAAAGAAACTGGTATGGTAAAACTGGATAGAGTGCTTTACTCTCCCATGCACTATCCCGCCGATTACGGCTTCATACCGGAAACTTTGGCTGAAGATGGCGATCCTGCTGATGTGATAATCCTAGGTGGCGATCCGCTCTTCCCGGGCTGCGTAGTAAAAGTCAGACCAATAGGTATGCTTAAAATGATAGATTCTGGCGAGCAAGACAATAAAATACTTGGAGTTCAAGTTAATAATCCCCGATTTGACAACATCAACGACATTACCGATCTTGAAAAACTCCATACTCATTCTTTAAAGGAAATAGCCCACTTTTTTGAAACATACAAACAACTCCAAAACAAAGAAGTAAAAATCATAGGCTGGGAAAACGCTGATGCGGCCAAAAAAGAAATAAAAAGATCTCAGGATATGTATAAAAACAAATAGCAAATAAAAATTCGGCTTTAAGCCGAATTTTTATTTGTCGTACCGGACAACTCTTTTATTTGGTGTTTTTTTCTAATATCAACATCCTCCAGTACTTCTATTACCAGTGTGGCGAGAGGAATGGCTAGAATAATACCGAAGAAACCGCCAACTTGCGCCCCGATTATAAGAGACAGGATGACTATCATGGGTGGCACACCTACAATTTTAGTAACTACCAACGGATAGATCAGGTGATTTTCAAATTGCTGAATAATGATATACAAAATGGCAACTTCTCCGGCTAAAAGCGGGCTTTGGAGCAGAGCTACCATAACGGGCGGCACCGCGGCCAAGATCGGTCCAAAGATAGGAATGAGCTCAAATAAAGCGGCCAGCAAGGCAAACGTAAGCGCGTATTCCACCTGAAGGATGGTGAGTCCCATATACACCAGAACGCCAACAATAAATCCCAATAGGACTTGGCCTTGAAGCCACAAGCCTATTTTCTTCCTCCATCTCATCCACAAGCCAATGGCATATTTTTCGTGTCTTGACGGTACCACTATGCCAAGAAATTTTTCAATACCGTTTTCCTGCACCGAGAGGTAAAATGACAATACTACAATAAGAACAAGAGAAACCGCTCCGCCAAAAGCGGCCGTGGCCAAACTCAAAGCTCCAGCAGATAAGCCGCCGACAAAGTCGCTTACTTTTCCAATAAACTGCCCCATTGCTCCGGTGGCGAAATCAGGCAAATTTGGGAAGACTCTGGCAATAAACTCAAACTGAAGAGGATCTTCAAGGTAATTAGGCAAATTGCCGGCAAAGTTTGTTACTTCTCTGAAAATTGTCGGTATTATGAGATAAAACATCGCCCCCATAAAGGCAAAAGCGGCAAGATATACGAAGATAACGGCAAAGGTTCTAGGCACTCTCCTCTTTTTAAACCAAACTGCGGCCGGCTCCACTCCCGAAGCTATAACCACCGAAAAGAGTACCGCCACCATAATATCTCTTATCAAATACAAGAATACACCGATAAGCAAAATGGCAATTATCTTAATCACTGTGCCGCTTGTAATATTTATTGTAAGATTTTTGTCGTTCATTTTAACTTTTAATATTCTTCAGAATCTTTTTATAAACATCGCGATCTTTGTCGCTGTTTTTGACGTTGCCTATAGCCGCCATATTTATCCTCTCCGGCGTAAAAATTTCTTTGGCAACATCGCTCAAATTTTTAGCCGTAAGCTTCTCAATCTTTCTAAGTATATCGTGCGGTTGTTTTATTCTATTATAGAACATCTCCTGTCCGGCTACAAAGCTCGCGATTTCTTCCGAACCTTCAAACTTAAGCGACATCTGCCCGCGCAGATAACTTTTGGCGTCTTTTAACTCATCTTCACTCACGCCATTGTCTTTTATATCCTTAATTATAGACACTATTCTGCCGGTTGCGTTTTGCAACTCTTCATTGGGCACTCCGGCGGCAATACCAAGATAGCCGCAATCCTGATATTGGTCTCCCCAGGCGTAAACATAATAAGCCAGACCCATTTTTTCTCTTATCTCATTAAAAAGTCTGGAAGAAATGTTGCCACCGAGTATAACGGAAAGCAAATTTAAGGCGTATTTTTTATCATCGCGCATATCATATCCTCTTATAGCCATGGTCAGATGAGCTTGATCCGTTTTTTTATTCACAATATCAACGGTCGGCTCTTTTTGAACCATTCTGAATTTCTTGAAAGATTTCGCCGCCCCTCTTCTCACTCCACCAAACTCTTTTTTGATTTTCTCAAAAATTTCATTCTTGTTTATATTACCGGCGGCGACCACCAACATATTCCCTGCTACATAATTTTCTTTCTCATATTTCAAAAGGTCGTTACGGCTTATTTTGGCAACCGTATCTTTGCCACCGGCGATATTCCAGCCCACCGGATTATCGCCATATAAAAGTCTCTCCAGAACATCATGCACTTTGCGAGAAGGCATGTCTTCGTACATGTCTATTTCTTGAAAGATAACTTTTTTTTCCTTATCCATTTCTTCTTCTTTAAAAAGCGGTTCCGTGAGTATCTCGGATACTATGTCAATGGCCACGTTAAAATCTTTACCGGCGGTTTTCACCCAGAAACCGGTGGTTTCCTTGGAAGTGAAAGCGTTATGGTCGGCGCCTATTCTGTCTAATTCCTTGTGCACCATGCCAGCTTCTGGCCTGCTTTTAGTGCCTTTGAAAAACATATGCTCCAAAAAGTGAGAAATGCCGCTGATTCTCTTTGTCTCGTTTCTTGAACCGGTTTTAATGAGCGCCAAAAGAGTGGCGGCTTCAGTGCCGGCAAAAGGAGCCAATATAACCCTTAGGCCGTTAGGTAGTTTTCTTTTCTCAAAGTTGATCATAAGTCAATACTACCACGGAAGGTTAAAGAAACGCAAAAACCATGCCCATGGCATGAATTTTTACCGCACAAAATTTAAATGTTTTTTTCAATAAGCACTAGATATTTTTTAAAGTCGCCAAAGTTTTCTTTGAGTTTTTTTATAAAAAGCTCTTTGTCTATTTTTTCATACTGATGAACTGTTTTATTTCTAAGCCCCACAACCGGCGCGATTTTGACGGCAAAATCCTTAGGCAATATCTTGCTGTCCGCCAAAGTTAAAAACGTGCTTTGCAGGTCATCCGGCACGCTAAGATTTTTCTCAACCAGTTGCTTATCAAACATATTTTAATTCTTTCTTATAATTATTAATTTTACCACGTATATAGCCGGAACGAATATCAAAAAGTTTTTTAGAATCAAAGTATTTTCTATAGGCGTATATTCTTAACTCGCTAAAAAGCGATTCTCTCGCCTCATAAAGCATGATAGCATTATCAAAAATCTCTTTCAAAAGCAACGGCGAAGCTTTTCTTAGTGAAACAATATCAATATTTTTCTCCCTTAAGACCGGGAGCAAATCAATAAAAAAAGAAGACTCTTGTGATAAACTCAGTGACTTATCTGAAAAATAAGCCATATCCGTATCGCTTTTAGAATGTGTTTTGCCTGTCGCCTGCGAGCCGAAAAGCAATACCAAAGATAAGCCGTATTTTTCGGCCAGATTCTTTATATTTGGTTTTATCTTTTCTATATCCACCATTTTTTGATCATACCATACTGCCACATGTTTGCCATGCGTGAACACGACTTTTTATTTAATTTTATTCTTGAGAAATTCCGGCAATTCGTTTATCTTAATTCTTTCTTGTTTGCCCGTATCCCTGTCGCGAACGGTAACCGTGTCGTCATTTAAGGTGTCAAAATCTATCGTCAAGCAATACGGCGTGCCTATTTCATCTTGTCTTCTGTAGCGTTTGCCGATATTGCCGTTATCATCAAACATCACCATGCCATCTACCGAGCCTCTTACAAGCTTAAAAACTTCTCTGGCTTTGGCCACCAACTCTGGCTTATTTTTAAGAAGAGGAAAAACAGCCACCTTCACCGGCGCGATTTTAGGCTTAAATTTCAAAACTACTCTTTTCTCTCCATTCATTTCATCTTCGTCGTACGCGTCGGAAAGAAGCATCAGGATAGTTCGGTCAACACCTGTTGACGTTTCAATAACATGCGGGATATAACGCTCTTTTGTCTTCTCGTTAAAATAAGTCATATCAACACCGGAAAACTTTTGATGTTGGCTTAAGTCGTAATCACCGCGATAGTGCACTCCCTCCAATTCATTCCACCCAAAAGGGTATTCATACTGGATGTCCCATGCGTCTTTTGCGTAAAAAACAAGATTTTCGTGCTGCTTCCAGCGCAGTTTTTCCTTTTTTATGCCAAGGCGATCGTAAAAAGACATACGTTCTACCTTCCACTCTTCATACGCCGCAACAGCTTCTTTTGGTGGCACGAAATATTGCATCTCCATTTGCTCAAATTCCCTCTTGCGGAATAAAAACTGCCTTGGACTGATTTCGTTTCTGAAGGCCTTGCCAACCTGGGCAATGCCAAAAGGAACGGAAAAGAATCCTGAGTCAAGCACATTTTTATAATTTATAAAAATTCCCTGCGCCGTTTCCGCTCGCAAATAAACATCCTGATCTTCTTCATTGAATTTCCCGAGAGTAGCTGTCGCCATTAAATTTTTAGCAACAACTTTGCCAAAATCTTTCTTGCCGCAAGAAGGGCACTGCAGTTTCGCCCTATATTCATCAAACAAAATGTTAATTTGCGGTTCTGTCATTTTCTCATCCGCCACGACTCCTATAGCCTCCAACAAGTGATCCGCTCTGAATTTAGTGTGGCATTTATTGCAGACGACCATGGGATCGGAAAAACCGGAGACATGTCCGCTAGCTTCCCAAACTTTGGCGGCGGTAAAGATGCTTGAATCCAAAAATGCCATATTGTAATGTTCCTTCATCGCCCTTGTCCACTCATTAACTACGTTTAGACGAAGCTCAGTTCCAAGCGGCCCCCAATCGTAAGTTCCCGCGAATCCGCCATATATTTCCGAGCCGGGAAACACAAAGCCCCTTCTTTTGGCAAGCGCTACTATTTTTTCCAAATCTTTCATGTTTTTATTTTATTGCTTACTCACTGCCGACTTTATTATTTTTACTGTCGTTTGAAAGCGGGTCTTTTGATAAATTTATATCAAGAGCCGAAATAGCGGTATATATCATTTCCTCCACAAATTCATCATAAGCTTCAAACCTGGCTTCCGACACTATTTCCGGCACGGTGCCAGCCTGTATTAAACTAGGCGAGAATAGCAGTTGAAACGAAATTTCTCTGGCCTGCCTTATCAAGCCAGTGCCGGCAGCCAAATCTCCGATATTCCAAGTAATGGTGGAATTGCTTTCATCAAAAACAACATCCTCCGATGAAGGAGAAAATGAGTCCATCCATTCAACGTAAGGCGGTATGGTGGCGGTAATTTTGGCATCGGAAAGATCGTTGGAATTATTGGCCAAAGACCATACCACGGTATAAGAAGTATCTTCCCCAACTTCCGGCGGAATCGGTCCGTCATTTTCAAGAGAGCCGGAAAAGTAGAGTGTTCTGCCAATGGCTCTTATGCCGGAAGCCACCATTATTTCTTTCTTTACGCTGTCGGTTATTATCTTATTCTCATAATCAGCCGAGGTGCCCTTGCCGGAAATATTCGCTTCAAGCGAAATGGCGAAATCTTTATCACCGGCGCCATAAATGGGCAAAGGATTTTTTATCTTAAAGCTTAACTGGGTTTTGCCTATATCTCCCGGCTTAATGGAAGACAAATCGCTCAAACTGTTTGGTGTCCATAAAATAGTATCATCAAAAGTCCGATAGAGGCCCCTGCTCACCGAAATAGAAGACTCTTCATACGCTTCTCCGTCAAGCTTAAGTTCTATCTGCAAGTCTCTTATGTAATCATTCAGATTATTTTCCCACTCAAGATTAACGCGCGCCGTTT
The DNA here is from genome assembly GCA_000996035.1 of Parcubacteria group bacterium GW2011_GWA2_40_143. GTDB lineage: Bacteria > Patescibacteriota > Minisyncoccia > UBA9983 > UBA9983 > UBA9983. Next base: position 4,887 of record LBYH01000017.1, on the reverse strand, counting down.
CTCCCGCGGCAATAACATTTTTTTCCTCATTTTGGCCGTTTATCAGCATGGAAAGATTAAGAGGAGTTTTCTTTATTGCTATCTTTTCCGAAGCCGAGCCGTAAACTCTTAAAATCTTATCTTCACCAAGCGTCCCCACGGAAAAAACAAAGGTTCTTTCTTCTTGATTTTGACCATCCAAAAAACCTTTGATTGTTATTTTTTTCTTCTGAAGAGGGCCTATATCTCCCAACAACCAGGTATTATCACTTTCGCTTGGCTTAACACTGGATCCCGAGAATTTAAAACCCGGAGGATACTTGGCTTCCAGCCTAACCCTTTTTGCCAATGTTTCAGAATTTGAAACTATTTCCACATCCATGCTTATTTGTCCGCCAGAAATTGTTTCTTTAGGCAAACTAAGCGACAAACCTATCGGCGACTTGGTAATTTTCACCGCGTACTCAGCTTCTTTGGCAAAGATGGCGTTTGAATTGACCGTCCTGTACTCAAGCGTAACTTTAATCTTTTTTTCTTCATCCTCAAGTCCGAAAAAAGTTACGTCAATATTTTTATTTATTGTTTTTCCCGGCTCTATGTCGCCAAGAGAAGTTCTCTCTCTGGATAAGCTTTCTCCGAGACTGGTGAAGCTGTTTGACGGATAATCAATTATAAGGTCGGCAAGCTCAAGAGATACCGCGTTGTTGTTTTTTATGGAAAGATTCACATCAAGCATCTGCCCTCCTTCAACATAAACAGGGCCGCTTATTTCCATACCCACGTTTGATGTGGATACTATGTTGGATCCGGAATTCCACACATAAAAAGCAAAACCGGATAACACTAAAAGAAAAAATAAAGATATAAAAATTATATATTTCATTGGTTTAAAAGGCTTTATTTTCTTTTCTTGCTCTTCGTCCGCTTGCCATGAGCTTGGCAGACTCTGTTTGCCGCTGGCCGCAAAATCTTCTCTTTTATTTCTTCTCTTAAAAGAATCGTCTCTTTTGTAGAGGCGTTTTTTAAGCTTCTCTAAACTGCTTTCTCCATTATTATTCTCCATACTATCTTTAATAAATATCCTGTTTTAACAATAGAATTATTATAGCATACTTTCTGCAATAGCTTTATTTATAGCCGAGACTGTCTCTCTTTGAGAAGCCGGCATATCTTCCATGTAGCCGAGGGCGCGCATCACCAAGGCGGTAGATTCAATCTGGATATTTTTCTTTTTTTCAACATCTTTTTCTTCCAAAATATAGCAAAAAAAGCTGAACAAACTTTTCCAGAGAGCTTCGTTTGGCTCCTCTCCTTTCACCATCCTTAATATCAAACTTGCCATCTCGGCAAACATCTTTAGGTCATTTGAACTTTCCGGAGCTGACAAGATCTTCTCCGCGTCCACGATACGCCACGTTTCTTTAGTATTGATTATTCCAAACCGACCAAAAGAGAAAAGATCAAGATGATTGCGCAATTTGGATTTCTCAAGCCTTATGCTCTTAGCTGATGCCATAATCATGCCGAATTGTCTGGTGTATATATAACAAAGATTATCGGCTTCGCCAAGGCCGGCTTTTTTAAGAATAATTCCCTCAACCTGATAAATTTGATGAGCCATGAGTTAATTTTAAATCTAAAATCAAAAAAATCAAAATAAAAGAACAGTCAAAATAATAAAGGGTGGAGTTGAATTTTTTAATTCAACTCCACCCTTTTAAAAAACTATTTAGAGGTAACGTCTGGATAAGATCCAATAAAACGAGGTGGATTCAACGAAAGGCCAAGTTTTCTAAACTCAAGCCATGCTCCCTCCATTTTCTTGTCGGTTACATATCCTTGAAACTCTAAGAGAAAAGTGTACTCCCAGTGTTTGCCGGGAATCGGACATGGATATATAAGTAATAAATTTATTTCTCTATTAGAAAAAATATTTAATGTTTTAGACAATGACCCTGGTATAGATTGTTCAAGATTTATCAAAAAACAGGTTTTATCTTTCTCAGTCTTGTTGGCATGTTCTTTGCCTATCACCCAAAATCTTGTTCTGCTGCTCTTGTGATCAGCTATCGATTCTGGACACATGCGAATTAAGTTGTTCATTTCACATGCTTTAGAGGATGCGATTACAGCTATGCTTTGATCGTTCGCCGCTTCTTCAGCCGCAATGCCGGTTGAATCTCTAACTTCAACTACTAAACCTTTAATCTCTTCTTGAAGTTTTGAAATAAATTCGCTACATTGCCTGATTGCGACTGCATGAGAAATAAGCTTTTTAGGCGGTTCCGAACATTTTTCTTTTCTTAGATAAAACAATTCTATCGGCACAACAACCTCCGCCCAAACTTTCAATCCCAAATGACCATCCACATCTTCCACCGCTCTGATTGTTTCAGTAACGACACCGTCTATGACGTTTTCAATCGCAACCACGCCGTAATTTACTTCCTTTTTCCCAACAGCCAAACATACATCCTCGTGCGTTTTATACGGCACGAATTCAACTCTGTTTTCTTCTCCGGTTTTTAAGAAAAACTTTTCTGCTGCGGACATCGGGTTGTTTATTACTTGTCCGTCTGATACAAAATAAAGCTCTATTTTGTCTGCTATTGCTATTTCATAAAGCGTGTCAGCTCGCTTACAAAAAACGCTCATAGAGAATCGATCTACTTTATCAAAACAAACGGCAATTTTTTCTTTTTTTGCTATACTCTGAAGATACTCAAGCAACTTATTAAACTCATCTCGTCTGTCTTTATATGCACTTTCGTCAAAGTTGATACCCTTGATATATTTATTGCTTTCTTTTACTTTTATATATCAGAATTATGTCTTTGTATTAACTTAAAAAATTTCTCACCAAAAAATACATAGAAGAAAATTCTTGTTATTACCCAAAAGATTAGGATGGTTACAATAACACCCGCGAGTATAAAACTCGCAATATTAAACGAAGAGTATTTTTGTTCGTATAAAATTTTGTAATTAGCCAGTATCAATACATCATCGGAATTCTTTATGAATCCATTACTAATATCTGTGTCACCGAAAAATTCTTTTAAGGTATAAGTTTTACTTTTTTCAAAAGCCACAATCTGTTCCACAGAAAGCCCTCTGTCTCTTAATTCTTGAAATTGATTTCTTGTTAGTCTGTTGACTTCGTTAGATTCAACCCCATTTGCTTCCTTATAATTATCTACATGTTCTTGGATTTCTTTATCTGAAGATCCGCCTGTAACCATCTTTTCTACAACCACATCCAATTCTTTTCGTTTCTCTTCTGAGAGAGTGCCTCCTTTCTTTTTTGATTGTGATAATCGATAATCAACCTCGCTACATTCCCTATATATACGATATTTTCCAATGTCAGTATAGCCATCTTGTTCATTCTTAATAATTTTCTTACCATTGTCACAATTTATTACTAGACTCTGTTGTTCTGTTGAAATAGTGTAAATGCCACCTGCAACAATAACTAAGGTTAATATAAATACGATTACAAAAATTACTTTCAGTGCCCTATACCAAATTTTATTCTGAAGCTTTTCCATAATTTTGTTTTTTTATTTGTTTTTATTAATTAATTATATTTTACGTTGCTTTACATATCAATCTTTTTTCTTTTTTTAAATTTATTTTTTAGACAAAATTATCAATAAAATTATTCAATATTTTTTTGTTAACATTCTCATCACTGTTCAATGTCTGCAAAAATTCATCGAAGCCGCTTTCTTTTAAATAATCTTCTTTAATTAAAGAATCTTTTCTTAAAAGACTTAATGATTTTATAGCACTCGTAGTCATCTCCGGGTGAAATTGCACAAGTCTTATACTATCGCTAATTGCTATGGCTTCAAAAGGAGTTTTTTCGGAAAAACCGAGGCATGACCAGTCTTTTTTTAGATTTTTAACAATGCATTTATGACTTGAGTAAACTTTAAAGGTTTCCGGCAAATCTTTAAAAAGCTTGTCTAAAAGACCTTCTTTCGTTAAGTGTATAATATTGCTTCCAAAGTTCCTTCCTCTTGGATTATAAATAACTTCACCTCCAAGAGCCCTTACAACAAATTGCAGCCCGCCGCAAATTCCAAGTATTGGAATTTTAACACTGATTGCTAATTTAATAAAGTCATAGGTTTTTAAAACCCATTTCTTTTCTGTGCCATTTATCGGATCTTCGGTTGAGCCACCAATTATTATACCATTATAATTATTAAGATTAGGAAATACATTTTTATAAGCGTCTATGCAATCAAATTCGCTTTTTTTTAAACCTATTATCTTTCTAATTTCTTCTCCGTATGTTTTGCCGTTATATATAAATTTTTCAATTTTATTACGAACAACGGAGTTATCAGTTAGTATATCAAGAAAAAGAAGTTTTGATTTTTTTGTAGCCATAAGTTTTAGTAATATACCATAAATTTATTATTTTAAAAATTAAGTGAGAAAAAGCCGCCCGTAGTTTAATGGGCGGCTTTTAAAGTTCATAAAAATTAAATTAACATTTTGGAGGAAGCAAGAGCATAAACCATTTCCTTTTTATCCACATCTACTTGCTTTTTAAGCAAATTACAAAGATTGTCAGACGGAGAACCTTCATCTAAACGGGTAAAAACTTTTTCCAGCACGGAACCATTACTTAAAGAAGCAAATTCCAAACCAATTTCTGCCCTCTTTGTTTCAAGCCCCAAAACATGCCGTCCTTTATCCTTCCTAATTACTCCTTCGTCAGAAATATACCAGTAATTGCCTTTAATACCGTAATGGAAACAATTAAACCGATTTTCTCTCACTAAGGATAAGGGTAAAAGAATTTCATTTTTAACCTGTGAGTATGTCAATCTTCCTACGTAAAATTCTGCCAACGCAATCTCATCTTCAATATTCGGTTGAGTTGGAATTAAT
>LBYH01000016.1 GCA_000996035.1 Parcubacteria group bacterium GW2011_GWA2_40_143 | reverse complement strand
AATGTCATTGATATTTTGGCCTTTCCCGAATTTGTCCAAAAATTCCGGCCAAGCGTCATCGCACTCACCCACTCCTATGGCATCAAAGCCGTCTTCTATGACTTTGTGGAAATTGAAAGTGCAATGCGGTCCACCAACAACGGTGAAAATTTTTTGGTCAAATCTCTTGATTACCCTACTTGCTTCCAGGTAATACTTATACTCTCCTGTCTTCGCGCTAAAAGCCACCAAATCAGGCTTAAAAGTTTTCAGTCTTTCCTTAAGTCCGCCGTTATCCAAAACATGAAGGAATGTTTTATTTGACCTTCCTTTGCTTTTAGCCAAAGCGGATAGAAGCATAACCCCCATCGGCTCCGTCGTCTCTACCATTTTAATGACAAAAAGAATTTTCAATCAAATCACCTCCTTTCAAAAAGGACCTTGAAAATTTCTCGTCGCAACAACTCCAGACTCAATTTTACCGAGGTTTTTACCCATCATTTTCCTGGCCTCAGAAACAATATTAATCCAACTTGGATAATATTGTTCTTCCATCGGTATGGCTGTTGGTACAGGATAATCGGGTAAACCAATACGCACAGGCGGCACATCAATAAAATTAAAAGCCTTTTCCATAACCAAAGAAACAATCTCTGATCCCACTCCGCAGATTTTCTGTCCGACATCAGCCACAATCAACCCGCCCGTTTTTGATACTGAATTCAATATCGTTTCTTCGTCAATGGGTTTTATTGTTCTTAAATCTATAACCTCAGCCGAAATTCCGTCTTTCAGCAGCTCTATGGCGGCTCTCTGAGCCTCAATCACCATGTGCGATATGGCGACTATCGTAACATCTGATCCTTGGGTTAGTATTCGCGCCTTACCAATGGGTACTTTGTAATAATCCTCTGGCACACATCCTTCTATTGGATGCAGAAAACGATGTTCTATGTAAACAACTGTCTCATCGTCTTCAATGGCGCTAATCAGCAACCCTTTGGCATCACAAGCGCTTGCCGGCATTACTACTTTCAAACCAGCCACTCCGGCAAACATGGAGTGGAGGGCTTGCGCGTGTTGGGCGCCTTGACCTTTTCCCCGCCCGATAATTGTTCTTATGACCATTGGGGTATTAAAGGCGTTCCCTGTCATAAATTTCCACTTTGCCGCGTGATTTACAATCTGATCCATCGCTAACATTAAAAAATCAATGCGAGCGTGAACCATTATCGGCCTCATGCCTGCCAAAGACGTCCCTAATCCAAATCCGGTTATTCCATTTTCACACAATGGCATGTCAAAAACTCTATGAGGAAATTTTTTGCATGGCTCCACAGTGGTGCCAAAAATTCCTCTTTCCCCATCCGTTTCCAGTCCGCAAATAAAAACACTTTCATGTCTATCCATGGCTTGAGCTTGAGCTTCTCCTATTGCTGCCGCATAACTTATCTTTCTTTCCATATTTCAACCTCCATTTAGTTTAAAAGTTCTTCAATCTCCAAATTTATTTTTTGCGACATTTTCACGATTTCCAAAGAGGAAAACCCGAGATTTTTTATTGGACATCTTTTTTGCCAATTAATCAATTCTTCTTTTCTCTTGAGCGTCTCGTTGTAATGCTGAACGTGGACACACCAACGAAAAGTTCTGGCTTCAAGCAAGGAAGGACCATCTCCATTTCGCGCATTATCAATCAATTCTTTGGCGATTTTGTTGACATCCAAAACATTATTCCCGTCAACCAAATATCCTTTCATGCGATATCCTTCCGCTCTTTTGTAAATATCCGCGCCCAAAGGCTGCCTGGCTTCAATTGGAGAATTGACCGCGTAAAAATTGTTTTCACAAACAAAAATTATCGGCAATTTTTTTAAGCTGGCAAAATTCATGGATTCATGAAAAATACCCTCTTCCACCGCTCCATCTCCAAAGAACACCGCCGTAACTCTTTTCTCGTTTTTCATTTGCGATGCCCAAGCGGTTCCTACCGCTGCAGGCAGACATCCGCCAACCAATGCTGAAGTACCCATGAAGTTTACATCCGGATCAACTATGTGCATTGAACCGCCACGTCCTTTGCAACACCCCTTTTCGCTTCCGAGAATTTCCGCCATCATCTTCTTCAAATCACCTCCTTTAGCCAGATAATGGCCATGGCCTCTGTAGGTGCTAAATACATAATCTTTTTGCAAGAGATTATGTCCAACGCCAACAGCAATCGCTTCTTGACCGACACAAAGATGAGTCGGGCATTTTACTTTCTCCGCCTCATTCAATTCATCTATCTTTTCTTCCACTTTCCTTATGCGAATCATTGCGTAAGCCAAATCGTTAAGAATTTTATCCATTCTCCACTTCTCCTTTCTTTTTTTAAAGAACTTGAATTAAATTTTCTATACCAATTCATATCATACATTTGTCTTTTTGTAAAATGAAAAAATAATTGATTTATGATATGATTATTTTGTATTTAATTTAACTTAAAATGATACCGGAAAATCTAAGGAAAAAGATAAAGGGGCACAAAGAACTGTCCGATGAAATTAAAAAACATAAGACAGAAAAAAAGAAAATTGTCCATTGTCATGGGGTTTTTGATTTAATTCACCCAGGGCATATTCATCAATTTAATCAAGCGAAACAAATCGGAGATATCCTTGTTGTTTCTTTAGTTGACGATCATTTTGTTAACAAAGGACCCGGTCGCCCATTTTTCCCTCAAGAGTTAAGGCTGGATTGGATTGCGTCACTGGAACTCGTAAACTATGTTGCTCTTTGCGACAGCGAAGGGCCGTGGAAAGTGATGCGAGCGATAAAACCTGATTTTTTTATAAAAGGGAAAGACACTGAACATCTTCTTAATGATCCAAACAGCGGTCTTTCTAAAGATAAAATTTTAGTAGAATCGCTTGGCGGAAAATTGCATTTTACCGATTCCTTGCCTTTTCACTCCACTGAAATTCTTAAAAAGTTTTTTAACACTCACCCAAGAGAAGCAAAAAACATAATAATGAACAAAATATCGGCTAAAAAGAAAAAATAGCCTTTGTTTATTAGTAAACAAAGGCTATTAACATATACTTATTGAGGTGTTAAGACGATAAGGAAAAATCCAAAATGCAGTTGCAGAAAAACAAATGAGCGCTTTCCACGGTCCGGTATGAATTTGATGGCGCGTAAAAATTAACACTCCCCATTTTTCTTAAAGGATTATCAAACTTGAATCCGGACATAGTAATTATTTCACATCCTTTTTTTGTCGCTATCTCCGCCGCGTTAAGAATATTCTTAGACTGGCCTGAACTGGATATGGTAATAAGCAAGTCGGTCTTTTCCATTAAGATATTAAGTGATTCGGAAAAAACTTGCTCATATCCACAATCATTTGCCATGCAAGTAATCAAAGAATAATCCATTGGCGACATCGCCTTAAAACCATTTCTTATAAAGTCTGTGACCTGATGTCCGGCAATTGAAGCGCTTCCGCCGTTTCCGACAAACCACAAAGTTCCTTTCCTTTCGCTAAATTCTTTCACCAGAAAAACACATTTTTCAATCCCTTTACTAAACTCCACCGCATTTCCAACATTGTCCGTAACCTCCGTTTTTTTCAACGAACCAACAAATTTTTCAAGATATTCATTCGTATCATTAGTATCAATTACACTCATCGTAAAATCTCCTTAAGAAAGTTTTTATTTCCTCTACGCTCACCGCTTTTTCATTGCAAACAATTTTACTGGCCAAAGAACCGACAATGCTTCCTATAAAACCAAGAGCGTCCGGCGGCATTCCAACAAGAGTGCAAGGAGAAGTAAAGGAAAGGTAACTATCCCCCGTCCCCACAGTATCTTTTGAATCAGTCAAAATAGCTGGAATTTTGCAGATATTGTTTTCTTTTGAGGAATAAGAAAGGGATCCTTTCTTACCCAATGTTATGTTTACTCTGTCAGCTTTCATCATCTTGGCTATTTTAATTATAGCATCTTCAACATCGGCAAAACGATCTCTGACCGCAAGAAGGGCCTCCAGCTCATCCAAACACACATAATCCGCCCTGGAAAATTTACTTATTACATTGAAACCGTAATTTGTACTGTTGGTTTGGACATTCAAGGCCAAAAACTTTGCTTTATTGCAAATGACATCAATGATTTTTTCAGTAAAAAAACCATGTCCGTAATCCACAACAATTACAAGATCAAATTTCTCAAGTTCCTTATTCAAAAAATCAAACACTTCCTTCTCCAATTCTTTCGGAAACAAACTATGCTCAAACTTATAAACACCAAAGAATTTAGTATGACAATTATTGATGTCAACAAACCTTGTGTTTACGGTTGTTTGCGCTTTTTTTCTGGAAAAAAGTTTTGATTTTATTTGGGGATTAATGTTATCTACCACAAAATCAATTTTTGAATCAATCTCTCCCAAACAAGAAACCAACTTGGTTTTCTTGCAAAACTCGGCAATGTGATTAGCACAAGCCAAGATACCGCCGGCAAATTGTTCTTCTTTTTGAAAATGCGTAGCGATAAGGTTGCCTTTTGGCGATTTACTCATGGGACTCACATATTGATAACAATCAATTATTGTTTCTCCTATGACCATGATTTTTTTACCCGCTAACAAAGAAAAAATATTTTCAAAAAAACTGTAATCATATTTTTTCTTTATTTCTTGAGAAAATTCATTCCATTTCATTCTTCCATTCTCCTTTCAGATAAAATTAACCCTGCCTGGTTTTTCTACGGGTATGATTTTTTTACCCTGCCTAAGTTCGTAAAGAGTCTCATTGGTTCTGTTCATCCTGCAAACTCTTCTGCAATTTTTTTCCACATCAAATCCTTCCATACATAGAAGATGTTCTTTTCTTCTTTCTCCGTACCATATTCTTTTAAAAGATTCTTGGTAAATATTCCCAAGAAGGAATCTCTCATCCCCAAGATAAGCGCTGCAACTATAGAGATCACCTTTTGATGTTAAGTACCCCCATGCCGTTGGTGTTGAATAACAGCGTTCGTAAGTTCGGGTCGACTCTATTTCTTTCATTGCCGTCTTTCTGAAATCAACTTCAATCAGCCCGGAAACCACGTTCTTTATTTCATTTTCAACCTCAATTATTTTTTGATAAAAATTGTTCCCGGAAATTATATCATTATGTGCGCTAAGCGGGTGGTGAGAATACGGCTTGAGAGTAAAATAATCAACCCCAATATCAACCAAAATTTTAGCCAACTCAACAGCTTCCATGTAATTTTCCGGAATTAACAACATCTGCGCTCCGATTTCGCAATCCAGCATATGCTTATTTCTATATGAAACAGCATATTTGAGATTATTCGTAACTTTCTGAAAATCATCAGATCTCGTTCCATGTATCTTTGCGTAAGATTCTTTTTTTCCGGCGTCTATGCTTGTCTGAAACCATGTTATTGATCCAAGCGCTTGCTCTATGAACCTACTGCTCATAGCCACTCCGTTTGTAAGCATGGATATTTCAGCCCCGCATTTTCTCGTGTTAATCATTATTTCCGCCAAATCCGGATGAAGCAACGGCTCTCCTTCGCCGGCAAATTGAATAGCTTTAACTCCCATTCGCGCCATTTCACCAATTCTTTCAATGATGATATTTTTATCCAACTTATCCTTACCATATCCCAAGTAATCAAAGGCGCAGAACTTACACCGATGATTGCAGTATCCGACAGGAGAAATCTCCATGTATATTGGAAAAGCATAATATGGGCTTGTTTTCCATATACTTAACCATTCCGGATGAAAAAGTATCTTTTCACTGCTGTCCATCGCTCTCTTGTTCGCACTTGCAATTTTCGTATCCATCTCATTAACCTCCGTTTTTTAAAAGTTGATGTAAATTAGGAATTGTTTTCCTAAAATCTCCAGCAATACTGTAACTCTTGCCTCCATCTTTAACTGACCTAAAAAGAATTGTTTTCCTTGGACGATAGTAATAAGAAGCTTCATCTGGTTTGCCTTCGCAAGTCAAATCCGAATCAATAAAGTCAAAATTTGCGGTTATAAAACTGCAAATTTTCTTGCCTTCATTAAGAAGGGCATTTCTTACCATAGAAAGGCTCTTCAAAAAAACTTCCGGCCCCATAACGGCCGATCCGACATTCAAGAAAACCCCTCCTTTTTCAACAATTTTTTCCATACTGGCAGCAAAAATCAAAAAATCTTTTCCACTCGCTTTTCCCAACGACGCAAAATCGGCAAATTGGCTTTGATCTGTGATATCAAAACCGATGCCCTTGTGAATTGTAATTGGAATCTTTAATTCATAAGCGGCCGCAAAGATACTAGCTTCTCCAAAGTGATGGATTGTTTCCGTCTCTGCGGAATCAGACATCTCTTTTATTACCTCTCCCAGCGTTTCACCAAATCCTTTTCCTTCCTTACTAGCTTTTTTCGCAGCATAATTAATCCAATATCCGGCTGCATCCCAGTTTCCAAAACGACCATCTTTGATGTATTTTTCCACATCCTCGCAAGTTTCTCCTTGGTAAAAAAACTCAAAATCATGAATCGCCCCGGCGCCGCTGGTTGCTAAGTGGGTTATGATTCCCCTCTTCATAAGGTCAATTATAATCAGGGAATTCCCACGCCTAATAGGATGGGCTCCCATCATCCACACCACTTCTTTGTCTTCTTTTCTGGCTTTAGCTATGTCTTTTGCCAAAAACCAAAGGCTTGGCGCATCAATCTTTTCCGGCTTAGAATCAATAGAAACCATTACATCCAATCCAAACTTATTATCACGCTGTTTTAACGGCAAAACTTTAATTCTGCTTCTGTCAAATTCCTTCATTTTTTCCACCTCCATATAAAATTTTTAAAGACCTGTTTCTTGTTTTTCTGAATATAAACTCTACAGCAAAACTATTGTGGTTGGATCTCTGATATTACTTAGGATTTTATCAGTTCTCTTGACTTATTATCTACCAAACCTTGAAGAATATCGTTACAATAATTATTTATCAGCTTCTTACACAGGAGATGATAAAGGATACCATGTTTTAGCAAAAATGATATATAATTTTGAGTTTTACAAACATGACTGGACATTAGGTTTCCCTATCACAATAACACCTTTTATATTTCTTTTTGGAACAGATTTTCAAGATGTTTTCTTCCCGATAGTTTTACTAAATAGTTTATTTTTATATTCCTTATCCATCACACTCATTGTCCTAACTGCTTTTTTGATTTTTCAAAAAATAAAAACCTCTTTTCTTGCAGGATTAATTTTTGTTTTATTTCCTTTTCTTTTTTATGTCTTTAGGAATTTTGGACCCCATTTTGAAGCCGGCAATTGGAATGATTTTAATTTTTTTCATGCGAACTGGTTAACTATGATGTCTGATCCATTATCATCCTTTTTAGTCTATTTAATTCTTTTTTTGGTAATTCTTAATGTTAAAAAAATAATTAATGCAATGTATTTTTACCCATTAGTTGGTTTTTTATCTGGTTACGCAATGATGACAAGGGTTTCCAATATCACAATCATTTTTTCAATTTTAGTTTTATTTTTTTTATTTGAGAAAAAAGAAAGACTTAAAAAATTTTTATTTTTTTTATCCAGCTTGACAATAGGATTTTTGCCACAACTTATATATAATTATAAAATCCTAGAATCACCTTTTTCATTTGGTTACCAAGGGGCTTATCAAGAATGGATTTCTATGGGTGCGGCGACAAGACCAACGTTTAGTATTAGTAACATCATTCACATTATAAGTCGCGCTGTTGAATATTCATGGCTATCAATACTAATAATGCTTATGCTTATAGCAATTGTTTTTATGGGAGTTCTTTACGTCTCAAAAATAAAAAAAGAATACGCCGTTATTTTAATACTTTGGTTTTTAATGCCTGTTCTTTTTTACGCTTCTTTTACCACCGGACAAACATCGGCAAGATATTATCTTCCAGCTGTACAACCTCTTATTATACTTTCTCTAGCAGCTTTCTATTTTTTGAAGGAGGTCGCCTTACCAAAAAAAAGAACAATAACATGAATAATTCAAAAAAAATTTTAGTCATTACTCCCAGTCTTCCCTTTCCGCCCACAGGTGCGGAACAAGCCGATAGGGCTTATGGAATAAGCGGTTTAAAAAATCTTGGATATGAAGTTAAAGTGGTAGTGAAACTTGTTGAGTGGCAAACTCCAGAATACGTTAAAGAGGTTGGGCAAAAACTCGGAGTAGAAATAATTCCGGTGCCGTATAAATTCAGCAACAGAACCTTAACGCGCAAAGACAGGATTAAAAAGATTATGCTCAAGCTATCCAACCCATTGTTATTGGACGGAGCCGCTTTAGAATATGCCGAACCGGAAATTAAAAGGGTTCTCAAGCAAGAATTGAGGGTGTGGCGGCCAAACATAGTTTGGTTTGACTATACTTATCTTTGGCCGCTTTATGGAATAGTTCGCAAGCAAAAAATACCCATAATAACAAGATCCATAAATTACGAGCCTGTACATTTCTTGCAAGAAGATGGCTATACTCTTTTTAATTTATTAAAGTCAGCACCAAAATTTTTTAGTGAATTTTTATCATCTATAAAGAGCACCCATGTAACCCTAAATGTGTTTTTTATGGGTTCTACTTATAATGTTTCTCACAACAGAAAAGCATTAGAATTCATTTTGAAAGAAATTGCCCCTTTTATGAGTAAGCATCACCCGAATCAGTTTCTATTTTATATATTGGGTAAAAAAGTTCCGGAAAATTATAATGAATTTTTCAAAGATAATGTTATCTATAAAGGTCCGCTCTATGGTAACGAATTGGAAAGTTTTCTTCTGAATATAGACCTCGCTTTAGTCCCCTCTTTCTTCGGAGCTGGCATGCAACAAAAAATATTTGAACCGCTCGCAAGAGGAATTCCGACAATAACATCTAAAAGAGGTATCGCCGATTATCCTTTTAAAGATCGCACTCATGTTTATTTTGCCAAGAACAAAGCCGACTTTATTAATTGTCTTTTAGAATTAAGGGACGTAACTAAAAGAAAAAAATTAAGCCAAGAGAGTATCAATCTTGCTTCAAAATTATTTTCCATGCAAATTATTAGTCAAGCGATAAGAACAGCAATAAATAAATTATTAAAAACATGAAATCTAAAGAAAAAATTAATTGCTCTATCGGCATACTTACACTCAATTGCGGCGATACTCTTAGGCGATGCCTTGAATCGCTCAAAGATTTTGGAGAAATTATAATTTGCGACGGCAATAGCACGGACAACACTTTAGAAATTGCCAAAGAGTATGGCGCAAAAATTATCAAGCAATATGATTCCGAAAAACCGAACTTGCGATGTGTAAAAGATAAAGCAAGTGTTAGGCAAAAAAATATGAATGCCGCAATTTATGATTGGTATTTTTTTATGGATGCAGATGATATTCTGCCACCGGAAACAATAGGAGAGATAGAACAAATTGTAAGCAATGATTCAGAGTTTTTAGTATACAAAATGCCGACAAAAATAATAATAAATGGCAAAATAATAAATTATGCTTCATGGTATCCTGCTTACCAAATTCGCCTTTTTAAAAGAAGTATTAACGCAAAATTTAAAGGCAAAGTGCATGACCATATAGTTTTTGACAAAACCATATACAAAGCAGGAATAATGAAAAATTATTATTATTTTATATGGCCAGATGAGCGAATTAAAAATTTCTGGAATTATCAAAAAATCTACACCAAACGGGAGGCTGATGTTTTTGAAATAAATTCTTGGAATACTTTTTTATACTGGGGCATTTATCACAGACTAAAGATTATCGCCGGTTTTTTAATAAGAATGCCTTTATCTTACATCCGATATGGTTTTAAGGGCAGGCTACCTATTCGTTTTGAATTACTTGTCTTTGCCCAGCATTTTTATTTGCTTTATTTATTAATATTAAAAAGAATAAACATTTACTATGAGCAAAACTAAAATAATATTAATTGGCATTTTAACTGTCGCTTTTCTGCTTCGTCTTCTTGGCATAACTTACGGTTTACCATTATGGGTTATACCTGATGAACAAGGATCTATTTTCGGCGCTTTAAAGATGATGGAATTAAGAAGTTTAATCCCGGCCAATCACATAGGAGAATTTTTGAATGTTTTATACTATCCACCTTTTATTTCTTACCTATACATCATTCCTTTTTCTATTCTGCTTGGGCTAAAATTTCTTTTTACCGGCCTACCTATATCTGAATTAAAGGATTTGGTTATGCTTGATTTATCTTGGTTTTTTATTCTTGCCAGATTGTTTAGCACTATATTGGGTACAGCCACGGTTTGGTTAGTCTATAAAATCTCAAAGAATATTTTTGGAAAAGAAGTCCCAGCATTGTTATCCGCTGGCTTTTTATCAGTTGCCTTACTTCATATAAGTTTCTCCCATTGGGCAAGGCATTGGGTTTGGACAACATTTTTATTAACTTTGATTATCTTTTTTCTTTCAAAAAAATATTTTTCACTTAAGAAAAAATATCTTCTATCTTCTTTATTCGCTGGAATAGGAATGGGAATTAATTACCAAGTGGGACTTTCAGCCTTTTTTATGTTTTTTTGGTTATTCTTTTATGATAAGTTGCGATTTAGAAAAATCCTAAAAGAAAGATGGCCATACGAAGCAATTGGAATTTTTCTTGGTCTTTTCGCTTTGACTATTTATGTTTATCCCGCGACAACGGGTGCCAGGGATTTATTTGCTGATGGAAAAATTTCCTTTCTGGGCGGGTTTGTATTTTATTTTCAAAACCTTCTAATGGCAGAGCCTGCGTTCTTGTTTTTCACTATCTTGGGTTTTATCTTTAGTTTTTTTTATTATAGAAAATATTTTCTGACTTCTTCTTTTTTTGTTTTGTCTTACATAACTATTTTTGACATCATATATCTTCATAATGGACGCTATATAATAATGCTTTATCCTATTTTTGCTATTATGAGCGGTTATGGAGCTTATAAATTATGGGAAATAGCGCCAGCTAAATTTAAGCGATATGTTCTATTTGTTACAGTATTCGCTTTTATCTTTATGGTGGCAAATACGATTAGGTTTAATTATTTATTAATTAAAAATGACACAAGGATACAATCTTTGAAGTGGGTAAACATAAATATTCCTGAAGGAAGCAAAGTTGCCGTCCTTGTCCCCTTAACCAGACTTCCTTCCTTGCCCAAGGCAATAGATGAACAAAAATCTATAGATGCTTTTTCTCTTAGAAAGATAGATTACGCTGAACTAAACATACGCCAAAATCTACGCAAAGAGAAAAAATTTCATGCCTTAAACTTATATACAATCAGAGAATCTTGGTTTCCAGAAAAAATGAGTCAATATATTAAAGATGAAAAATATGAATATCTCATCATAAGCCCGTCTCTTGCGAACAAGAAAAAAGTTTCGCCTGAAATATATGAAATAGGAAGAGAAATAAAAACTTTCTATGGGTTTGACGATGAAAAAAAGGACATGGTGGAAGATAATGGCGGAGGATTAAAAAATATTTACAATCTTAAAAACAGCGGGCCGACTATTATTATTAGGAAGTTGTATTAATTAGATTTTGTGCTAATTATAATATTTTAAGGGCTTTTTATCAAAAAATAAGGCGAGATAGTTTTTACCATCTCGCCTTTTTCAAAAACCACGCTAACTACACGAAATTTTTTAGAATTTCTTTATTGGTTTCAATAAAATCAAACATTTTATTGAAACCAATATTAAAGTCATATACCGGCTTCCACCCAAAATCATTTTCGGCCTTTCTAATGTCAGAGATATATACCTTTTGGTCACCATGACGCCACTTATTGAATTTGAATTTGATTTTTTTTCCGATTTTTTCTTCCAATATGCCAAGAAATTCCCTAAGTGATAATGTATTTTTGCGTCCTCCTCCGATATTATATATCTGGCCGGCTGTTTTATCTATGTTTTCCATTGCTAGTTGGAAGGCCGCAGAAAGATCGTCCATGAATAACAGATCCCTGACTTGTTTTCCATCTCCATAAATGTTTATGGGCTTTCCGAAAAAAGCTGACATCGTCAAATAAGAAACCCAACCCTGGTCTACCACGCCAAATTGATGCAAACCATATATGCAAGATTGTCTAAAAACAATAGTTGGAAGACCATAGATCCTAAAGTAGTCTCTCACGTACTGTTCGGCGCACCCCTTTGAGCAACCATAGGGAGAATGAAAATCAACATTTTGATTTTCTGAAACGCCAAAAGGCATTTTGGAGTATTTATAGCGCATATCATCTTCTGATATGCTGACTTTTTCCATTCCTCCATACACCTTATTGGTTGAAGTAAAGATAAAAATTGGCTTTTTAGTCAAAAAACGAGCCGCCTCAAGGACGTTAAGCGTTCCTTTCGCATTGACTTCAAAATCAAACTCGGGGTATTCAACTGATGTTGTAACGGCAACTTGGGCGGCAGCATGAATTATAACTTCCGGCTTTTCATTAATTATTGTTTTTTTAACGGCTGATTTGACAATATCAACGTCAGTAATTAATCGTATTCCATATCTATCAGACAATAACTTGGCATTAATCTCAGAGCCTTTGCGCGATAAATTATCAATTACAACAACTTCCCAACCATTATTCACAAAACGCATAGCAGTATTTGCACCTACAAAACCACAACCTCCTGTAATGAGTAACTTCATATTCACCTCATCTTTCTTTCCTGAAAATTTAAAATTATTAAATTACATAACCCGCAGTAGATACTAGCATCTCTTGATAAAAATACAAGCTTTTATCTTATCTACTAAATTACCAAGGTCGTGATTTTTGGCTACATATTCGGCAAGATTGCTGCTAGTGTCGCTATTATGTTTTGCCAATCTTTCTATTTTTTCAGCTATCATATTTGGTTCATTGCTTGTAAAGTTATCCTCTGGAACGACATTTTTAAACGCTTCATTGGAAGTCAAAATTTTTAATCCGCAGGCCATCGCTTCTAAAATCGCCTTGTCCAAACTGCCGGTATCACTAAGATTTATAAACAAATCTCCACTTTGATAAAACTCCGCGATATTTTTATTAGGCACGGAACCGACAAACTCAATTATACCATAAAGTTTTTTTTCTTTGATTTTTTCTTTCAGTTTTTCAAAATAAATTTTATCGCTTTCCAAAATCGGCGCGCCGGCGATTTTAATTTTGAAATTAAAATTTTTATTTTTTAAGATTTCCGCCGCGTCAATCAAAAGATGCAAATTTTTAACTTCGGAAATTCTGCCCGCGGTAATTATCGTAAATTTTTTATTTATATTATCTTTCTTTTTATTTGAAAATTGAAAATTGAAAATTGAAAATTTATCTGCGTCTATCCCATGACCGGTTATTTCCACTTTTTTTGACGATAACCTAAAGCTTTCTTTTGAAGCGGTAAAAATTTTATCAATCAATTTTTCCGCCAATTTGAGTTTCCAATTAACCGCTTTATGAGTATACCATAGTAAGGTTTTTTTTCTGAATATTTTCGGCAATAAATGAGCACCAATTACATATTCCGGACACATGTGAAAAAACACACCGTCAACTTTCGGCAAGAGTTTCAATAAGAACCATTGATATTTTAAATTTTTTACCAAACTGTTAGCCCTCTTTTCTTTGCCTAAAGAAAAAACTTTAACATTATCAGGCAATTTGTAATCGCCGACATAATTTGCGATCACAAAAAGATCCGTTTTCTGCGCCAGTTTTTCCAGCCAGCCGTGAAAAAATCCGAGCACATCATCGTTTACATCCACTTTTTGAGTGAGAATTAATATCCTTGACTTTTTATTTACACTTGGTATCATAAAAATACAGTTGGCTTCGGCCTCACCTCCGCAAGGAGGAGAATGTGAAGACGCATCAGAATGCGTTTTTTCAATTCACCGAACACATCCTTATTTAAAAATCCCACCTTCTCAACCAACCAATTCCAGTATAGCAGATTTCTCATATTATTACTGTCACTTAATTTTACTATTTTATACTCCTTTTAAACAAATTTTTTATTTAAGCTATCTTTTAGTATTTCTTTTATGTTTTTACCAAGACCCATCACAAACTTTTTGTCAGCAATAAAATTTTCAAGATCAAAAACGATACTATCCGCGTCAATTTTTTCCACTAAATCAATCAGCTTTTCTTTCAATTCTTTTTTTGTCTTTATTTCTAAGCAGTCAAAATTAGGTTCAATATTTTTTTCCAAATACCACATTAAATCAAAATAATCACGCCCTTTTACGCTTATAATAACTTCTCCGTCTTTGTTCTTTTTCTCCCACTTTCTATAAAGCAACGCTCTGATCTTCGTGCTCATCAAGGTTGGTAAATCAAAAGTTTTGACTAAGATTGATCTGTTGAATTTGAAAAGTGGTTTTATTTGCGTCTGATATTTTTTACAAAAAATAAAATCGTTGAAAATTTCTAATTTCAAAATCAATATGTCGGATTCAGAGCCACTGCCCAAACCAAGCTCATTGAGTATCGGAAATTTCAAATAAATCCTAAATTTCTGCGCTTTGAAAGCTACAGTGAGGTCTGTCTTTTTCTTAAAAAAGATCTCTAGGTCAACTATCATTTTTTCCAAGTCAACTTTTTTCTCGGTATCCACAAAATCCAGATCTTCAGAAAGCCGCGGTAATCCAAAGCAATGCGCGAGGCATGTACCGCCATAAAAAACCAAGCCGCTATATTTATCGCTTGAATAAATATAGTCCAGGACTAAAACCTGCAAATATTCTTTGAGTAAATTTCTTTTATAGAGCGCTGATTTATCAAAGTTCTCGTCAACAATATTTTTTAGAATTATTTTTTCTTTTCCCATAAATAGTTTGTTATTTCTTTCATTTTTTTAGACCCTTCCATTTCTGCATATTTTCTCAGTTCCACCAGATCTTCCTTTTTTAAATTTTCTGTATTTAAGCGCAATGCCAGAAAAGCGCTTTTATCTAAAATAGTTTTCTTTCTTAAATACAAAAAATCAAACAACGCTTTTGCCACGGTTGTTTTACTTATTAAAAAATTATCTTTTTTAGTAATTTTAAAACCGAAAAACAGAGAGCCTTTCATGTGTTTATAATTAAAGAGCCCGAGTGAATTAGCAAATTTATTCGTTTTGTTTTTACTAACGAGAGTAAACGCCTGTGTATTTTCAGTTAATATGCCGTATTCTGCCAGCACATACTCCAAACTTAGGTATGCCGGATCATACAAGTTCACCGCAACAAATTCCATGTATGAATTTATCTTATTTTCTTTTTCAACTCGGTCCAAATACTTTCTTGAAACATACATCCCTTTTTTAAGCCTCAATATCTCCCCTGCTTTCCCAAGCCGATAGAGTAAGATTTTTGTATATTTTTTATCTGCCCCAACACTAGAGAGATCTTCAATGCTAAAAAATGGCAAGTTCGCGACAGCGCTTCTCACAATATTTGCATATGTTTTCTCGTCTTTTTTCATATCAATATTTTTCTGATAGTATACACATACTGTATACTATCAGAAAAATTATGTCAAATTCTTTATTTTTGCATATTGTAAGTGGCTCTTTACTCAAATAGATCCGCGTGGTTGCCGGTTCGGATGAGTAGGATATGATCACGATAAGATTCCCAAACAATAAGCCAATCCGATTCTATGTGACATTCCCAACAACCGTCATACTCTCCTTTCAATTTGTGCGGACGAAGTGAGGAAGGCAATCTTTTTCCCTGTTCAATTATTGAGAT
Source organism: Parcubacteria group bacterium GW2011_GWA2_40_143 (assembly GCA_000996035.1). Lineage (GTDB taxonomy): Bacteria > Patescibacteriota > Minisyncoccia > UBA9983 > UBA9983 > UBA9983. The sequence continues at coordinate 7,072 of LBYH01000016.1, read as the reverse complement.
CGCAGAAATTAGTTTTTCAATATTTTTTCCTCGTTGTTTCAAGCGTTGAATATCACGATCAAATTGCGGTTTTGCAATGCTGTGTCGCATACGTTTTGTTTAAAGCGCGCGAAGATAATCGGCAAGATCTTCAAATTTCGAGAAAGTCTTTAAGCCTCGTCCGGCGCGCGCGTCGGCAATCGCTTTGCGCGTTGTCGCGTTTGGAATATGAGGAAATTCAAACTCCACGCGGCGATCGCGCGCGAACGCGCGAAGATACGCGTTCAAGATTGTGGAAAGCGGTATGCCAATCTCCTCAGCCGCCTTTTTCGCCGCGTTTTTTACCGCTTTGTCGGTTTTTATTAAAATTGTGGTGCTGGTCTTCATGTATACTAAAGTATATACAAAAGTATAAATATGTCAAAACATTATTATTTCTCTATCTATTTCCTTGGACAGGGTGTTCCAATCTCTTTATCTCATCTTTTATTAAACTCATGACTTCCCTTTTTAGCACGGAACGCATGCGGACAAACTTGTCGTGCGGCAAAAGAGAATTGAGATCCTCAGAGATAACTTTTTCTGTGACTTTTTTGCTGATAAAATCTGCAAGCTCAGAAAAAAATTCTTTTACACCCTTGCCTGTCCTCTCCTTAATAACACCAGCATCGTACTCAAAACCATTCATAAAAAAATAGTGTATATCGTAAATATCCCTGCCCGCGATATTTCCTGTTTTTTTAAATCTATCCATAATAGCCGCAAGTTTGTGTGAAAACATTGTCTCTTTTGTTTGGCATATCAAAATACGGTCTATTTCTAAAAATCTCATCGGCGCGTATTTACTCGCACGGAAAAGCGGGAAAGAAGCGTCTACTTTTAATATTTTTCTATCCGAACCACTGTCATCATGTCGTAAAAAATACTGAATACCATTTTTACTTTTGTCTTTTACCGAAAGACCGAGCGATGCAAATAAACCCTCAAGCATCTTGCGAGTTTGTCCAATATCTTTTTTGTCGCCTGCATAATCAAAATCCAGATCGACCGAAAACCTATCCAGCCATCCGAGCATTGAAGCGCACGTTCCGCCCTTGAAATAGAGAACGCGGGAAAGATGACGATCATCAGCTATTGCTTCAAGAAGCCTATAGAGCCACGCTTTATGAATGGCATCTTTTTTGTTTGGTAGTATCATCATATTTTTAGTGGTTGGGAATCTTTATGGCATACCCTACCGCATCGGCGATTCCTTTTACCTTATCCCACGGGATAATGCCAGAATCCCCAGCATCAAAATATTTCCTCGAGTTAAAATAAAGCATGTCAGCGACAGCGCGCGGAAGAGAGGCAGTGCGAATACCGTCTTTTGTCTCTATTCCTGTATCATTAAAAAGGAACTCATCGCGCATCTTTCTTGACCTGTATCTCGTACCTGCAATCGAAAAATGTTTTGAAGATTGACTCACAATAGTAATCTCCCGAGGTGATTGATTCAGTATACCATTTTGATACAGCACCGACTCGCACGACACATAGGCAAGCGAATGGATAGCTTTAACGCCCAAAAGAAAAGGATTGATATCCCCGGGTTTCTTGATCGTATATAGCCCTTTATAAACACGGTGAATGAGTCCTCCCGCAACATACCTTGAGAGTGTCTTATGTAATGTATTTTTATTGAAAATCCCCCACAAATTTGCCAAGTCTCCTATATGAAAAACCACCTCGCCGCGCGCGGCGATAAGGGAAAGGCGTTCTCCTCCGGATTTTCTTAGGTCTTTATTTTTTATTCTTATATCGTTCATCTTTCCTGTACTTATATGTACAGCATAGCACAACTCATTTTTTATGCAATATCGTATCAATCAGATAATTATATCTGATTGTCGCCCACTTTATGAATTTATCGCTTGCTTCTATTATTCTTCTATTGGAGCGGCTTCCTCTTTCTTGCCTTTCTTCTCTACTTCTATATCGGCGATGTTCATTATCGGTTCTTCTTTTTCCTCCGTCTGCGCTTTCACCAAAGCTATTACCGTATCGGCAGAGATAGTCATCTTAACACCTGCCGGCAAAGCAATGTCTCCGGCAAGAACCTTGTCTCCTATGATTTTGAGCTTGCTAATATCGGCTTTAATCTCATGAGGGAAATCTTTTGGCAAAGCTTCCAATTCAACTTCGTGAATAACTTTCACCAAAATTCCGCCATGTTCTTTTACCGCCGGAGCAACACCGTCAAAAGCAACTTCCAAACTGGCAATTATAGGTTTACTCATATCCGGCAAGTAGAAATCCACGTGAATCGGCTCGCCCTTAACAGGATCAAAAGCGGTATCATGAATAAGAGCTTCGCCTGCGGCGCCATCGCCGGCAAGCTTTATAAAAGTGGCTTCATCGGCCGTTTTGTAAACTTTTTTAAACTCTTTCGCGTTTACGAAAAAGTGAGTGGCTTCCTTGCCTTTACCATATAAAACAGCCGGCAATTTGCCATCTTTTCTTGAATTTTTCAGCTTTTTGCCAAAAACATCCCTTTTTTCCGTGTTTAATTGAAGTGTCATAATGCTAGATAATATAGCAAAAAGCGAGCAAAAAGGCAAGGATTATGATGACCAAAATGCACCAAGGTTAAACCTTGGTGCATTTTTTTGCCTAAAATCAAGGTTTTTCTGGTTTTTATTTATCTCTTACTTTACCAAACTCGGCGCTTCGCCGCCTTCAAGCACGGCGATTATATTTTCTGCCGCAAGCTTGGACATAGCGTTTCTCGCTTCTTCCGTGGCTGAAGCTATATGCGGCGTGAGCACCACGTTATCAAGCTTAGCAAGGCCTTTAGCTAAAACTGGTTCATTCTCATACACATCCAAAGCAGCGCCTTTTATCACTTTATCCTTAAGCGCTTTTACCAAAGCATTTTCATCAATCACCGCCCCCCGAGAAGTGTTCACGAGATAAGCCTCTTTCTTCATGAGAGACAATCTCTCTTTGTTTAAAATATGTCTGGTACTCTCCATAAGTGGAAGATGAATTGAAATAAAATCAGATTCTTTAAGCGCGTCTTCCATCTTCTCTTTATACTCAACTTTGCCTTTTTCAAATTCTTTTTCAAATTCTTCGTTGCGTTTTATGTCAAAATAAATTATTTTAGCGCCGAAACCATTTGCTAAAATTTGCGCAACCCTGATGCCTATCCTGCCGAGCCCAAGTATGCCTACTGTTTTGCCTATTATACTATTACCCAAATACATCATCGGCTCCCAGCCATGATACTTGCCGGCTCGCGTAAACTTATCCGCCTCCACCACTCTTCTGCTTATGGCAAGAATGAGAGCCACGGCATGCTCCGCCACGGCATCGGTGAGGACACTTGGCGTATTGCTCACTTTAATGTTTCTTTCCCTCGCCGCTCCCAAATCCATATTATCAAACCCCACTGCGTAATTAGCGAAAATTTTGGCTTTAGGCACCGCGTTAAAAACATCCCCGTCTATTTTATCGGTAAGCAAACATAGCACGGCATCATATTCTTTCTTGCCAAGCGCTTTTATCAGTTCTTTTTTAGACAAGACTTTATCCTTGGGATTGATATCAACATCATAACCTTTATCTTGAAGCATTTTAATTCCGGCTTCCGGAATTTTTCTTGTGATATATATTTTCATAATTTATTTTTCTTTTTTAAGGTTAAATATTTCCAAACAACCTTAACTTTTCCTCCACTTTATCCTTAACCGCTTTCACCGCCGGCGCCAAAATTTTATACGGCGTGGTTTCTTCAAGATTTTCCGCCAAGAATTTTCTCAGAGCGTCCGCGTAAGCTACTCTTATTTCCGTATTTACGTGGATATTGACGATACCCGCCTTTATGGCTTCTTTTATTTCTTCATCCGGTATGCCTGAGCCGCCATGCAAGACCATCGCCACTTCTTTCGGCAAAGCTTGTCTTACCGCCTTTATCCTCTCAATATCCAATGCTGGTTCATCCAAAGAAATGCCATGACTATTGCCATAGGCGCCGGAGAAACGGTCTATGCCGGTTTTTCCCGTAAACTCAGCCGCCTCTTCCGGCATAGTAAGGTCTTCCGGTTTTATCGTTATCGCTTCTTTCTGGATTCGTGATTCCCCTCTCAAATAACCAAGTTCTCCTTCAATGGAAATTTCCGGATTTTTAGATTTCACATATTCCACCACTTCTCTCGTGCCCCTCACATTATCTTCAAACGGCAAACTGGAAAGATCAATATGCACCGAATCAAAGCCGGCGTCAAAAGCCATTTTGGCCGACTCTACCGAGTGAGAGTGATCCGGATTTAAGAAAACCGGCAAGCCGTATTCTTCTTTAAAAGATTTTACCAAGGCTACCGCTTGCTTTAGACCGAAGAATTTTCTTTCTCCCTCGGATAAACCAATCATTATGGACGCGTTATAAACTTTGGCCGCTTCCATAATAGCCCTCAACTGCTCCAAGTTTGAAACATTAAAATGCCCGATGGCAATGCTGCTATCCCTCGCTTCGTTGAGAATTTCTTTAAGGGTTTTCATATAAATGCATTTTAGCATATAATATAATAAATAATAAATAAACTTATGAAAAATAATCTTGATTTTGTCGCCATTGGCGATGTTACCACCGATGCGTTTATAAAATTAAAAGATGCCAAAGTTTTGGAAAGCGAAGGCAAAGACAAGCCAATGCTTTGTTTTAGCTTTGCGGATAAAGTGCCCTACGAATTTGTGGAAGTGGTGCCGGGCGTGGGCAACAGCGCCAATGCCGCCGTAGCCGCCACGAGACTCGGACTTGATGCCGCTTTTGTATCCAATATCGGAGACGACAGAAACGGCGAAGATGTGCTAAAAGCTCTCAAAGACAATGGCATTTCCACTGAATTCGTAAAAACCCATAAAAGCAAATCAACCAATTATCATTACGTGCTATGGTACAAAGCAGACAGAACGATTCTGGTAAAACATACCGAATTTGATTACAGTTTGCCGGACATCGGATCGCCTAAATGGATATATTTAAGTTCTTTGGCTGAAAATTCCCTTCCTTTTCATCAACAAATTGCCGCTTACATCAAAGAGCGACCGGAAATAAAACTTGCTTTCCAGCCAGGCACTTTCCAGATGAGCTTGGGTTACGATAAATTAAAAGGTATTTATGAATTATCTGAACTTTTCTTTTGTAATGTTCAGGAAGCGCAAAGAATTTTAAAAGACGCTGGACGAGATACAAGCAAAGCCGAAATAAAAGATCTGCTTAAGATGGTTCAAGAGCTCGGACCGAAAATTGTGGTAATCACAGATGGACCCGATGGCGCCTACGCTTATGATAAAGACGAATATTGGTACATGCCGGCATATCCAGATCCAAAGCCACCAATAGACAGAACCGGCGCCGGCGATTCCTTCTCCTCCACCTTCACCGCCGCTATCGCTCTGGGTAAAAGCGTGCCGGAAGCGTTGGCTATGGGGCCGATAAACTCAATGTCAGTAGTGCAAGAAATCGGCGCGCAGAAAGGTTTGCTCACTTTACCGAAAATTGAAGAGTATCTCCGCCAAGCACCGGGAGATTATAAGCCAAGGAGGATAAACTAAGAGCGAGAAATAAAGTCAAAAACTTAGTCCTCGTAGGATTTCCCGTTATGACCGTCCTTAAGAGGGCAAGTTTTTGACTTTATTTTCGTTTTATCGCCTTTTTTGCCGATTCAATTATATTTTTCGCTGTAAGTCCGAATTTTTCCAAAAGCTCATTTGGTTCTCCTGATTCGCCGAAGCGGTCTTTGACGCCAATTATTTCCATCGGGACCGGATAATTTTGAGATAAAATTTCGCTGATGGCCGAGCCCATTCCGCCCGCCGCTTGGTGCTCTTCTATCGTTACCACACAGTCGGTTTTTTTGACCGATTGCAAAATAGTCTCTTTGTCCATCGGCTTGATTGTATGATTGTTTATTACCTCGGCCTCAATTCCCTCTTTAGCCAATTCTTCCGCCGCTTTTAACGCTTCATATAATAAAGGTCCGCAGGCGATTATCGTTACATCTTTTCCTTCGCGGAAGACTTCCGCCTTGCCGATTTCAAACGACGTTTCTTCCGTCGTCATCACTGGCGTTTTTTCTCTGGTAAATCTAATGTAAACTGGCCCCTTATATCTTGCCGCGGCAATGGTCGCCTTCTTCGCTTCAATAGCGTCGCAAGGCGCGATGACTACCATATTGGGAATAACTCTGGTAATAGCCATATCTTCTATCGCCTGATGAGTAGCGCCGTCGGGACCAACGGACACACCGCTATGCGCGCCGGCGATTTTTACATTTTGATTATTGTAACAAATAGTCGTTCTTATCTGCTCCCAATTTCGGCCGGGCGAAAACATAGCGTAAGAAGAGATGAACGGAACTTTGCCGGCCGCCGCCATTCCGGAAGCCAGCGATGCCATATTTTGTTCACCGATGCCAACCTCCACAAACCGATCCTGAAACTCTTTTTTAAATTCGGAAGTGCGAGTGGAATCAGTCAAGTCCGCGCAAAGAGCCACAACATTTGGATTTTCCTTTCCGGCAATCACTAACCCATCGCCATAGCCAAAACGAGTCGGCGCTTGTTCAATATCATCTTTTAACAATTTCGGATTAAGTTTTTGGTTTTGGTTTATCATATTTGACATTATTTTTACACTTTGATAATATAGCATTGTAGTCACGATTAAAAGCCCCTCATAAGGTTCCGTCCTTGTGAGGTTCTTTTTTTACATACTCAAGCTTTTTATAATCCAATTTCCAACCAAGCTCTTGAATGACCAAGTATAAATTCTGTCCGTCTATAAAAGCGTAATTGTTTGATTTTTTCTTCATTATTTATAAACTTATTCATTCGGAAATAATTTCGGATTAAGTTTTTGGTTTGGATTTGACATATGAAATTTTACTTATTTGATAAAACCGATTAAGTTTGACATATTTTTTGTTTCCTGTATATTATTAATATCACTACGAAAAAGACCCCGTTAAGGCTCGTCCTTAATGGGGGCTTTTTCTTTGTTTTTCAAAGATATTTTATTTTTTACACCATTTAAATATGTAATTGGCGC
>LBYH01000015.1 GCA_000996035.1 Parcubacteria group bacterium GW2011_GWA2_40_143 | reverse complement strand
ACGTCTAAAATGAAATAATAAAGTCCGCCAATAATGGCGATTGTTAAATTGTAAACGGTTTTAGCTCCCTCTATAACAGCCTTATGCGGCGCGAGTTTTAATGTGCCTATCTCATCCATAGCTATGCCGATGGCGCCTTCTCCCTCCGGCGGATTAACTCTCGGCGTAAGTGCAAGAGCGCCCACTTCCTTTCCTCTCTCATATCTTATCTCCACTTCTTTGCCGGCGCTCACGGCCGCGAAATTTTGCAATTCTTCAACAGAAATAAAGGCTATCAGCTTGTCTCCAACTTTAAGCCCCGCTTCTTCTGCCGGAGAATCTTTGGCAACTCCGATTATCGTAACCTTGGCATTTTTTACGGCCGCCGCGTCCGAGGCCGCGCTCTTAGACATAGGCGAGCCGATCATAAGTCCGAAGGAGATGAGGAACCACGCCAGAATAATGTTAAAAATTACACCGGCCACTATCACCGCCATTCTCTTTTTCATACTTTTTTCGGCGAAAGTTCTGCCATGATTCTCTCCCGCGACTTGTTCGCCGCCGTCTTCTCCGGGAATCTTCACGAAACCGCCAAAAGGGATGGCGTTTAAAGTATAGAGTGTCTCGCCCATTTTAAAGCCAAAGAGTTTGGGCGGAAAGCCGAAACCGAATTCATCCACCCTCATTCCGCTTTTCTTGGCAACGATAAAATGCCCGAATTCGTGAGCAAGAATGATTATAGCCAAAATTATAATTAGAAATATAACAGACATTTATTTTTATTGACGCGATTAACCAATTATTTCTTTTTCCTTGGTTTTAGCCGTTTCTTCAAGCTTATCGGAGATACCGTCTACAATCTTCTGCATCTCATCTTTGAATCTGAACTTATCATCTTCCGAGATCTCGCCATCTTTTTCTTTCTCTTGAATATCTTTCCAAATTTTATCCCTTTCTTGCCTTAAAGAAATTTTTGATTCCTCAAGTTTGGCTGATAGGGATTTGGCCAATATCTTTCTGCGCTCGTCGGTAAGTTCTGGCAAGCTCACCCTCACCGACTGGCCATCCGCGATGGGTTGCGCGCCGAGGTTAGACGCGCTTATCGCCACTTCAATGCTCTTTATACTTGAAGCATCCCACGGCGAAATACGCAAAGTTCTGGCATCTTCCGCGCTTATGGATGCAACATGCTTCAATGGCGTTTTGGCGCCATAGGTGTCTATAAGAATATTTTCCACCAAAGCCGGGTTGGCTCTGCCTGTTCTAAGCGAAGCCGCTTCCTGCTTAAACCAATCTTTTATTTCTTCTCCCCTTTTTTTAAGACTTGAAAAATCGTATGACATATACTAGTATTTTAATCATTTTTTAATAATCAGCAAGCCCCGCCACTAATTATCTAAGCGAAAGCGGGGTAAAGTGAGCGCCAAATGTTCAAGAATCATCTTGGCGGAAGACCCTCTTAAAAAGACGTATTCTCTCACTCTGCCAAGCTCTTTGGCGGCGTGGTAAAAATCTTTGTATCTCTCGCTCTTAAGGCCGCCTTCAAGCCATTTTTCAAGATTATTTATAAAATTCACCGCTATTTCTTTGCCGGCATTTTTATCTTCCAAAATCTTTTTAATCATACCAAGTCTTTTTGCGTGGTCGCTTCCAAAGAATTTTTCAGCTTCTTTGTCGCCAATATCCTCTTGTCCGGCAACGCGAGCTTCCATACTGTTTACATTTATTGCCACTAATCTTGATCTAAGCGTGGGAATCACGGCGTTTTGTGTTTGGGTGATTATAAAATAATAAATATCTTCACCGGGCTCTTCTATTGTCTTTAGAAGCGCGTTTGCCGCTTCCGTAGTAAAAGAAAAAACTTCAAGTATGGAAACTTTTCCTCTGCCCGCGAAAGATTTAGTAGCCGACCATCCTCTTATGGCATGACTGTCCGCGATGCCAAAAGAATCAAACTTCCCATAATAAAAATCCGGATGCGCCGCCAGATTTACCGACTCCGACTGACTGCCGACAAACAAGATGGCCGTGGCCGCCTCAAAAGCCGCTTCTCTCGCCGCGTCAAAATCTCCACAAAGAAGATAACCATGACTGAAATCTTTTTTCTCTATATGGGATTTTAAAACTGATTGCACTTTTTTTTACCCTTTCGCTATTATGCTTTTTTTGTAAGTGCCAAGGTGAGCCAAAGCCATGCCGGTGCCTTTGGCTACGCAAAAGAGCGCCTCTTCGGCCACTCTCGCCTTCACACCGGTGGCGCGAAACATAAGTTCATCAAGATTGCGAAGCAGAGATGAGCCGCCAGTAAGCACAATGCCGTTGTCTATTATATCCGATGCCAATTCCGGCGGAGTTTCGTTTAAGACATCTTTCACCACCTTCGTCATATCTTTAAGCTGGGAATCTATCGCCCTTACCACTTCGTTGGTGGCAATCTCGGCCGTGCGTGGCAAGCCCGTTACAAGGTCTCTTCCTTTGATGGTATAGGTCATTTCATCTTCCACTAAAATGGCCGAGCCTATCTTGATTTTTATTTCTTCCGCCGTTCTATCCCCTATGCTTAAATTAAAATTCTTTTTTACGTAATCAACTATGGCCTGATCTATTTTATTGCCGGCGCATTTGTATGATGACGCCGCCACGATACCGCCCAAAGAGATTACGGCCGCGTCCGTGGTGCCGCCGCCTATATCCACCACAATATGACCTATGGGCTCGTGGATGGGTATGCCGGCGCCGATAGCGGCCAGAATCGGTTCCTTCATCACGTAAGCCGCTTTGGCTCCCGCCTTCATGGCCGCCTCCACCACCGCGCGTCTCTCGGTGGATGTAACACCGGCCGGCACGGATACCAAAACTTCCGGTTTAAAAAAACTCCACTTACCAAGAGCCTTGGAAATAAAATATCTGAGCATGGCCTCGGTAACTCTATAATCGGCTATTACTCCGTCTTTCATCGGCCTGTACGCCACTATCGCGTCCGGCGTTTTGCCTATCATAACTTTGGCCTCATCTCCAACCGCCACCACTCTGTTTTCCGGAAGGGACACGGCTACCACGGAAGGCTCATTTATTACCACCCCCTTGCCCTGCACGAAAACAAGCGTATTGGCCGTACCCAAATCTATACCTAATTTTTTACTGAAAAATCCCATGCTTATTATTTAGTATTTATCATTTGTTACTCTTTCTATGTCCGCTCCAATGCTTTTCAACCGTCCGCATAAATCTTCATAACCTCTTTCTATTATATACACATTTCTAAGAATAGACTTGCCTTTGGCGCCAAGCATCGCTACCAACATTATAGCAGAAGGCCTTAAAGCCGGTATAGACACGATGTCCGCCGGCTTTAACTTTACCGGGCCTTTTATAAAAACTCTATGCGGATCAGCCAAGGTGACATTGGCCCCCATCTTGCCAAGCTCCATAAAATAGATTGCCCTGTTTTCAAACACCCAATCATGGACAAGAGTTTCTCCTTTGGCCTGCGTGGCTATAGGCGCGAAGAAGGGCAGATTATCTATATTTAAACCGGGGAACGGCCTACCGTAAATCTTCTCGCAAGGCGCGGAAAGATTTGAAGGAAATGTTTCTATGTCCACCAAACGGCTATAGCCGTTTTCCGATTTATACTCCTCACTCATATTAAATTTAAAACCCATTTTCTTTAATTTAAAAAGCTCAAGCTCCAAAAATTCTATCGGACATCTTTTTATAACAATGGATGACTTCGTAACAATGGCGGTGGAAATGAAAAACATCGCTTCTATCGGATCTTCGGTTATGGAGAAATCTATTTTCTTGCTCAGAGACTTTTTGCCATGGATCGTAAGAGTAGTGCCGCCTATGCCCTCAAACCTTACTCCCAGCTTTTTCAAGAAAAAGCAAACATCCTGCACTTGATAATTGGCCGAGGCGAATTTTAAAACAGTCTTGCCTTCTATCATGGAAGCGGCCAAGATGGCATTCTCCGTGGCGGTATCGCCGGACTCATACATTATTACATTATCGCAAGATTTTAGGCCATTATGACTAACTTCGTATTTGTCTTTTGACACTTTAATATTTACTCCAAAATTTTCCAAGGCGTAAATATGAGGCATTATCGTTCTCCTGCCCAATTTGCAACCGCCGGAAAAGGGCAAAGAAAAATTTTTAAACTTGTGCGCCAATACCCCAATAAGTAAGATCATTATGCGTGTCTTAAGAGCGGCTTCAACATTTAAATTTTTAAGAGTTATTTCTTTCGGCGGAGTTATTTTAAAAACATGATCATCCTTCCACTCCGTTCGCGCGCCCAAGCTCTCTATCACCTCTATAACTCTGAAAACCTCCTCAATTTTCGGAAGGTTTTTTATTACAGTTTCTTTCTCGTTTAAAAGAGAGGCTATCAAAATAGCGATAGAAGCATTTTTTGAGGGATTCACTGCAATGCTCCCCTTTAACTTTTTTCCCCCGTTTACCACATAGCTATGCATAATTAATACATCATATAGCTTCTCAGCCCTTTTTACAAATTTAAGCGAGGTGGTTGACGAAAGAGGTCTTTTTTGCGATTATATGGCTATAAAAATTATGAAAATAGTCCACGTGATACCTATAGCCAAAGGCGTACCAAGCAAGAAATTATCCTATTTTACGGCTAAAGACGTGGAAGCCGGCGCTCTTGTTTTAATACCCATCAGAAACAGAAACATCCCCGCTCTCGTAGATTCGGTGGAAGATGTCAAAGATATGAAAAGTTCCCTCAGAAAATCGGACTTCAATCTCAAGAAAATAAAATCCGTAAAATCATCTGAATTCCTGCGTCCGGAGTTTGTGTCAGCCTGCAAGGAGATAGCAATCTACTTCATGTCCGGTCCGGGAACGGCGATAAAAAATTTCGTGCCTCAAGCCGTGCTTGACGGACTTTCGGAAAAAAAATCCGGGGAGATTGGATTAAACACTAAAAATAAAAAAGAAACAGTCAAAGAATCCCGCCACAGCATCTCTATAATTTACGGCCTTAAAGAAGAACGCCTTCAACACTACCGAAGCGTTATCAGAGAAAATTTTGCCAAAAACAAATCGGTTTTCTTCTGTCTGCCGACCATTTCCGATATTATGGATTTCTCTTCGCATCTTAAAAAAGGAATAGAAAATTACACTTTTGTGCTGCACAACAAACTGCCTAAAAAAAAGATTGTTGAAGAATGGGAAAAAGCCATTTCGGAAAATCATCCGATTTTAATAATCGCCACCAAATCCTTCTTGGGGTTGCCTCGCAGAGATATCAGCAATATTATTCTTGATTACGAAAATTCTTCCGCTTACAAGAGCCAAACCAGGCCGTACATAGATGCCCGCAAATCGGTGGAAATAATCAGCAAGCACATCGGATCACGCCTCATCTTCGGCGACACTTTCGCCAGAAGCGAAACGGCCTACAGACAAGAATCCGGCGAATTCCATTCTCCACCCATTGCGGCATCCCGCCCCAGAGTGCTCTCTGAAGCCGACCAAGTCTTGGTAAACATGAAAGAGCTGGACGCGCCGGCAAGCGAAGAAAAGCGTTCAACGTTTACAATAATAAGCCCTCAACTGCTCAAAGTTCTAAACAAAACTTTAAAGTACAACGAAAAGTCTATCTTGTTTATAAACAGAAAAGGCCACAGTCCCACCACCATCTGCATGGACTGCAAACGCACTATTCTGTGTGAAAAGTGCGACTCGCCAATGGTGCTTCATAAAATCAAAAGTGATAAAAAATTTTCAACAACTGAAGAAAAATTTTTCTTCAGTTGTCATAAGTGCTTTATGGAAACTCCGGCCATGGATAGCTGTCCTTATTGCGGCAGTTGGCAGCTCAAGAGTATGGGCGTTGGCCTGCAAAAAATTACAGACGAGCTGGCAGCCGCGATGCCGGAATTAAAAATTTTCACCATGGACAGCGAAAGTATTAAAACGGAAAAACAAGGCCAAAATTTAATAAAAGATTTTATAAACTCACCGGGTTCCGTTTTAGTCGGCACTGAATTGATTTTTTCTTTTATCAAAGAGCCGGTGGAAAGAGTGGCGATTGTCTCCGTAGATCCTTTATTTACCCTGCCGGAATTCAGGATAAACGAAAAAATATTTTACCTGCTTCTCAAGCTCCGATCCCTAGCTAAAAAAACTTTTCTTATTCAAACAAGAATGCCGGATAAAAGTATTTTTCAATACGCCTTAAGAGGCAACGTGTCGGGATTCTACAAAGAAGAAATAGAGAACAGGAAGCTTTTTAATTACCCGCCCTTCAAGCTTCTTATCAAACTCATCAGAGAAAGCGACGACGAAAAAAATCTGGACAAGGAAACTTCCGCGGCGGAAGAACTACTCAAGGAATGGAAACCAACGGCATACCGAGCCTTTATACCGAAGATTAAAAATTTATTCAGACAATATATTCTTATAAAAATTAACCCCTCCGACTGGCCACCAAAGATGCCGGAAAAAAGCGAAGAAGATTCCGCCCAAACTCGCGAAGAGAGAAAGGATTATGAAAAATTGTACAATACCATCGCCTCGCTAGCTGGCGTATGGAAGATAGATATTGATCCAGAAAGCTTATTGTAGCAAGGCGTCGCAAACGATACTATTTCGTAATTCAGATATAATATATAATGTAAATATGATAAAGATCGTGCAAAAGGGAAATAAAGTTCTCCACCAGAAGGCCGAAGAAGTGCCCATTGATGAAATAAAAAGCGTCAAAATAAAAAATCTGGTGGCGAAAATGAAAGAGACACTCATGGCCATAAATGATGGCGTGGCCATTGCCGCTCCTCAAATAGGCTCGTCTCTAAAGGTCTTTATAGCCTTAGATGATTTTTTAAAACAATCTCCTCCATCAATCTCTTCCGTCAGAGGCGAAAAAAACGGTAAAAAATCCGCGGCCAAGATTTCCGTTTTTATAAATCCAAAGATAACAAAAAGATCGGCTAAAAAAACACTGGTGCACGAGGGATGCTTAAGCGTAACCGGTATCTTCGGCCACATAAAGAGATCTGACAAAGTTACACTTGAAGCGCATGACGAAAACGGTAAAAAAATTACCAGAGGAGCCAGCGGTCTCGCCGCTCAAATATTCCAGCATGAAGTTGATCACCTTGAGGGCAAGCTCTTCACGGATAACGCCATAAATCTGGAAGAAATAAAATAAAAAATGAATCCTGCTAATATAAAATTCGTTTTTTTCGGTACGGGAGATTTTGGCGCCAAAGTGCTGGAAAAATTGATAGAGCGCGACTACGCGCCGACCATGGTAGTAACGGCGCCGGACAGACCAAAAGGCAGGAAGCTGGAACTCACTCCGCCGCCCGTTAAAAACAAAATTGAAAATTTGGAATACGGAATAAAAAGCAAAATTAAAATCATCCAGCCGGAAAAATTGATTGATTTGCCGCTTGGCGGTGAAACCGTCAAGCCGTTTGATTTATTCATTGTGGCCGACTACGGCAAAATCATCCCAAGATCAATTTTAGATATTCCAAAATTCGGCACGCTCAACGCGCACCCTTCGCTTCTGCCTAAATTTCGCGGCCCATCGCCCATTCAATCTTTTATTTTAAGCGAAGAAAAAGAAACCGGCGCCACAATAATGCTAATGGATGAAGAAATAGACCATGGACCAATTTTAAAAAATGAAAAATTAAAAGTGAAAAGTGAAAAATTAAATGCCCAACAACTGGAAGAAAAATTGGCGGAATTGAGCGGACAAATGCTGGCTGATGTGATTCCCGGGTGGATAACCGGAGAAATAAAGCCGCTGAAACAAGACCACAATCAGGCAACTTTTACTAAAAAAATCACCAAAGAGGACGGCCTGGTGGATTTGCAAAAGGACCTGCCGGAAACAATTCATAGAAAATTTTTGGCTTTCCAGCCTTGGCCGGGAATATATTATTTTATGGAAAAGAACAATAAAAAAATCCGCGTTATAATCACGGATATGGAATTATCCGCCAATGGCGAAATGATAATCAAAAAGATAAAACCGGAAGGCAAAAAAGAAATGAGTTATCAAGATTTTTTGCAATAATAGCCTAATCAATGCACGAAAGGCACGAAAGCAAAGCCCGGATACTCTTTTTCTTTAAATTCGTTTTCGCTTTTTTTCTCTATTAAAAATATTGAATTGCCCACCGGCGCCACCATTCTGCCGCCTGTTTTAAGCTGCTCTTTCCACGCCAGCGGAATCTCTCTGGCGGAAGCCGCCGAGATTATCCTGTCGTAAGGGGCGTTATCCGGCATACCGCCGGCAACGTTAAAACAATGAAATTCCGCTATCTTATCTTTTACAAAATCGTATTTGGCGACATTTTTCCTGCCAAAAACCATCAATTCCGGCAAAAGCTCTATGGCGTGAACTTTGCCGTTTTTATTTATTTTATCTTCAGAAACTATATGAGCAAGCAGAGCTGTTTGCCAACCGCTGCCTGAACCTATTTCCATTATTTTGTTTCCTCCTTTAGGCGCGAGGAGCTCAAGCATAAAAGCCACGGTGTATGGCTGAGAAATGGTTTGACCGTATCCTATAGGCAAAGGGCTATCACGATAGGCGTCTTTCGTGTATTCTTCCGGCACAAAATCTCTCCTGTCTATATTGTAAAAAGCGCCTATGATTTCAGGGGTTTTAAGCGCGCCCTCATCTATAAGATTTTTTACTAAAACCTTCATGTCTTGTATTACGCGTTATCGCGAAATTTCTATAGATTCTATAACCACATCTTTAAGCGGGTGGTCTCTCTCGTTTATTTCAACTTCTTCTATCTTATTTACAATATCCATGCCTTCAAGCACTTTGCCGAAAACGGTGTGTTTGCCGTCTAGCCAAGACGCGGCTTCAGCCATAACGATAAAAAACTGGCTGCCATTAGTATTGGGACCGGCATTGGCCATAGCCAACATTCCCCTTACTATTTTATGAGAGTTAAACTCATCTTCAAAGGTATACCCCGGACCGCCGGTGCCATGAGTGTTCCAATCATCGTTCTTACTGTTTGGATCGCCGCCCTGTATCATAAAGCCTTTTATAACCCGATGGAATTTAGTGCCGCTGTAAAAACCTTCTTGAGCGAGCTTAATGAAATTATCCACTGTTTTAGGCGCGTCTTTGACAAAAAGCTCCAATTTTATTTTGCCAAAATTTGTATTCATCGTTACTAACTTATTTCCTGCTTCCATATTTTTTTTGTCTATATTTTTTAATAAAGATTCTCCGTTTTTAACAGCGGAAAGGTATCCAGAAAAGACACCGGCCGTACCCAGTAAAATTATAATGAATATTAACCATTTAACGTTTTTCATTTTTACTCACCAAAGAACGGGATTAACTTTTTAAAAAGGCGGCCGCCCCTGCGCGCCAAAGAGACCTTTTTATTTTTTTCTTTTTCTATCTCTATTTTAATCTCATCTTGAGCTTTATCTATAGCGGCGAAAATATCATAATGCGTCGCCTCTGCTCTCGCGCCTTTTGCATTACGCGGTATGTGTATCTGGATTTCCGCTCTATACACGTCTCCCTTCTGGTGATGTTCGGAAATTTTTCCAACTTCCACCCATGCCTTTACGCTATCGTCTATTTCATGATAGATGTGCTTCTCCAAAACATTAACCTTTTGTTCTACATAATTCTTAAGCTCTGGCGTAAGCTCTATATTAGTAGCTTTAATATTTATATTCATTGTTTAAAAATTAACGGATAATTTATAAAACACCACTGTTTATTATTATAATCCGTCCTTATTTTTTTGCAAAAAACATTATGCAAAAGTGCCGATTCTATGCTTGAGACTCCACGCGTAAAGCGCCACCGAAGCGGAGGCGGATACATTGAGTGAATCGCATCTTTTATCTATTGGGATGGATAACCTTATGTCGCAAGCCTCCATTGTCTTGAGTCTTACGCCCTTGGACTCATTGCCAAAAACAAACACTGTCGGCGCGTCAAAAAGTTCCTCATCAAGTTTCTTTTCTCCTTCCGAGGCAAATCCATAAATCCAAAAACCTTTTTTCTTGAGATCTTCCAGCGTGCTGTTTACATTGCCGATGGACACCAGCGGCACGCGAAAAGCCATACCGGCGGAAACCTTTATCACCGAGCCGGTTACTTGTCCTTGGTTGTGTTCCGGTATCAGCACGCCGGCCGCGCCGAAGGCAGCTGCCGATCTTATTATCGCTCCTATGTTTTGCGGGTCATGAAGTTCACCGAGAACCACCAGCAAAGTATCCTTTTCTATCTTAAGATTACTTGCAAAATTCTTGTAAGAAATCATAAGTTTGTCCGTGTCCACCAAACAAACTATACCTTGATGAGAAGCGTCTCTTAGTTCAGCGTCTGTGGCTCTGTTTATGGAAAGCTCCGCTATGGTGGCGCCGGCTTTTCTTGCCAAGTCTTTAAGTTCGGTGTCTTTCAAGCCGGGCGCGAGGAAAACTTTTCTTACCAATCCTTTTTCCGGAGAAGCCAAGGCTTCCATGGCCGCGTGTCTGCCATAAATATAGACATTTTGATTTTTCTTGGTTTTCATTGCTACTTTGCGTTTTAAAAACTATTTGTTGTCAATCACAAAAGTAAGCGCCTTGCCCGATTTGCCGGCTCGGCCGGTGCGGCCTATGCGATGCACATAATCTTCGTATGTTTCCGGCAAGTCATAGTTTATCACATGGCTTACGCCGTTTATATCCAAGCCTCTGGCAGCCACGTCCGTGGCCACGAGCACTTGCGCGTGGCTCTTTTTAAAAAGCTCCAACGCCTTTTGTCTTTTAAACTGATTTTTGTCTCCGTGGATTGACTCCGCTTTAAAACCTTTTTTTACGAGCGCCTCCGCCAGCTTCTCCACTCCAAGCTTGGTGCGGCCGAAGATAAGCACTTTATCAAACTCCGAATTTGTAAGAAGTTTCTCAAGCACGTCTATTTTATTATCACCGCGCTTAAGTCTTACCACGTCTTGATCCACGCTCTGAGACGTTTCTTGAGTTTTTACGGAAATGGTAACCGGATCTTTTAGAAATTCTTTAATTATTCTCTCTATTTCGCCGGAAACTGTAGCCGAGAAGAAAAGTGTGTGTCTGCTCGCCGGAAGCTTGGAAACTATCTCTCTCATATCGGCAATAAAGCCCATATCAAGCATTCTGTCCGCTTCATCAAGCACCAAAGCCGTAAATTCAGAGAGTTTTAAGCATCCCCTTTTTGCCAAATCTTTTACCCTGCCCGGCGTGCCTATCACGAAGCGATGCGGCCTTCTTAGGTCTCTTATCTGCCTGTCTATGCGAGCGCCGCCCACCGCGCAAACGGAAAAGATTCTCGCTCCTTTGGCAAATTCTCTAAATTCCGTGTCTATCTGCTGAGCAAGCTCTCTGGTGGGAGCAAGGATAAGAACCTTCTCATTGAGATTGTTTATTACTTTATTTATAAGGGGGATAAGGAAAGCGCCGGTCTTACCCGTACCGGTATTGGCAACACCCACCACGTCATCCCCTCTCAGAATATGAGGAATGGCTCTATCCTGTATGGGAGTGGGTAATTCATACCCTTTCTCCGTAATATTGGCTTTGATTTTTTCATCAATATCAAAGTCAACGAATTTATGCTCCGGCGCGAAATGTTCTGTCTCTTCCGTAATAATCGCCTTGTTTATAAATTGCGATACGTCCAGTTTTTTGCCAAACTTTCGTTTGCCGCCGCCGGAAAAACCGCTGCTTCTTCTTCCTCCCACAGGAACACCTTTTCTAAACGGCCTGCCGCCGCTTCTTCTAAAACCTTTTGTATACATAGTTATATTTTAACCAGCCGCTAAGCCGGTTCTTAAAACAATAATAGCGGGCCCGAATCCGAGCTCGCTAAATTGGTTTAGTAAGACTCTAGCCCTAATACTCCACATAATATATTACAAACTGATTTTTGTCAAATTTTCCCCTTTTACGAAGGACGGACCTTTGTAAACGCGCGCTTTACGGTTACCAAAAGCGGCGAAGCCAAAAAGATGGAAGAATAAGTGCCAGCCACTATTCCCACAAGAAGAGCAAGGGCAAAATATTTTGTGGATTCTCCGGCAAAAAAGTAGATTGCCAATAAAACTATTACAATAGTAAGCGATGTGTTTATGGATCTTGTGAGTGTCTGTTTTATACTCAAGCCGACAATCTCTTCAAAGCTTTTTCCTTTTTCTACACTTAGATTTTCTCTTATTCTGTCAAAAGTTACAATCGTGTCATTTACGGAAAAGCCTAAAACAGTAAGCAAAGCGGTAATAAACAATATATCTATTTCCACTCCCAAATACTTACCAAGCACGGCAAATACTCCTGCGGGAATAATCACATCATGCGCGAGAGCAATAACAGCCACCAAGCCATATTTAAAAGAAGAGACATTGCCATTTTTGCCGGCGCCGACAGAAACTTTTCTGAAAGTAAAGGCTATGTAGAACATTATCATTAAAATTACAAGCAAAATGGTTATCCATGATTTTTCTCTAAGTTCCTTGCCGATAACCGGACCGATTGAATCAAACCTTATTTCTTTACTTTCACCAAAAGAAGACAAATTGCTCATGACGGAAAGATATTCGCTCTCATTGAGATCTTTGGCTCTGATTATAAAGCCGTTATCGCCGGAGAGACGGATAAGCGGCTGGCCAATGTTTAGCTCCTTAAGACCAGCTTCAACATCGCTAACGTGCGGTCTTGATCCTTCCGAGTATTCCACCTCAAGTAAAGATCCGCCGGTAAAATCTATTCCTGGCTTAAGCCCAAAAGCGAATATGGCAAACAAGCTGGTTGCCACAAACAAGCCGGATAACACATACCATATTTTTCTGTATTTTACGATAAACATGTTTCAAATTAAAAAATCAAATCTAAAATCTAAAAATTATCTAATACCTGATCCGAATAAAAACTTCGTTACTTTTTTTTCTCCTGCCAAACCTAAAGCCAATAAAAACGTTCTACTCACAGTGATGGCCGAGAACATGCTTACCAGTATGCCAATGCTAAGAGTCAGCGCGAAGCCCTTTACCACACTTGTGCCAAGCCAGAATAAAATACCGGCGGTGATAAGGCTTGAAACGTTTGAATCTCTGATAGAGAGCCACGCTCTCTTGAATCCTTCTTTTATGGAAGTTTGAAGATTGGCATTTTTTCTCATTTCTTCTTTCATTCTTTCAAATATGAGAATGTTGGCGTCCACCGCCACGCCCACGGAGAGCACGAAGCCGGCCATACCGGCCGCAGTAAGTGTAACCGGCACCACTTTAAACAGAGCCAAAACAATCACCACGTATAAAGCCAGCGCGAAAACGGCAATAAGGCCGGGCAATCGGTACCAAAGAATTAGAAATATTGAAATGGCGATAAGACCGTAAGCTCCCGCCATTATGGCCTTGTTTAAAAATTCTTCACCAAGCGAAGCGCCCACGCTTTGGCGCGAAATAAGCTCTATCGGCACGGGCAAAGCGCCGGAGTTAAGTCTCTGGACAAGGAGCTTGGCTTCTTTAGGCGCGAACTGTCCGGTAATTTGCGCCTTGCCGCCCAAGATTTCTCCTTGCACCACCGGTATGCTTATCGGCGCACCATCAAGAAAAATAGCGATGCTTTTGCCGATATTTTCTTTCGTGAGTTTAGCGAAAATATCCCCGCCTTCTTTGTCAAATTCTATGGAAATTTGCGGAGTAAAAGTATTTTGGTCAAATTCAATTACCGCTTTTTTAAGATATCGGCCGGTAAGATCCGATGGTAAAAAGGCTTCACTGGCATCAATATTTGTGTCAACGTCGGACTTCAACGCAAATTCAGGGTTCTCCGTTCTAAACTCAAGAAACGGCGTCTCACCGATGAGTTTTATAGCTTCGTTTAAATCGGTAAAGCCGGGCAATTCCACAATGAGACGATTTTCAGTATTTTCTCCTCCGCCGAACAAGCCTGCCTTCTCCACTTGCACAAGCGGTTCGGCTACGCCAAAAAAGTTTATTCTTCTTTCTATAGCATCTCTCAAGCCTTCCATGGCGTCATCCACTTCCGAAGGCTTTATGGCGGAAACATCGGCGCTATACACAAGATGCGCTCCTCCTTGCAGATCAAGACCAAGTTTAAACGGCACGGATAAGAAAGCGTCTTTCTTTACAAAAGGTAAAACATCAAAATAACCGATGGCCGCTCCAGCCAAAATTAGAAGAAACGCGATAAATCTGTATTTTGCTATCATAAGATAAATACTATCTTACTGGAAAAATCCAAAAAGGCAACTCCCACTTGGAAGCTTCGCTTCCAAGTGGTTTAAACTTGCGGGAGTTTCTCCACAAATTCCTTTTGTCTTATTCCATTCGCCGTTTCTAATCTTTACGCAATAAGCGTCACCTGTGTCGGCATCTTCTAATTCAAAATATTTTGCTTTTATTTTATTAACC
>LBYH01000014.1 GCA_000996035.1 Parcubacteria group bacterium GW2011_GWA2_40_143 | reverse complement strand
ATCATTCATAAAACTCAATTGCTTGCGTCCAAATCTTTTTAGAAGAGCTGAGTATTTAAAGAGGTTTGGTATAATAACACGCTCAAATTTTCCCTTTTCTATCAGGTATTGAACTAAACAATAAAAATCGCCATCGCCCGTCACAATTATCGCTTTGTCATAATTTGGATACTCAATCATTGCATGAAGAACCAGCTCGGCGTCGCAGTTGCCTTTAGTTGTCCCGTCTTTGTATTCTAACGTCGGTTTGAAAACGCAAAGAAAGCCAGCCGACTGCAAAGAAACATACAAATCGTTATTACCTTCCACAAAACCAATAAACAAAAACGCTTTTGTCACTCCGTATTTTTCTTTGAGATAGATACGAAAACGGGCAAAATCCAATTTCCACCCAAGCGAACGAATGCTTAAGTTTAAATTCTGACTATCTATAAAAGCGTAATTGTTTGATTTTTTCTTCATTATTTATAAACTTATTTTAATTATCGGGGATTGGTATTGTTACGCGGTTTATAAACTCATAGGAATTTATATAATCACATCCATCATATCCGCAATCATCAGTACCCTTTTGTGTCATAGAGTTTTTATAATACAAACCAACAATTACTTGACCTCCTTCTATTTTAATATCATAGCTTGGATATTCATCCGTACCTGGGTTACCGATAATACTGGAAACAAACCACTGATCTTGCGGAGCGGAATATAAAAGATCAATGGAATCTTTTTCTAGATTAACAAAATATAAATTACTTTTACTAATTTCATTGCCTTTATTCCACTTAATTAATCTTTTTCCGTCAGGCAGTATTTTATAATCAAGATAAGAATAATTGGGTATATTTTCGGGGGAAGACAGTTTCTTAACTTCCAGGCTTGATAAATCTAGGCGGTATATTGTCTTTCGTCCCTGGTCATCACCGGAATTGAAACCAATCAAGTATAAGTATTTCCCATTTATTGGCGTAGAAAATACTTCAGTTGAATTACTATTCCAGTAATTATCACAACTTAGTTTTTGATTATTATTGCTAATAATAAATTGCACCCAGCTTGGTATAATAATTTCATTCTTATTTTTTACAAGGCGTATGTCTTTCATCTTTTCTATAAATTGAGCGCTTTTTTTAAAATATTCTGATTCTGATCCCCTAGTGAAACAACTCTTCTCAATTTGACTATAAATAGGCGACTGTTGAACGGGATATTCCTCCAAAGAATAATCTTTCGGATTTATTTCTGTGGATACATTGTCATTACCAGAAGATGCGGAAGACTGATTTAATTGGCTATTCTGATTTTCAGCATCTTGAATTGAGATGTCTCTATCTTTTTCATTAAAAACAAAATAACCTCCGCCGATTAAAATCAAGGCGATGATAATTATTGCTATTTTTAAAAATCCTTTTTGGTTAGGCATAAAATTTGGTTATTTAATAAAAAGTTTGACATCAATAATGGTTTTGCTATGCTGATTAAGTCAAACCTCTCCCTGCTTCGGCGGGGGGATTTTTTTATTTATTTTATAAATTGTTTAATCATTATTTACTCCCCACTTATCTTCCCTCCCAATGTTCTTAATTGCCTCAGCGCTTCCTTTGCTTCTTCTCCATTCGGGGGTTTGCCATGCCATTCATATTTAAATTCCATAAAGTCCACGCCTTTGCCCGGCACGGTATGCGCCAGTATGCAAACAGGCTTCTCATACACTGCCTTGGCTTTGTTTATGGCGTTGTAAATTTCCATAATATTATTGCCGTCTATATCTATCACGTGCCAACCAAAAGATTCATACTTCTCTCTCAAAGGCTCAAGCGGCATTATATCTTCAGTAAAGCCGTCTATCTGAATATTATTTCTATCTATTATTGCCGTAAGATTATCAAGCTTGTTTTTACCCGCCCACATTACCGCTTCCCAGATTTGACCGCAATCCTGCTCACCATCGCCCATAAGACAAATCACATGATTCTTTTTACCATCCATTCTTAGCGCGTAGGCCATTCCCGCCGCTTGCGACAAGCCGCTGCCAATCGGACCGGAACTCGTCTCCAGTCCCGGCAACACAAGCCTATGCGGATGACCCTGCAATCTTGCGCCAAATTTCCGCAAAGTTTTCAACTCTTCCACCAGAAAATATCCGGCGCGTGCCATCGCCGCGTAAAGCACCGGGCAGATATGACCGTTAGATAAAATTATCCTGTCTCGCTCTTCCCAGTCTGGATTTTTAGGGTCATTCTTTACCGCATCGGTATGATATAAAACAGTAAAGACATCGGCCATGCCAAGCGGCCCGGCCGAATGGCCGGATTTGGCTTCTAAAAGCATAGCGATAATATCCTGGCGAATAGTGTTCGCTGTCGCTTCCAATTTTTTTATTTGTTCATCAGATAACATTTTTTAATTTTTCTATTGATTCTTTAATGTCTTTCCCTGTATCAAATATGGCGCTGGCGGCAACAATTATATTTGCTCCGGACTCAATCGCCTTTGGAATAGTTTCCAAATTCATCCCTCCGTCAACTTCTATTATACATGATGAGCAGAATTTTCTCACCTCTTTGATTTTTTCAAAAGTACTCTCGTCCATTTTTTGCCCAGGTAATCCGGGTTTGACGGCCAGTATTTGGAAAAAATCCACTTTATCTTTATAAATTAGAGCTTTTTCCACCGAATCCTCCGGACTTATGGAAATACCGACTTCAATCCCGATTTCTTCGCATTTTTTGATAACAATATCAGGATCGCCAACAGCGCTTAGATGAAACAAAATTCTTTTCACTTCAGGTTTTAACCATTTGTCTATTTTATCCTCCAAGCCACTTATCATCAAATGTACTTCTAGATTTAAATTCAAACCGGAAATTTGCCTAATGTCTTCAGGATTATGCCACAAAATATTATCGGCAAAACTGCCGTCAGCCACGTCAATATGCGCCCAACCAGCATAGGGTTTGATTAACTCAAGCTTATTTTTTACTTCTTCAAAAGTTTCAGCGTTTATGGCGGGGATAATGATCATTAGAGAAAATTTTTAAGTGCTTCCACGTGCTTTATCAGCATGGCGGCATAGCCCCATTCGTTATCATACCAAGCGGAGATTTTTACCAAGTCGCCATCTACCACTCTGGTAAGATCAAGATCCGCGATAGAACCATACGGCTCTCCCAAAATATCGGTGGAAACCAATGACTCATCGGAGGTTTTCAAAATACCTTTCCATTCCGGCTGCTTTTCCGCTTCTCTTAAAATATTATTTATCTCATCACGAGTGGTTGGTTTTTCCGACACAAAGACGAAATCTATAATAGAACCGGACGCCACCGGCACTCGCAAAGCCGTGCCGTCAAACTTGCCTTTCATACCCGGTATGGCTTTGGCAGTAGCTATGGCCGCGCCGGTGGAAGACGGAATAATATTTACAGCGGCAGCTCTGCCTCTTAGGAAATTTTTATTAGGGCTGTCAGTCAGACTCTGAGTGGCGGTATAACCATGAGTGGTATTGAGCATGGCTTTCTTCACTCCCACGCTTTGCATCATGACGGCCAAAATCGGCGCCACGGCGTTGGTGGTGCAAGAAGCGTTTGACGTGATCTTACTTTTAGTAACAGCATCAATGCCAACATTCGGCGTAAAGGTGGCTGTTTCGCCTTCATCTTTGGCGGGAGCGGTAATCACCACCCTTTTGGCACCGGCGTCAAGATGCAGCTTAGCTTTATCGTAAGATTCAAACACGCCGGTTGCTTCCACCACCACGTCTACACCAAGTTCTTTCCACGGCAATTTAGCCGGATCTCTCTCGCTTAAGAAGCGAGCGCCGTGGATTTTCTCCGGCACTTTAAACTTGCCATATACACTATCTCTTTCAAGTAAATAAATAAGATTATCCTTATCTCCAAGATCATTTATAGCCACCACTTCAATATCAGGGTGGTCAAAAGATTGCCTATAAAACACACGACCTATCCTGCCAAAACCATTTATTGCGATTTTCATATTTTTATTATATCCAAGCAATTCTTATTTGGCAAAATTTTTGGATTTTTTCTTTCGCCAATCTTCTATCTTTTTATGATGACCGGATAAAAGAATCTTTGGTACTGAGTATTTTTTGCCGTTATGTTCAAAAATTTCCGGTTTGGTGTAGAGCGGATAACCAAGTCCTCTTCCCTCCTCCAAAGATTCGCTCTTACCCAAAACTCCCGGCACTTGCCTGGAAACGGTATCCGCTACAATCGCTGCCGGCAATTCTCCGCCGGTTAAGATATATGGTCCGATGGAAATTTCTTCAACTTTCAAAACTTTTTTTACTCTGGCATCCACGCCTTCGTACCGTCCGGCAATCATAATAATATCGTCATATTTCTTCGCCCAATCTATCGCCATCTTTTGAGTAAATTGTTTTCCGGCGGGAGAAAACATAATTATTTTTGACTTTTCCGGATTTAGGATTTTAGATTTTATTTTTAAGATTGCCTTAACAATAGGTTCAATTTTCATTACCATTCCAGGCCCGCCGCCGAAAGGCCTGTCGTCAACCTTATTAAAATCGCCCTTGCCGGCTTTTTCGGCAAAGTTTTTCAAATCTATAATATTTACTTTTATCAATTCTTTTTCCTTGGCGCGCCCTAAAATAGACGTGTCAAAATAACTTTTTATCGCCTCGGGGAAAATTGAAATAATATGAAAATTCATTTTATTGGATTAAATCAGTATGAGAAAAGCCGGCTTATTACGGCCGACTTTTCTTCAAAACTAGATGCTTAAGAAACTATATGTTCAAATCGTTCATCGCATCGTCAACGCTTCGCTGCGGTCTTGTGCTACCCTCCGGCTCTTCTATCTTAAGGTTTACTCTGGCATTATTCTTCATGCCCACTACCCTAAGAAGAGTCCTGATGGCTTTAGCAGTATTGCCGCTTCGTCCAATGATTTTACCCATATCAGCCGGATCTGTCTTGAGAGTCATAAGAACTCCCATTTCGTCAACCTTGCGGTCAACCGTCACGGCATCTGGGTTATCAACCAAAGCTTTGACAACGTACTCAAGAAATTCTTTATCTTTTTCTGCCATTTTCTTTTGGTTTATTCTGTTAATCATCCCCGCAAAAGCGGGAAATCGACCAATCCTGTAATCGCTTGTTATTATAATGATTTCTAATTTACGGTCAATTCTTGCGGATTACTGCGCCAGAATCGCTTCTTCTTTAGGAGTTTCCGCCGGAGCCGCCGCTTCGCCTTTCTCCGCTTCCGCGGCTACCGGAGTCGGCTGCTCGCCGCTTGATTGTTCCGTCTTCTTAGGAGCTTCTTCTTTGGCTTTTTCTACCTCTTTCTTTTTAGGTAAAACGTTTATTTTAGAGCCTTTTATTATACCCTTTTCCACTAATAGGTTGTTTACCGTACCGGACACTTGGGCGCCTTTTGTTATCCATTCTTTTATTTTTTCTCCCTCAAGCCTTGTTTCCCCTTTTTTGCTGCGTGGGTTATAAGAACCAAGATTCTCTATCACGGCGCCGCTTTGAGCGGCTTTTCTGGAGTCAGTTAAAACAACCCTGTAGCTCGGGTCGTGCTTCCTTCCCACTCGTTGTAATCTTATTTTTAACATGATGAAATACTAGCAGATATTGAAAAAAGTGTCAAAACATGTAGATTAACTGATATGAGTAAATATTTAATCACTACTTTCGGATGCCAGGCAAACATGGCCGATTCAGACAAGATAACGGCTATCTTCAACAAGGCAAATTACCAAAACGCCAAAGATGAAGATGAACTTTTGTCGGATAAAAACCCTTTTCTTATCTTCAATACTTGCTCGGTACGCCAAAAAGCGGAAGACAGAGTGTTTGGGTTAAACAAAAAACTCATTGAACTTAAAGATAAAAATCCAAACCTTAAAGTGGTTTTAACCGGCTGCATGATGCACTACAGTGAGAAAGAATTAAAAAACCGCCTCCCCCATTTTGACTACTTTGTAGATATGAAA
Organism: Parcubacteria group bacterium GW2011_GWA2_40_143; assembly: GCA_000996035.1. GTDB lineage: Bacteria > Patescibacteriota > Minisyncoccia > UBA9983 > UBA9983 > UBA9983. Next base: position 12,236 of record LBYH01000014.1, on the reverse strand, counting down.
AAAATTAAAAAACTTTCCGGATTGCTTCCTGAGACGCTCAAGCCAAAAGACGTTCAAACAAAAACCGATGTCAGCGCGCTTATCCCCATTTCAAACGGATGTAACAACTTTTGCACATATTGTGTTGTGCCGCTGGCAAGAGGCAGAGAAATATCAAAAGCGGTCATTGATATTTTAAAGGATGTCAGAAAGGCGGTTGCGGACGGCGCCAAAGATATTTGGCTTTTGGGTCAAACGGTGAATAGCTATCGCTACAATCTAAAATCTAAAGAAATAAAATTTCCAGAATTACTGCGTCTGGTTAACGCCATTCCTGGAGATTTCTGGATTCGCTTTGCTTCCCCTCACCCGAAAGACTTTTCCGATGAACTGATAAAGGCCATGGCTGGATGCGAGAAATTCGCCCACTATATAAATTTACCGATTCAATCCGGCAATAACGCCATCCTTAAAAAAATGGGCAGGCCGTACACAGTCGAACATTATAAAAAGCTGGTTAAAAAAATCCGCAAGGCCATGCCGGAAATTTCCCTCTCCACGGATATCATCGTTGGCTTCCCGGGAGAAACAAGAAAGCAGTTTGAAGACACTAAAAAAATATTTGAAGAGATAAGATTCAGTATGGCCTTTATCAGCGAATATTCTCCTCGCCCAAAAACGGCGGCGGCAAAATATTTCAAAGATGATGTATCTCACAAAGAAAAAGAGGGACGAAAAGACGAACTCAATGAAATATTAAAAAAGACAGCTTTAGAGAATAATCAAAAACTGATCGGCCAAACCGTAAAAGTCTTAAACGACCGCACGGAAGGCAACAAGCTGATAAAAATTACAAATGTTAGACATCCGATGTTTAACATTAAAAATGAATTCGTCATGGTAAAAATTCTAAAAGCAAAAACATGGAGTCTGGAAGGAAAATTATTGTAATACTTGGGCTACACTTACCACTTTGTAAGTTATCACTTAATTTAGCTGCTATTTCAACGTGTTTATTGGAACCCCAGATTTTCCTAATGCTTGATTGGTTAATATTGCCAATGGAATATTCCTTGCGAGACCATGGAGAACAAAGATAGACTTCGCCATCAGGGTCAACTCCTGCGGTATATTGCAAAGCGCATATCCAGCATCTTGTAGGAGAAAATATCATCAAAAAATTCAAAATTTTCTCTACACAACAAAATTTTTACACCAACTAACGCATCCGATTTTACCAAACTTTTTATCTTAATCGCCTCAATAATGTTATTTTCTACTTTGTAAAATTGTTCCCTGTATCCACAAATTTTTTTATAAAGTTTTGATGTATGAGCAACAACGCTTATATTAACATAAGCTAAATTACCAGATGCAAGGATTTTTTCAGCGACATCTTCGTCAAGCAGAACGCCATTCGTATGAAGACCAATCTTAAATGAAAGGTTTTTGCCAAGTATCAATCCATCGATAACCAGTCCTTTGTATGCCAAAGGATCTCCTCCGCCAGCGATCGTAACACCTTTCACATCAAGACAAGAAAGATCGTTAATCAATCTTATAAATTTTTTCGGTGCGATTTCATTTTTTTGAGCAATATTTTCTTTGTTTCTGTTATGATTGGAACAAAACAAACAATTCCTTACACAAAATGGCGTTGGGCACAAAGCTACTGATATTGGCGATAATTTCGTCTGCAACACTTCTTTTGAATAAGTTGAATAACCAAACAATCTCTCAGGCAAATGAAACAAGACCCTTCTTGAAGATAACTTCCGCCCTTCCTTCGATTGAACAAATGTTGTTACCGTATTTTCTAACATAAACAACTCCTTTCTTTACCATATATCACTCATATTAGATTTACCGCTAATAAATTCATCAATTCTGCGTTTTGTGGCGGGAGAAATTTTATCAGGCAGATTATTGAAGTTAAAAAATGCCGCCTCTTCTATTTCAAAACCGCTTTTAATGAGAGTTGATTCCGATGCGTCACATTGCAATAAAATTATGTGATCACTTTTATACTCAAAAAAATTTGAGTATACTCCAAAAATTTTAAACTTTTCAAGATTTATACCGCATTCCTCTTTCACCTCCCTTCTCGCGGCTTCAAAAAAACTTTCTCCGGTCTTAATTCCTCCACCTGGCAAATACCAAAATTTGTCATATCTGTTCTTAATTAAGAGAATTTTATTTTGGGAAACCACTAAAACTTTAACGCCAATCGTAACAGGTCTGAATATAAACCAGTAGATCTTTCTCCCCATTAAAACAATTCTAAACAAAGTGTTTAACATTTTTTTCTCCTTTCTATTTATCCCTCACATTATTATCTTACAATTTAACGTCTTAATTTTAAAGTTACTGGATTTTTTCTGAAAAAAGAATATATTATTAACTAACTTATGTCAAGGAAAATTATTGTAATACTTGGGCCGACGGCGAGCGGGAAAAGCGCGCTGGCGGTAAAAATTGCCAAAAAAATTGGTGGCGAGATTATTTCGGCTGATTCCAGACAAGTGTATAGAGGACTGGATATCGGATCCGGCAAGATTACAAAAAAAGAAATGGGCGGTATTCCGCATCACTGCATTGATATAGTCTCGCCTAAAAAAATATATACTGTCGTGGATTTTAAAAAACGCGCCGATAAGGCCATTGAAAAAATTTTTGCTAAAAACAAAACACCGATTATTGTCGGCGGAACAGGATTATACATACAAGCCGTCGCGGACAATATTGTCTTACCGGAAGTAAAGCCGGATTGGAAACTCCGCAAGCAATTGGAGAAAAAGACGACCGAAGAGATGTTTAGAATGCTCAAAAAGCTTGATTCGCGAAGAGCGGAAAATATTGACGCCAAAAATCCTCGCCGACTTATCCGCGCCATAGAGATAGCCAAAAAGCTTGGCAAAGTGCCAAGCTTGAATCTGTCAATGCCAATGTCAAGGTTGAACCTTGACATTGGGCGGATTGGGATAAAATTACCAGATAACGTTTTAAGTAAAAACATAGAAAAAAGAATCAAAAAAATGCTAAAAGACGGACTGGTCGCCGAAACTAAAAAATTGAAAGAGTCCGGCTTGTCGTGGAAAAGAATTTACGAATTCGGTTTTGAATACAAATATCCGGCAATGTTTTTGCAAGGCAAAATAGATAAAAAAGAAATGCTTGCCAAAATGCTTATTGAAAATCGACAATACGCCAAACGACAGATGACGTGGTTTAAGAGAGATAAAAGAATCAAATGGATTTCAAAAAAAGAACAGGCTGAGAAAATGATAAAAAATTAGCAAATTTATTTTTTGCGGTGTTTTACGGAACGGGAATGGAAGCAGGCGAGCATATATTTAACTTCTGCCGTAATTTAATCATATACTGCTCTTCACAATCATATTCCAAACGAGAAAGCACCATCTGAATTGACTTGTACGATCCGCTTGGCAAAGAAGAAACATACTTGTATTTTTTATATTTAGGTTCCCATAAATCGACCAACAAATTATTCAAAGCTATATATAAGTTTTGTAAAATAAAATCGGATCGTTCTGATTTTAATTTGCTTTGTTTATAATCAGGACAACGAATATGAACCGTAAGCGGTCCGAGTTCATTTCCCAGCATCCGAACAGCCGCATATCTGATATTTCCTTTTTCGTGCTGGAGCAAATGAAACAGCCACGGAAATAAAAAATCCGGCCTGCTTTCTTTGTCATGCAAAAAATATAAAACTGACACAGCCATGACAAAATTTTCTTGCCGCCATTCTTCCGCAATTTTTACATACTCATCAGGAGCGTTTTCTATTATTTTTTTAATGTCATCATATTTCCCGCCATTGTGCGAGCTATATAAAAGCTTCCTTACCTCTCTCGCCACCTTTCGGCTATCCTCCTTATCTCCGGTTAAAATAACCTTAAAAAGCTCAGTAAATGTTTTTGTGGCGGTTGTTTTGTTTGTTTTCATAATCAGTTTTTAAATGAGTAAAAATTCCTTCCCCTCACACCCTACCTTTTTGCCCGCCTGCTTGGGCTTCGCCCCCAAAACTTTTCGGCGGGACGGCGGGACTAAGAAACTAAATTCTTTTCCAATATTTCAAAATGCTTTGGGTCTGATTCTTTCACAATATTCAACAAAATCTTGATTGCGTCTTTGCTTTCGCTTTTGTCTTTATGCTCGATTGTGCTTGTCGGGTCGGAATTATGAGAAAATTCATTGACCAGCTTGTACGCCTTGCCAGCGTCCACGGTGCTGATTTTCTCATCTGGATCATTGATATTTTTGACTAAAACTTCCATTTTAGACTTTTGATCACCTGTTGTTGGTATCTTAAAATCTGCAAAAATATCAAAATATCTTCTCGCCATATTGCCAATCGTATAAAAATCTTCGTATTGCGTATCTTGTTTTTCTGAAAATTCTTTGAGCTTGGCAAACAAGAAATGGTATTCGGATTTATAGTTTCGTAATGTCTTATCAAGCGCAACAATTTTCGCTTTTCTCACATCTGATTCAGTAAAGTTTTCGACCATAAAAAACTCACAAGGAATTGGTTTTTCTGTCTTATTTTCTAATTTTAGTTTTTCGTTGTCTCTTTTCGTTGAATTATTTTTATTGATAAACCATTCTTTGACCAAGTTGAAAAGCTGAAAATTATGTGTAGAAATAAACAATTGTCCTACTTCTTTGAAATGTGTGTTTATCATTGAAAAACAGTGATAAATGAAATTTGAATCAAAGCTAGATATTGGATCGTCAATAAAAATAATTCCTTTTGATTTATCAAAATCACCTTCGCCAACATTAACAACAAAATACGAAAAAGCGATTGCTGTTTTCTCTCCTTCGCTCAAATTTTTTGCTGGTTTCCCGTCCCTTTTTATTGTATAGCCCTTGTTATCTCCGTCCAATGCAAGTTCAATTTCTTTTCTGCCAAAAAATTCTTCCAAATGTTTATTGATGGCTATAATTGCTTTGCCTATATTTGAAGTCTGTTTTTCAAGTTCTGCAATGTCAGAATTATTTTTATTGATCGCGCCAAGGGCTTCATTTTCGTTTTTCAATGCTTCCGCCAAGTCAGTTCCCATTTTTTTATAATCCTGCCCAGACAACGCAACAGCAATTGAATGTAGCTCGAGCTTCTCTCTTGAGCTTATTACTTCTGTATTATGATTTTTTGCTCGTAGATTATGCTTTGAAATGATTTCATTAAGCTCATCAATAATTTTGTTTAATAAAACGATATAATCTTCGGGGGCATTAACCATTTCTGGAATATCAGGGTTAAAAGGATTCTTATATTTTTGTTCCAACCACATCTCCGAGTTCCAAAGCCAATCATTTTGTTTTTTAACAATTTCATTATATCTTTTTGCCGTGGCTTCAAAATCATTTCTTAAGTCAGAATATAATTCAACATTCTTTTCAGGAATATTTGTTAATTTTTCTTTTTTGAAATCATTAATAAGAAATTCAATTGAGCTTTGTAGATCTTCATAATCTTTACTGAAATGTTTTGCCAGTGAATCAAAAAGTTCGCTGTCTAAATCATTTTCGCAAAAAAGACATTTTTTAAATTGATTTTTAGTCTTATGAATATCAAATCCTTGCTTGACCCAATTATTTAATTCTTCATCAAGTCCACCGTCAACATCTTCAGGATCTTTTAATCTTTGAAGTAATTCTGAAACAACTTTTTTATCAAGTAGCGACTTTACTCGCGTAAAAAGAAAACTAAAATTAACAAGCGGCAATTTTGAAATGACAATTTGATCTTTTTCTGCTTCACTTCTGCTTATTGATTCATGCTTTTTCTTATCTTCGTCAGATAAAATTTTGTCGGTAAACTTATCAACACCAACAGTATTGATTTTGTTTTCTGCTTTTGTCTTGTTGTATGACTTGTCAAAAAGAATATTCGCAATTTCTCGACCTAAACCAGTTAGAAAAGTATTTTTTGTTTCTTCTTTTGCTGACTTGTCTTTTTTTGCCTGTTCGTATGTTTTGCCAATAGTGATTTTATCCAGCTTTAATTGCTCAAGCTGTTTTTTGCTCTCAATATCTTCTTCACTTACATAAATAATTGGGTTGCATGAATCAGTAGGATCAAAGGAAATATTTTCATCAATAAAATCTTGATTGAAAACTTTAATTGGCAAAATATTGGTGGCTACATCTGTATTTTTTACAGTTGTGTTGTCATCTGTTTTTATTTCAAATTCTCCATCATTTTCAAAATTACCGCTTCCATCAAAAATCGCGGGGTATTGTCTAAATTTATCCTTGTCATAAGTACATTTTTTCTCACAACTTGCAAAAACGCGGGAAATGGTTGTTTTTCCGCTTCTATTCCAGCCATAGATCAAATTGAATCTTTTGAAATCAGAAAGCTCTGTTTTCCAAGAAAAATCATGAAATATGCCAAAGTCTTTGAGTTTTGAGATTTTATTAATCATGGCTATAGGACTTCAAAAATAACTTCTTTTATATTTTCTTCCGACTCCTCAATCTTTGCTTTCATTTCCGCGATTTTCTTTTGTTCAGCAACAATTTTATTTCCAAAATCATTCTGTTTCTCGATTGTGACATAATCAATCAAGTAGTTTGAAAATTCAGTTTTGTTAATAGCTAATTTTGAAACGCCTTTTGCCAAATCAGCAACAATTTGTTCCCTGATAGCATTAAAGTAAGCATGATAAAAAGAAAGATTTACTGGATATTTTGAATCTTTTTTTGGCGTTAATATAAAACAGAGATCACTCGCAATGAATTTTCCATTTACATAATGAGTTCGTCCTAAAGAACCCGCCGCACCAAAAGCAAAAATCAAAGCTTCACAGTCGTGAGTATACGAATTATGAGTACTCCATTCTTGGGCGGCAGTAATAAAATCAAATTCGCCTTCGGTCTTTTTTGTGCTTTGTAATGTTCCTTTTTGTATATCAAACAAATCTGAAATTTCCACCGACTCGTTCCCGTTTTCTCGATTTGAAATCAAATATTTATTTACAAACAAACTGAATTTTTTATTTAACTGAATTTTAGGAACAACGATAAAATCAATTTTGCTACTTAATTCTTTTTTCCCGCTCTTAAAATCCTCAATTAATTTTACTACTTCGGGAAGGTCATTTTGCTCAATTTTGCGCCTCTGCTCTCCCTTTTCGTATCCGTCATTATTTATTTTAATAAAAACTATGTCTTTTGATTTTTTCGCAAATTCTTTGTCAAAAAACAATACACTTGTTTTTGCCCCAGCATACGGCTTAAAAACTGTGTTATGAAGTGAAACAACTGCATACAAACCATTTTCTATGGCTAATTCTCTCAATTTTGCATACAAATTCGACGGGTTAGCCACTATTCCGTCAGGCACAACAACGCCAGCCTTTCCGTTAATGTTCAGATGTTCAATAATGTAATCAACAAAAAGCGCTTCGGCTTTTTTACACTGAATCGTAAAGCGTTTATGCGGACTAATTCCACCTTTTGGTGTCATAAACGGCGGATTGGCGAGAATTACATCAAAAGTTTCGTCCCAACGCTTTTCACTTGAAAGAGTATCATACACATGAATTTTCGGATCAGGCGAACCGTGCAAATACATATTTACAAGAGACAGCTTCACCATCTCATCAGAAATATCATAGCCGGTTAAATTATTCATCAATCTATTTTTATCATCGGGCGTAAGTCGTGTCTCGTTTTTTGTCAGCTTGCCTGTTTTATTATCTTTTCCGTCATTATTTTTGACAATATGTTTGTAGGCGGAAATCAAAAATCCAGCCGTTCCGCAAGCGGGGTCAAGAATTGTTTCATTTTTCTTCGGATCAACAACTTCAACAATAAAATCAATGATATGGCGTGGCGTGCGGAATTGCCCCGCGTCGCCTTGGCTTCCGAGAATGGAAAGCAAATATTCAAAAGCGTTACCTAAATTTTCGCTGTGTTCATAATTAAATTCATTGATCTCTTTCAAAAAAAGTGAAAGCGTTCGTGCGTCATTGTATGGCAAAAAAGCACCTTTGAAAATGTTTCGAAACAATTGAGGAATATGCGGATTTTTTGGCATATTCGTAATTGCCTGAACATAGAGGTCAAGCCGTTCTTGCCCTGAAAGTTTGTTGTCCAAAATTTTCGTCCACGAAAACTTTTTCCAATCATCAACGAAAAATTGAGTTTTCAATCCAACTTCTTCGTTTTCCTTATCCATATCATCCATAAACTTATAGATAAGAGCAGTTGTGATTTGCTCAACTTGTGCTTTTGGATCGGGAACTTTACCGACAAGAATTTGCCGGGCGGAGTCTAGTTTTCGTTTTGTAGTTTGATCAAGCATAGTTATTTTTTATTATCTTTCAAAAATTTTTTCACAACACGATCAAAGTCGGATTCAAATAACTTATCTTGAACCGGACGGTATTTTTCAAACTCGCTTTCAGCGAAAACTTTCGCCATATCTGCCGTTATTTTACCGGCATTGTCAAGAATTTTCTCATTATTGAATTTCAAAAAAGTATTTAGTTTTCCCGACCAATCCGCCATTGTAATCGGGATACATTTTTCTGCCTGATTTTCCGCATAATCCAAATACATCGTTACAATTCTGTTCAAAAATTTTATCTCTTTTTCATTTAAATAATTTTTAGCAATCACAACATCTGACTTTAAAATTTTTCCATTCGGAGATTTTTTCCAAGAGGTCAACCCCATATAATCTTTTTTATGGTTCGCGCGATCTGTAATCAGTTCCGCTGCTGTGCGCCCGTGTGTGGCAAAATGCAGTTTATTTTGGACTGTGGCAAAAAAATCTTTGGTAGTAGGTGAATTAAGATCATAATCAAGCGCAGTCGCATAAATATCAGTAATTTGTTGATAAAAATTTCGTTCACTTTCTCTGATGTCGCGAATTTCAAGGATTAAATCTTTAAAATATTGTTTGCTTAAAAAAGCGCCATTTTTTAAGCGCACATCATCCAAAACATAGCCACGGATAGCAAAATCCTTCAAAACTTGATTCGCCCAGCGTCTAAAATTAGTCGCTCTTTCAGAGTTAACACGAAAACCAATAGCAATAATTCCTTCCAAATTATAGTGTTCGATATTTCTTGAAACTTCTCTATTGCCTTCTTTTTGAACTATTCGAAAATTTCGAATAGTTGATTCTGGCGATAACTCACTTGCTTGAAAAATTTCTTTTAAATGATAATTTATCGTATTAACTTCAACATTAAAAAGTTTGGCAATGAGTTTTTGAGTAAGCCATACATTTTCATCTTCTACTCGCACCTCAATACCATCCTCTCCTGCTTGCGAAGTAAAGATCAAAAATTCTGCCGTACTATTTCTGATTATTAGTTTTTTATCATCTTTTTTCATAATATTATTGGTTACCTCATATAAACATTAACAGGAACATAATCTTTGACATATGTAGGAACGGTTTCCCGCCAACCATTTAATTGCTTGTATTCCGCCATAGTAAAGCCGGCATATTCTCTAGGAAATCTTTTATTATTTATCTCATTGCGGAAATATTCATTGGAAACATACGCTTTCAGATAATTTTTGATATGCGGGACATATTTGCTTTCGGGTTTGTAGATTGAAATAAACTTTTCGCATTCTTTTCAAGATTCAAGAATAATTTCGGTTTGTCTTCGTATTTATCCAGCATTATCTGCACCGCCTTTTCCCATTGCTCGTTTAGAACGGCAGTTTTTACTTCAGGATCATTTTGTAATTCCTCGCGGGCTTTTTCAAAAAGTTTGCGATCAACTTTCATTCCCTCAATTCCAACGGGTGTTTCGGTGAGAGATTTCACTTTGTCGGGATTGAAAACTTCTATTTCATCAATATCAACGCCAACTGGTCCTTCTCCGCCAGCTCCTTTTTGTTTGATTGGCAATTGCAAAACTTCATCATAATCAAATTTTTCTTCAAAATATTCGCAGTTAGCGAAGAAGTCGAAGAATTTGAAATGATCTTTTGTTGCTTTGTGTTTTTCGCCGTATTCGCCGGTATATTCAAAAGTGAATTTTCTTGTTCCTCGTCCTTTGATTTGGATAAAGTCAGTCGGCGAAAAGACGGGGCGCATAAGCGCAAGATTTAAAATATCTTGGCAATCATAACCCGTTGTCATCATTCCGACAGTTACGCAAATTCTCGTTTTGCTTGATTTGTATCCTTCCAGAAATTTGGTGTGTCCGTTAAGAATATTATTTGCAAAATTGATCGTGAATTGCTGGCTATCGGTAATGTTTGACGTTATTTGCACGGCAAAATCGGAATTGTATTTGTCAGGCCAAAGCTGGCTCGCCATTTGATTGAGTGTTTGAGTAATTTTTGAAGCGTGCTTTTGGCTTACACAAAATATAATACTTTTGCCAACCTCTCCGCTTATTGGGTCTTTCAAGATATTCTCCAAAAATGTTTGGCAAAAGACGCGATTTGTCTTTTCGGAAAAGAATTTCTTTTCGAAATCTTTTTGGAAAAATGTTTCTTCGCTTTCACCACCTTCTTCATCGGGAATCATAACCGCATAACCTTTTTCTGAAAGCAGTTCTGTTGTGATATCGGTTCGCGCGTCTGAAACAATAGGATTGATCAAAAATCCTTCGCGCACGCCGTCAAGCAAACTAAAGCGGAAAGTCGACTCGCCATTTTTACAGCCAAAAGTGGTGTAAGTGTCAAGTAATTGCCGTCTTTCCCAAGCTCGCGGATCTTTTTGTGAAAATTTTTGCGGATCAACATTTTTCAAATAATCTTTTGGAGTTGCGGTTAAGCCCAATTTGTAGCCGATAAAATATTCAAAAACTGCGCGCGAGTTTCCGCCGATTGCTCGATGTGATTCATCGGCAATAACTAAATCAAAATCAGTCGGTGAAAATAGTTTTTTGTATTTATCTTGCGATGAAAGACTTTGAACTGTCGTGATGACCACTTCCGCTTTTTTCCAGTCATCGCGATTTTGCTTGTAAATAACAGAGGAAAAATCGTTGCTCAAATAGCGGACAAAGTTTTTATGCGCTTGATCTTCTAATTCCAAACGATCAACCAAAAACAAAATTCTTTTTGCATTTCCCGTTCTTAAAAATAATTTGATGATTGCGGCGGAAATAAGCGTTTTTCCTGTTCCCGTTGCCATTTCAAAAAGAAAACGATCATTTCCAGCTTTGGCGGATTTCTGCAAAGCGTGAACCGCTTTGAGTTGATATGGGCGTAAAATTCGCAAATTTTCGTCCCAAAGATATTGTTCTCGTGTTTCTTTATTGAGATAGAGAGGATCATCTTTGAAGTTTGGATTTTGCGTAAATGCAATATAATCTTCTTTGACTTCTTCATCTGCTAAACGCTGATTGTTGGGCTTGAAATCCTGTCTGTGCTTCAAGGATTCTTGCGTTGGAAATTCTGTGATAATTTCAGGATCGCCCCGTTCCAAATCCCAAAAATAATGAAGATTGCCGTTTGAGAGAATAACAAAGCGGACATTTTCGGTATGGGCGTATTTTCTCGCTTGTTCTTTTCCGTCAAGTGGATTTTTATCTTCTTTTTTGGCTTCCAAAATAACGAGCGGGAAACTTTTTTCATCAAGCAATAAAAAATCAATAAATCCGTTTTTTGCAGATTCAAAATCCTCGCCAAAAGCGTCAATGTCCTTTTGCGTAAGTTTTACATTCGGCTCAAGCGAAATATTTGCTTGCCCTTTTTCATTATCAAAAAATCGCCAGCCAGCAAGTTCCAACAGTTTGTTTATTTTTATTCGTGCTTTTGCTTCTTTAGAATTTGCCATAAATTTATTTTTTGATCACCTTATAGTCTTCCTCTTTGCCACCAACCCGGACGTAATCCTTGCCACACGGGTACTTCTTGGTTTCTAACTCGCTTCGCTCATAAGAAACCAAAGTCGCGCATCCATCAACCCAGATTTTCTTGCATTTGCAGTAAGTGAATTTTTTATGGGTATTCCAAAAAATCTCATCTCCACAATGAGTGCATTTGTAGTAAGTTTCCTCTTTAGTTTTGTTGGCGATTTCCTTTGACATAAATTTATTTCAATAAGTCATCAAGTTCACACGAAAGCAGAGCCGATTTATTCAAAACGACCTGCTCTTTCTGGTTAAGATTATCGGCTGTAGTCCGAATGACCTTGGTAGTAATGGCATCGCCAAGCATGATATTATTCACTTTTTTAAAATAGGATGCGTTTTTTGTAAAAAATAACGCCAGAAACTGTTTGATTTGATCATTTAGTT
>LBYH01000013.1 GCA_000996035.1 Parcubacteria group bacterium GW2011_GWA2_40_143 | reverse complement strand
AAAGGCGGTTTTGATATTATAGTTTCCTCCATACCTTATCAGGTAAACAAGTCGGAGCTCATTATCAAAATGGCGGATCTGGTAAACTCAAAAAAGATTGAAGGGATAAGAGACATAAGAGATGAGTCCGACAGGGAACATCAAGTAAGAATTGTGATTGAGCTTAAAACCGGAGTTAATCCGCAAAATATTTTGAACAATCTTTATAAATACACCGATATTGAGAGAACCTTCAATTTCAATATGATCGCTTTGGTGGACGGCGTGCAGCCGCAGGTGCTGAGGCTCAAGGAGATGCTTCAGTATTTTATAGATCATAGAGACATTGTAATAAGAAGGAGAACGCAATTTGATCTGAATAAAGCTTTAGACAGAGAGCATATTTTGGAAGGTCTTAAAAAAGCCTTAGACCATATAGATGCCATTATAAAAACAATCAGAGCTTCCCAAGACAAGGATGACGCGCATAAGCAACTTGTGGCCAAATTTAAATTCAGCGACAAACAAGCCAGCGCCATTTTGGAAATGAAGCTGCAAAGCTTGGCCAATTCGATGCTCGCAGAACGAAGGTGGTGGCGAGAGCCGCCAAAGTAATGTCTATGGACGATCTGGTGCCGGCGGAGGAACAAGTAATGGTTCTCACCAAGGGCGGCTATATAAAAAGAACAGATACGGAGTCTTATAAAGCGCAAAAGAGAGGCGGTTCCGGCGTGATAGATATAGATACCAAGGATGAAGATTTTGTAAATATTTTTCTCACTGTCAATACTCATGACGATCTGCTCTTCTTCAGTGATAAAGGCAAAGTGTATCAAATTAAAATGTATGAATTGCCGGAGGGCAAGCGCGCCACAAAAGGTAAATCTATAATGAACTTCTTATCTCTTACCGGCGAAGAGAGAATAACTTCCGCTCTTGTAATGCCTAAAGAGGGCAAGAACGAAGAAAAATTCTTAGTAATGGTTACGAAAAAAGGGGTTGTGAAGAAGTCCGATGCCGCCAACTTCAAAGACGTAAGAAGAAGCGGCATAGTGGCAATAGGACTTGATAAAGATGATGAGCTTAAATTCGTGAACATCGCCATGAAAGGAGATTTGGTAATAATGGCTACGAAAAACGGCCAATCAATTACCTTTAAAGAGTCTGACGTAAGATCTATGGGCAGAACGGCTGGTGGCGTAAGAGGCATAAGCATGGATGACAAAGACGAGGTAGTGGGAGCGGATGTGGTGCAAAGCGAGAAAGATTTCTTTTTGCTTAATATGGGAGAGAAAGGGTATGGTAAAAAAACGGAAGTTAAAAATTACAGAGTGCAAAAAAGAGGCGGCTCCGGCATAAAGACTTTCAAAGTTACGGATAAAACCGGCAAGCTGATGGTCTCAACCGTAGTGGGACCGGAAACTAAAGAGATGATAGCCATTTCTCAAAAAGGACAGGTGATAAGAACCTCGCTTGATCAAGTGCCGGTAATCGGCAGACAGACTCAGGGAGTGAGAATAATGAGACTCAAGGATGGCGACAAAATAGCTTCTCTCACTTGCTTGTAAAATGGCAACGGACCTAATTATTTGTTATAATTGAAATATGTTTTTAAGGCCGACGGAAATCGTGGAAAAGTTTAAACTTTCATCAGGCATGGTGGTGGCTGATTTTGGTTCCGGTTCCGGCCATTACGCTCTCGCGGCGGCTAAAGAATTAAGAGGTACCGGGACGGTGTACGCCATAGATGTGCAGAAAGATCTTCTTGCCGCCATTAAGACGGAAGCTGAATCAAAACATTTAAATAATCTTGAAATAATTTGGGGCGATGTGGAGAACGATAAAGGCTCTCGTTTGGCTGACGAATCCGTTGATTTTGTGATTATCTCCAATCTTTTGTTTCAAGCGCAAGATAAAGCGGCCATAGCCAGAGAAACGAAAAGAGTGCTCAAAATCGGCGGTATGGCGGCAATAATAGATTGGAGTGATTCCTTTGGCGGCACGGGGCCGACTCCGAATATGGTGGTGCCCAAGAGCAAGGCGGAAGAAATTTTTATAACGGAAGACTTTAAACTTGAAAAAGAATTTGACGCCGGCACGCATCATTACGGCATGATTTTTAAGAAAAACAGTTCAAGCGTAAATAAAAGCTTGAATAACAGTCATTTTTTATGAAAGGAATAAGCGTTTTCGGCGCGATAATTATAGTAATATTCGTTGCAGCGGCTTTAATTGCCGTTTTGATGTTTGCTGGCTTTCTGCCAGGGTATAAAGGAAAGAAAGGCAGCAGCAGTAAAGTGGATAAAACCGATCTTGTTTTATGGGGAACATTCGCTAAAAATGAAATGAATTCCGCTCTTGCCTCTATCAACAAAGACAGACAAGCTCCAATTAAAATAAATTATATTCAAAAGTCGCCAAAATCATATCAAAACGACCTTGTGGATGCTTTGGCTTCAAACAAAGGCCCCGATATGATTATTGTGAGTCAGGATATGCTGCTGAAGAATCAGGATAGATTTTTTGCCATCCCATTTACCGCCTATCCGGAAAGAGACTTTAAAGATAATTTCTCCGACATAGCGGAGGTTTTACTTAATACAAAATCAAAGAGCATAAGAGGTCTACCGTTTATGATTGATCCGCTAGTAATGTATTGGAATAAAAATCTATTCTCTTCTTCGGGAATAAGCGGCCCGCCCGAATATTGGGACGAATTTTTGGAATATACCAAAGCTCTTACCGAGAAAAATGAAAGAGGCAATATATCGCAAGCTGGCGCGGCCATGGGCGAGTTTTCAAATGTAAATAACGCTAAAGATATTTTCTCCACGCTTGTTTTACAAACTGGCAACCCGATTGTAGATTCTAAGACGCTTAAAACCACTATGGGAGACGGCAAAAACTATTCTGCCAAAGCAACTGAAAACGCCGTAAATTTTTTCAATGAATTTTCCAACCCGAACAAGCTCAATTACTCATGGAACAGATCGCTGTCGTCTTCTCAAGACATGTTTGCCGGCGGATCTCTGGCAATGTACTTTGGATTTGCCAGTGAGTATGAGAGCATAAAAAAGAAAAATTCTCATCTTGGTTTTGACGTGGCTTTAATGCCGCAAATAAGAGACGGAGCGATAAGAACTTCATTTGGCAGGCTCTATTCAATCGTGGTATTAAATGATTCAAACAAAAAACAACCAGCCTTAAATGCCGCTGTTTCCATGACGAGTTCCGGCGTATTGGATGGATTCTCTTCTTATTTAAGACTTGCTCCAACAAGAAGAAACGCTCTGACTCAAAATGCAAGTGACAGCTATTTTTCCTTATTATACAAAGCCGCCATTATGGCCAGATCTTGGATGGAGCCGGATAGCGACAAGATAAATGATATTTTTAAAGATATGACAAGCACCGCCGCTTCAGGCGCGGCGCCCGCTTCGGAAGCGGTGAGGGTGGCGGAACGAAAGATTAACGATATTTTGGAAAAAATGTTAAAATAAAAATGCAAAAGTTTTATTTATTGAATTCAAGTTTTTTAAAAATCGCTTTAGTAGTTTTCGCGTTGAGTTTGTCTTTTTTGACGGCGCCGGTGATGCCGCCGACAGCTCAAGTTTACGCGGAAGATACCGGCTTAATACCGTGCGAGGGTGTTGATTGTGATGTTTGCGACATCTTCACGCTCATAGACAACATAAAGGATTTTCTGGTCTTTACCATAGCCAGTCCGTTGGCGGCCATTATGTTCGCGTATGGCGGCATTCTGCTTATCACTTCAGGCGGTAATGAAAAAAATAAAACAAAAGGCTCGAGAACCATTACGGCGGCCATAATAGGTATCTTTCTGGTGTTTGCCGCGTGGCTTATCGTAAATACCGTGCTGGGCGCTTTGGCAAATGAGGATTGGAAAGATTCATGGAGCGGTTTTGATGGGTGTTAGTTTGGTAAAACAAATATGAATTTTATAAAAAATATCAATTTCACAAGCAGATTTAAAAAAATGGTTTTTTACGCGACAATCTTTATCGTGCCGATTTTTGCCGGAGCGGATGAGATGATATATAATCCCTTGGGTACCGACTCTTTTCCCGATCTGGCCTCGGCGCTTTCCGAGTTGGCTATAGAAATAGGCATACCGATAGCGGCTCTTTTTATAATTTATTCCGGCTTGATGTTTGTAACGGCCAGAGGCAATGAAGAGAAATTAAAGAAGGCTAAAACAGGCCTTATGTGGTCGCTGGGCGGCACCGCCATTTTGCTGGGAGCGTGGGCGATAACGGAAGTTCTCAAGGATACTATTGAACTTTTGGAATAATGATTTATAATATAAATTATAGTTTTATTTATAAAAATTCGCGGAGCAACACCGTGATAAAATGGTCGCAAAAAATTAAAAGTTAATTAAAAGTTAATTAAAAATTATGAAGAATTTTAAAAAGTTTTTGTTGGCGGGAGGTTCCGCGATAATGATGTTTCCATTCGCGGCTGGAGCTGTGGGTGATGTATATGAATTGGTGGATACGGTAAACGCTATCTTGTCATCGATAGTTCCTATTATAATTGCCATTGCCGTGATTATCTTCCTTATCGGTGTGCTCAAGTATGTAAGAGCTGGGGAAGACGAAGAGGAAAGAAAGAAAGCCAAAGGTCTTATGATTTTCGGCGTTATCGCTCTCTTTGTGATGGTAAGCGTTTGGGGACTCGTGAATATTATTAGAGGCACTCTTACTCTTGATACAACTATGCCAGATACGATAGAAAACCTTTTGCCTACGATATAAAACAAACTTATGTTGGCTCTAAGTTCAAGCGCGGTTAATTTCGTGGATAAGATTAAGGTCTATATTCTTAATCCTATTATTGGCTTCATGTTTGCCGTGGCTATAGTGGTTTTTATTTACGGCATCGTGGAGTATATGCTTGGTGGCGATAATGAAGACAGGAGAAAAGATGGCGCTAAACACATGACATGGGGGGTAATAGGCATCTTTGTGATGATTTCCGTTTTCGGTATCATGAACGTGATAATAGATTTCTGGGCCAGCGTATAATATATGGATTTAAGAGTAATCCACAGGCCGCCCCGTCTCGCTTATAGCGGAACGGGGCGGTTTTGTGTTATAATGGAAATAATATGTTTAGTAATCTTTTGGATGAGGTAGTGAATATTATCGGTTACGCGATTGTTCTTCTTATCGCCATTGCCGTGCTGGTGTTTATTATCGGCATACTTAAGTATATTGCCCGCGGTGATGAGGAGGAAGAAAGAAAGAAAGCCAAAAATCTTATGATTTACGGCATCATCTCACTGTTTGTAATGGTAAGCGTGTGGGGCTTGGTGAATATCTTGGCGGAAACTTTTGAGCTTGAAAATCAATATCCGGACGATATTCCGTATTTGGATAGGAGTGGAAGCGGAAGTATGGATGAAGGCACAAGCGGTTAAAATAAAAAAGCGGTTTTAACATTGCGTTAAAACCGCTTATCTTTAAAATCTAAAAATTTTTTATTGCCGTCTGAGATAGGCGGCAACTTGTGGATATTGCTTTCCCGGGTACTTTGCGTCCCAGTCCTGCATATATCCGATGAAATTTCCCGGTGAGTTTTTATCTTTCGCAAGCCAAATTCTCAGCTTGCGGGTTTTTTCTTTATCTGCTACTCCGGAAAAATATCCATGCTCGTCTAATGCAAGACGAGCATGTCGGGTAGTTTTTTTATCAACAATATAACTAAATTTAATTTCTCTCTCTGAAACATTGAAGCTAGTCACGTTGTATTCTCGAGCGGAAGATTGATTGATATTTCTATTTGCCGCGAGAGCGATTTGCTCAAACTCCGCGCGGAACCCAAACACCCATTTTTCTTGTGGTTTGGGTTTAATAGTGGTGGCTGGTATCTTGGCGGGGGCGGGTAGTCTTTCTTGAATCTGCGCCGTTTGTTTTTTTTGCGTAGGTGCGGCATCTTTTTTAAGCACGATTGCCGCCAAAATAATCATTGTAATGGCAAAAGTGATAAAAAACCACTTCCAGATCCCCTTTGGTATGCTGATGCTGTTCATTTTTGCTCCTTTCCTTTGATTTTTTATTTGAGAAACTTATCTGCAATGGCTCCAAGTATACCTGTCCCATCCAGTCCGGAGTAGTTCATGTTCCTCTCTTCAATGGTTTTGACTACTTTTTTTCTCTCGGTCTGAATGATTTCTAGAGCCTTCTCTGGCTTTACACCAAGCTCCTCAACCATCCTCTTTACCTGCTCGCGTATGTGCTCCAATTCTATCATCTCAGCCTCCCTCTCCTTTACCTCGTTGGCCACTTTTTCCGCGTTTTTGGCCAGCTCACCTTTCGGTTTTATGCTGACCACATTCACTCTGTGGATAATTATTCCTAGGGTTTCTAACCCCATTTTGCCATTTCCACGACGCAACTCTCTAGTTACATCGGCCATCATCTGGCTGTTTGCCGGGTTTTTGTGATCAATGCCCAGCATGGATGCGACTATCTCAGCGAGAAAGTGTTTATCCATTTTCACTGCCATTTCCCATGTTTTTGGCTCATGGTCGGGATCAACCGCAAATTCCCTGATTGACTCCATTATAATATCCTCAAGGATGTCTTTCACCCCAGCTTCGCCGCCGGAATTTAGATACGCAATCAACCGCGTACCACTACTTGAATCTGGAGAGAAGGTAACATGTACCTTCATTTCTATTTCCGCCATGTCCGGCGTTCGGACATCGTGTGGCTGAAAATCAAAATTCTTTTTTTCTACGTTAACGGGTATATACCCGTTAAGAAACGGATAAAAAAGAAAGAACCGCCACCCTTCTTTTTTTACCCCGCCGGTCCTTTGACCTAAACGAGTTACTACCGCTTTGGTTGGCGGTTCAGCCGGGATTTTCCTCAATCCCTGTAATACAATTCCTAGAACAACAAAAAACAAAAAAGCGAATATTAGCATTCCCATTCCACACCTTCCTTTCAAAAAAGTTAAAAAGTTTTTAGATTTTATTAAGTTATCAAAGGCCAAACAAACCCTTTGGTTATTTTTATAAACTATACACGAAAATAGGAAAATGTCAAGGTTTTTGGCGGCATTTTGACTCTTAAGCTTGTAATAAGGCTTTAAATAGGGCACAATTAGCTTGTGATTGAAGATAACAAAAAGAGGGAAAAAACCATAACTCTGCTTAAGGAAATAGCAGGTAATTTTATAAGATTTGAGGTGGACCCTAAATATATGGTTACTGTGCATAATGTTAATGTTTCAGATAGTGGAAGAAAGGTGAAATATGGCATAAGCGTTTTTCCAAAAGATAAGGAGAAAGAGACGCTGACTCTTTTAAGCAAGAAAAGGGGAGAGATGAAGAAGTATATGAAAGAGAAGACGCGCCTTGGCATTTTGCCGCATATTACCTTTGAGGCGGATAAAAGTTGGGAATTGGAAATGAGAATAGATGAACTTTTAAAGTAGTTCCGGCCTAGTGGTGAAGTGGTAACACAGCGGTCTGCAAAACCGCGACGCACCGGTTCGATTCCGGTCTAGGCCTTAAGATATGGAAGATTTAAAAAAGCCCGGGTGGTGGAATGGTATACACGCACGACTTAAAATCGTGTCCTGCAAGGGATGAGGGTTCGAGTCCCTCCCCGGGCATTGAGTGAGTGGAGCGAATGAAATGCTCGGGGCGCAAGCCAACTGCTTGGCTTGCGCAGGGGCGAGAAAAGATTTTCCATATCGCTTTAGCGATGGAAAATCAGCGCCCTGCAAGGGCGAGTCCCTCCCCGGGCATTGAGTGAACGAAGCGAATGAAAGCTCGCTCAAACAGAATGACTTAAAAATTTAATTTTTGCCGAGGTGGCGAAATGGCAGACGCGCCAGCCTTAGAAGCTGGTGGGGGTTACCCCGTGGAGGTTCAAGTCCTCTCCTCGGCATCAAGTAAGCACAATGGCCACGGCTTTACTTAAACGAAAATTTGTACATAATAATTATATGCCTCGTTAGCTCAGCTGGTAGAGCAGCTCCCTCTTAAGGAGACGGTCGGGGGTTCGAGCCCCTCACGAGGCATCGAGTGAGCAAGCCAACTGCTTGGCTTGCTCAGGGGCGAGAAAAGATTTTCCATATCGCTTTAGCGATGGAAAATCAGCGCCCTGCAAGGGCGAGCCCCTCACGAGGCATCGAGTGAGAAATGCTGTATTTTGTCAAAAGCAATATATTTTGCTACAATTGTTTTTATCAAGCGGGTATAGTTAAGTGGTAGAACACGTCCTTGCCAAGGATGAGATGGGAGTTCGATTCTCCCTACCCGCATATTTCAAACTGCTTTGAAATATGTCCGACTCTGTGAAGCAGAAATCGTCGTTATTGACCCCGCTGAAAGCGAGAGAAACAGGCGATGGACACTAAGATTTATTTTTTTCTCTAATTTCCTATTACGGTAATAATGTCGCCTCTTGCGATCTCTATTTTGTTTTCCGTCATAACGCCTAACTCTTTGCCTTCTTCCACTGTTTTTGTTTCCGTTTTGTTTTGTTGGAGGCCGGTGATTCTTCCTTCGCCTATTTCAAAGTCATTTCTTATAATCTTAAATCTTTTTCCTGAAACTATTTTTCCTGATTCCACTTTGCCGCCGACTACTTGTTTGTTTTTCGTTCGGCTGAATGTTTTAAGCACAATTATTTTACCCAATATTTCGTCTCTTGGCATCTCCAATATTCTTTTGTCGGTTTCTTTGGCGAGTTTATCGCTAAGCTCATAAATTATTCCGGACAGGAAAACGATTGATCCGCTCCTTTCCATTATATCTTTGGCGGAAGAATCCGTTTCCACGTTGAAGCCAAGCACGATTGGCGAGTTAAGAGCCGAGGCGAATTTAGCGTCAGCTTCATTTATATTGCCCGCACCCTTGCGCGCGATGCTGATAATCGCTTCTTCTTTTTTAATTTTTGACAGCTCCTTTTCTATGGCTTCCACTGAGCCGGTTGTATCGGCCTTTATTATGACCGGTACTAAAATTTTTCCTTTCAATGCTTCGTTTGTCGGTTTGGTTTCGGCTGTTTCCTTTTCAATCACAGTGATTATGGCTTTTTCCGCTTCTTTTTTATTTGCGTACGCGTTGAATTTCGCGCCGATTTCAGGCAAGGAGTTAAAGCCGGTTATTCTTATGGGGGAAGAAAAAGAGGCTTCGTCCAAACGCTCGCCTTTGAAGTTTTCAAAAATTCTTACTGGGGCGATTGCGTTGCCGCAAATTATGTACATGCCTTTTTTAAGAGTGCCTTCTAAAATGAGAAGAGTGGAAGAGATGCCCCTTTTAGAATCTACGTTTGATTCAATCACAATACCGCTTGCGTTTTTCAACGGATCCGCTTCAAGATTTTCCATTTCGGCAAGAAGCAGGATTATATCCATGAGCTCGCTTACGCCGGCGCCGCTTTTGGCGGAGATCTCTACGGAAGGAATTTTACCGCCATAACTTTCCACAAAAATATTATTTTCTGCCAGTTGCGCTTTTACTCTTTCAGGTTCAGCCTCCGGTTTGTCTATTTTGCTTATGGCTATCACGAAAGGTACGCTAGACGCTTCTATGGCCTTATAGGCTTCTGTTGTTTGCGGCTTAATGCCGTCATCGGCCGCTACTACCAGAACGGCTACGTCCGCGATTTTCGCGCCGCGTTCCCTCATTTGAGAAAAGGCTTCATGTCCGGGAGTATCCAGAAATGTAATTTTCATTTTTTTGCCGGCGTGTTCAGCTTCCACTTCGTAAGCGCCTATATGTTGGGTAATACCGCCTTGCTCTTTTTCCGCTATGTTGCTTTTTCTAATATAGTCTAAAAGCGTTGATTTACCATGATCAACGTGACCCATTACAGCCACTACCGGCGGCCTGGTTATAGTTTCAGCTTTGTTTTGTTTAAAATTTTTGATAGGCATAGTTCTTAATAGAGGCCTTTTTTTGACCTTTAATATATTTAACTAAAGAGACTCTAAGATTTATAGGCTATTTAGATTTAATTATTATAACCTTTTTTTGCGTTTTTGCCAATCTTGTTGCCGCGCAAGATAGAAAAAACATCAACAGTATGGTATTTTATGTTTATGACTAAAGGAAGTATTTTACCAATGATCATGTTTCTTCTCGGGCTAATTGCGGTGCTGTTGTATATTTTCTTTTGGTTTTATAGATAAAATTTATGAATTACATTCCCACAATAGGTTTGGAGATACACGCCGAGCTTAAAACCAAAACAAAAATGTTTTGCGATTCGGCCAATGATCCGGATGAGAAGAAGCCAAACGCAAATGTCTGCCCCGTATGCATGGCGCATCCCGGGTCTTTGCCCGTGGCAAATAAAGAGGCGATAAGAAAGGTGCTTATGGTGGGTAAAGCGCTGGGCGGCAAGTTGGCGGAATATTCTCGCTTTGATAGGAAAAATTATTTTTATCCTGATATTCCAAAGGGGTATCAGATCAGTCAATATAAATTTCCATTGGTGGAAGGTGGCGAACTTGAGGGAATAAGAATTACTCGCGTGCATCTTGAGGAGGATACTGGCAAGCTTATGCACGCTCAAGACGGCAGTAGCAGCTTGGTGGATTTTAACCGCGCCGGCGTGCCACTAATGGAGCTTGTTACCGAACCGGATATAAAAAGCGGTGAGCAGGCCAAAAGGTTTGGAGAAGAACTTCAGCTTATACTGCGTTATCTTGGCGTGTCTGACGCTGATATGGAAAAAGGACAAATGCGAGTTGAGGTGAATATCAGTTTGCGCGAGAGCGGCGGGGAGGATTTTGTTCCCTTAAGAACGGACATAACGGGAAATTCTACGGGAACCAAAATCCTCCCCGCCATAAAACTTGGCACCAAAGTGGAAATTAAAAATTTAAATTCTTTTCGCGCTGTGGAGAGATCTGTCGCTTTTGAAATAAAGAGACAAGCAGGACTTCTGGAAAAAGGGGAGAAGATAACGCAGGAAACAAGAGGTTGGGATGAGAGCAAGCAGGAAACTTTTTCCCAGAGAGAAAAAGAAGAGGCGCATGATTACAGATATTTCCCCGATCCGGATTTGCCGCCCCTTGATATACCCGGGCTTAATTTAGATCTGAGCCTGCCGGAATTGCCAAGCGAGAAAAGAAAAAAGTTTAAAGATAAATATGGCATTAAGGATGAGGCGATAGAAATCTTTGTGCGCGATTTTACAATTGGTAAGTTTTTTGAAGCGGTGATAAGTGATTTGAACATCGGAAGCGGAGGGGATTTTGTTCCCTTAAGGACGGACGAAGAGGGAAATCCTACGGAAACTAAAATCACCCCCGCTTCCTCTATGGCGCTTGTTTCTCTTGTTACTAACTATATAATATCGGATCTTGTCGGACTGATGAAAGAAAAAAATATTAAATTTGATAACTTTAAAATCAGTTCGGAAATGTTCGCTAAATTGATTAATATTGTCGGAAAGGGAGAAATTTCTTCAAGAGTGGCAAAAGATGTTTTGAAGATTATGTTTGAGTATGGCGGAGACCCTGAGGAAATTGTGAAAGAAAAAGGCCTTAAACAAACAAGTGACGAAGGCGCTATTAAAGCGATAGTGGATCAGGTGATAAAAGAAAATCCCGCCGTAGCAGAGGATTACAAAAACGGCAAAGAAAACGCGTTGCAATTTCTTGTTGGGCAAGGCATGAAGATTAGCCGAGGATCTGCTAATCCCGGAATTTTAAGGGAAGAATTTTTGTTGGCGTTGAAATAAACAAATTTAATTTAAATGAAAGAAAAAAATAAAAAAAGAATATATCTTGATCACGCGGCGGGAGCGCCTCTGGACAAGCGGGTAAAAAAGGCCATGGAGCCTTACTTTATGGATGTTTTTGGAAACCCGAACGCTATATATAAAGAGGGACTTGAAGCAAGAGAAGCTCTTGATAGTGCTCGCGGTACCGTGGCGGAAGTGCTTGGCGCGAAAGCGGACGAAATAATTTTTACTTCCGGCGGCACCGAGAGTGACAACTTGGCTATATTGGGAGTGGCGAATGAGGTAAAACAATTTTACGGAGCTGGAGGAAAGTTTGCCTCCTTAAGAACGGACAAAACGGGAAATTCTACGGAGGTCAAACTTTCCTCCAGCTCCTCGCCTTCGCCGCACATTATCACCACTAAGTTTGAACATCCTGCGGTATTAAACGCCTGTAAAGTGCTTGAAAAAAGCGGCTTCGCGGCAACTTATCTTGATGTCGGCAAAGATGGCGTGGTAAACCCGAAAGACGTGGCTAAAGCGCTTCGCGCTAATACCGTTCTCGTTACCATAATGTATGCCAATAATGAGATAGGCACAGTCCAGCCAATCAGAGAGATTGCTAAAGTGATACGCAAGTTTAGAAAGGCCGGAAATGGGAAAGCGATTTCCGGTTACCCGTTTTTTCACACTGATGCTTGCCAGGCGCCCGGTTATCTGGATTTTAACGTGGAAAGGCTGGGAGTGGACATGCTTACTCTGAACGGCTCTAAAATTTATGGTCCAAAGGGTAGTGGTGTCTTGTACATGAAAAGGGGTATAAAAATCATTCCAATGATGCATGGCGGCGAACAAGAGAAGGGTTTGAGGCCTGGTACGGAAAACGTGGCCGGTATAGTGGGTTTTGCCGCTGCTCTCGCTCTTTGCGAAAGAGAAAAAGAAAGAGAAACGAAACGTTTAACCGCTCTGAGAGATTATCTTATTAAGAATGTTTTGAATAAAATTTCAAAAACTTCTTTAAATGGCAGCGCTACAGAAAGACTGCCAAACAACGCAAACATTACCTTTCTTGATGCTGAAGGCGAGGCTATTATCCTGTATCTTGATAACGAGGGTATCGCTTGCTCTACCGGCTCGGCTTGCAATTCCGCCAATTTGGAGCCTTCTCACGTGATAACGGCGCTTGGCAAGCCCCACGAACATGCCCATGGAGCGGTAAGATTTACTCTTGGCAGGAATACCACGAAAAAGGATATAGACTTTGTGCTTAAAGTACTTCCTGGTATAGTAGGGAAGTTGAGAAGTTTTTCTCCAACATCAATTATTTAAATTTTAATATCTATGGCAGATGTAGATAAATGGGTATATTCAAATATTGTTAAAGACCACTTCATGCATCCGAGGGGTTTTTTGGTGGGCGCGCCCAAAGAAGGCGAGTTTGACGCCGAAGGAGAAGTGGGCAGTCCTGCTTGTGGCGATATCATCAGAATTTGGATTAAAGTAGACAAGGCAACCGATAGAATAAAAGATATCAAATGGCAAACATGGGGTTGCGCCACCGCTATTGCCAGCGCCAGCGCTTTTGTAGAGATGATAATGAAAAACGGCGACATGAAAATAGATGAAGCTCTGAAAATAACACCAACGGAGATAGCCGAGTATCTCGGTGGTTTGCCTTCTCGCAAATTCCACTGTTCAATCTTGGCTGACAAAGCTTTTAAAAAAGCGGCAGAGAACTACCGCGCTAATCAGTAGCGCGTTGAAGTTGAACCGATATTCTTGACCAAGTGATGTTTGATTTGTTAAAATTTAAACAAATGGAACATCTTACCAAAACTCAAATAGTGATGCTCGTGCTTCTTGTGAGCTTCGTTACATCCCTGGCCACCGGTATTGTTACCGTTACTCTGGTAAATCAAGCACCCCAGCCTATTACCCATACTATTGGCAAGGTTATAGAAAAAGTTGTCTCCACGGAGATTATAGAAAAAGAGGTCCCTGCGAACACCAAAGTAATAGTGATAGATCCGGAAGAGAAAGCGATTGAGGTGGTGAAGAAAGTTTCTCCGGCGGTGGTAAGAATAGTGGCCGAAGCTAAAAAATCTCCAAGCGAAACTTCTTCTGAAGACAAGGCCTTGGTTGATGAAGAGAAAACCGACACGACAAATTTCGATGACAGTAACGCTAAGATTGCGGGAGGCACAGGGTTCTTCATCTCAAGTGATGGACATATTCTTACCAGCGCTGAATCGGTTAGAGATCCAAACTTTAATTACTTCATAATTAAAAACGACGGGACGAAATTGGCCTCCGTTGTTTTATCCGCGAGTCCATACAGAGAGATTGCTGTCTTGAAGGTTGAGGGCAGTGGATTTGATTTCATCTCGCTTGGTGATTCCGGTCTTCTTAACGTGGGTCAAAGTGTGATAGCTATGGAGAATACTCAAGAGGATTTTAAAAATTCCATCGCAATCGGCATAATTTCCGGCATGGCAAAGAGTGGAGATTTTTTCTACACCGAAGCGGTTAAAAATCTAAAAGGATCAGGCGGGCCGATTCTGGATCTTTCCGGCAAGGCGGCCGGCATAGTGGTTTCTTTGGATAAATCCGCCACCTTAGGAAAGGCACAGGCTATAAATTTGACAAAAAGAGATATAAATGATGTAATGGAATTTGGAGAGATAAAATATCCTTATTTGGGGATTAACTACAGAGACACGGAAAACGGTACGATGGTGGCAAAGGGTGAAAACGGAGAAGAAGCGGTTGTAAAAGGAGGATCGGCGGATAAAGCCGGAATAAAAGAAGGAGATATAATTCTGAGCGTAAACGTAACTCAAGTTAAGAAGGAAAATAATCTGGCCGCCGTCTTAAGCGCTTATCGTATTGGAGACAATGTGGAAGTAAAAGTTTTAAGAAATGGCGAAGAGAAAACTCTCAAAGTTGTATTGGAAGCGGACGATAAATAATTTATCCGTATCAGGTATATAATAATAATAAAAAAAATATGACACCATTTTCAAATTTCACGCAAAAAGCCCAGGAGGCTGTGCGCAAAGCTTACGAACTCACGGTGGAAAGAGGGCAGAACCAAGTGGATATTATGCCACTTTTGGCATCTTTGATAATGCAGGATGATAGCATGGTAATCAGCGTTCTTGAAAAGATGAATGTAGATATAAACAGAATGGGCGATGCCATCTTTGACAATATGGCCGAAGTGGATTCTTCCGGCGTACTCACGCCAAGTTATCAAGTGTATCTTACTCCTGAACTTAGCAGGGTGCTGGAAGCTTCTCATAAAATAGCCCAGTTTCTTAAAGATGATTTTGTGTCTACGGAGCACTTGTTTTTGTCTATTATTGATTCACAATCTCCGGCTAGCGGTTTGCTCAAACGTCTTGGTATATCCAAAGACAATTTTCTGAAGGCGCTGGATGAATTAAAGGGCATTGATACGACTTCAGTGTCTTCTGACGTTCCAAGGAAATCAAAAGTATTTGAGAAGTACTCAAGAGACTTCACTCAAATGGCGAAAGAAGACAAACTTGATCCGGTGATAGGCAGAGAGAACGAGATAAGAAGAGTGATACAAATATTAAACAGAAGAACTAAAAACAATCCAATTTTGATAGGTGAGGCCGGCGTGGGTAAAACGGCTGTGGCCGAAGGCCTGGCTCAAAGGATAGTTAAAGGCGATGTGCCGGAATCTCTAAAAGGTAAGCAAATTATTTCGCTTGATCTTGGCTCCATGGTGGCCGGCACTAAATACAGAGGAGAGTTTGAGGAAAGGTTTAAAATGGTAATGAAGGAAGTGGAGAAGTCTGCCGGCAAAATAATTCTTTTTATAGACGAGATACACACTATCATTGGCGCCGGTTCGGCCGAAGGGGCTATAGACGCTTCCAATATGCTCAAGCCGGCTTTGTCTAGAGGAGAGATGAGGGTGGTTGGCGCTACTACGCTTAAAGAATATCAGAAGCACATAGAAAACGATCCGGCTTTCTCAAGAAGGTTCCAGCCGATATACGTGGAAGAACCATCCGTGGATGACGCCATTGCCATTTTAAGAGGACTTAAAGATAAATACGAATTTTTTCACGGTATTAAAATTACTGACGAAGCCATCAAGGCCGCGGTAAATCTCTCCAGTAGATACATTGCCGACAGGTTTCTGCCGGATAAAGCCATAGACCTTGTAGATGAAGCGTCTTCAGTAATGAGACTTCAGCTTGATAGCATGCCGGAAGACATTGACGATGTTAATAAAAGCATTATGAAGTTGGAGATAGAGAGAGAAGCTGTCAAAAACGAAAGAGAAAGAACATCAGTGGCAAAACTTAAAAGAGAAAAAGAGAAGAGGTTGAAGGAGATAGATAAGGAGATTGAAATTTTGAAAGAAAAAAAGGCGTTGGTGGAAGGGAAATGGAAGAAAGAAAAGGAAGACATAGACGCCATAAGCACGCTTAAAAAAGGCATAGAATCTCTTAAACAAGAGGCGGATATAAGTGAAAGGGAGGCTGACTTTGCCAAGGTGGCCGAGATTCGTTATGGCCGAATGCCGGAACTTGAGAAGAAGCTTCGCTTGAAAGAGGGCGGATTAAAAAAAGTAAACGGCAAAGACAGGCTGCTCAAGGAAGAAATTACGGAAGAAGATATCGCGGCCGTTGTTTCCAAATGGACCGGCATACCGGTGTATAAAATGCTTGAAG
This sequence comes from Parcubacteria group bacterium GW2011_GWA2_40_143, assembly GCA_000996035.1. Lineage (GTDB taxonomy): Bacteria > Patescibacteriota > Minisyncoccia > UBA9983 > UBA9983 > UBA9983. The sequence goes on along the minus strand of LBYH01000013.1, from coordinate 2,872 downwards.
AAGAAATGACGAAGTTATCCAGAATTCAGAATATCTTGAAAGAGAAAATCATCGGGCAGGACGAAGCTATAGAAAAAATTTCTAACGCGGTGGCAAGATCAAGAGCGGGGGTATCTTATGAAGACAAACCGATCGGATCATTTATGTTTTTGGGGCCAACCGGCGTGGGTAAAACTGAACTTGCCAAAGCTTTAGCCGCTTTTATGTTTAGCGACGAAAAAGCGCTTATAAGGGTGGATATGTCCGAGTACATGGAAAAGCACGCTGTTTCAAAGATCATCGGCGCGCCGCCTGGCTACGTGGGCTATGAAGAGGGCGGTCAACTTAGCGAGCTTATAAGACGCAGGCCGTACTCGGTGATTTTGTTTGACGAGATAGAAAAGGCGCATCCGGAAGTGTTCAACATAATGCTTCAGATTCTTGATAATGGCAGACTTACCGACACAAAGGGTCGCCACGTAAATTTCAAAAACACAGTCATCATAATGACCTCAAACGTAGGTTCGGAATATGTAAGGCAAATGGAGCAACTTGGTTTTGCCGTGTCTGAAGAAAATGAAGAAAAGAAAAATGAGAAAGATCTGAGGAGTAAAATAAATCAGGCTTTGGAGAGCAGGTTCAGGCCGGAGTTCTTAAACAGACTTGATGAGATTATAATATTCAATACTCTTACTCCGGATAGCATAAAAAGCATAGTTAAAATACAGATAGACCGGATGACGAAAAAAATGGCGGAGAAGGACATCGGCATCAAGCTTAGCGATGAAGCCCTTTCCTTTTTAGCAAAAGAAGGCTATAATCCCAGCTATGGCGCGAGGCCTCTCAAGCGTCTCATTCAAAACAAAATACTGAATCAGGTCGCCGGCCTTATAATAAGCGGCGATATAAAAGCGGGAGATACAGCCATGGTGGAAATGGAAAATGGCGATATTAAAGTTTCCGTGGCAAACAAAAGACAGATTACCAAGAGAGACAGTCTAGTGGGGGTGAGATAGATGTGTCCTGTGGGCAGGGAGGGATTTGAACCCCCGTAGGACGATGTCCGCCAGATTTACAGTCTGGTGCAATTGACCGCTCTGCCACCTGCCCAATGGAAGTTATTAAAACATATTAAAAATCAAATTACAAGATAAATCGCCGACAGGCGGGAAAAAAGATATGAGCCAAGATAATTTATTGAAGTTAAAATGTTCATCTTGCAATAGGATTAACTATTGGACAAGAAAGAATAAGAGAAAGGCGGAATACAAAGTAAATACAAAGAAACACTGCAAGTGGTGCAAAAAGCATACCGAGCACAAAGAAATGAAGAAATAAAATTCTTCATTTCTTTGCAGAGAGGGGGTATAGTTTAGTGGTAGAACAACGGTCTCCAAAACCGTTAGCCAGGGTTCGATTCCTTGTACCCCCGTAAAAATCGTTAGATTTTACCTGACAAGGAATCGAAAGCCGGACTGAGCGAAGCGAGGGAGGCGGGGTCGCGAGCTCCGCTGAAAGCGGAGACTTGTGACCGATTCCTTGTACCCCCGCAAAAAATAGCGGACGCTCTCGGTGTTTCGCTGGATGATTTAGTGAAATAAATTATGGCAAATTCTAAAGAAGCAAAAGCGCGAATAAAAATAAACAAACTGCTTGAACAAGCGGGCTGGAGATTTTTTGATAATGAGAAAGGACAAGCAAACATTTCGCTTGAACCAAATGTAAAACTTACCCAAAAAGACATTGACGCTTTTGGTGAGGATTTTGAATCCGCAAAAACTTGTCCGACGGAAAAGAACAAGCGAGAAAATACGCCCATACCGAAAATGCCCGCTTTGTTATTCTCTCAAACGGCAATCTTCATTATTTTTGGGATTTGGAACGGGGCGATCCTGAAATTATCACCGAATTTCCAACGCAAGAATCTTTGAAGCACAGGCAAGATTTCAAACCCGACAATCAGCGTTTAGCAGATGAGGAAATCAAAGAGGATTATATCGCCCTTACGCAAAACCCGAATTTCAAAGACGATCCTCGCTATCAAAAAGAAGAAACGCGCGAACAATATCTTTGGGATGAAAATTTGCGAATTTTACGCCCTTATCAACTCAAAGCTGTTCACGCTTTGCAGAAATCCGCCGAAGCTGGAAATGATCGTTTTCTTTTTGAAATGGCAACGGGAACAGGCAAAACGCTTATTTCCGCCGCAATCATCAAACTATTTTTAAGAACAGGAAACGCAAAAAGAATTTTGTTTTTGGTTGATCGTTTGGAATTGGAAGATCAAGCACACAAAAACTTTGTCCGCTATTTGAGCAATGATTTTTCTTCCGTAATCTACAAGCAAAATCGTGATGACTGGAAAAAGGCAGAAGTGGTCATTACAACAGTTCAAAGTCTTTCATCGCAAGATAAATACAAAAAACTATTTTCACCGACCGATTTTGATTTAGTTATTGCCGATGAATCACACCGAGCAATCGGCGGAAACTCGCGCGCAGTTTTTGAATATTTTATCGGCTACAAATTGGGCTTAACCGCAACGCCGAAAGATTATTTGAAAAATGTTGATCCGCAAAAATTATCACAAAAAGACCCGCGAGCTTGGGAAAGACGGCAACTCTTGGACACTTACACTACTTTTGGCTGTAAAAACGGCGAGCCGACTTTTCGTTTCAGCTTGCTGGACGGCGTGCGTGAAGGATTTTTAATCAATCCTATTGTTTCGGACGCGCGAACAGACATCACAACAGAATTGCTTTCAGAAAAAGGTTATGCTGTTATGGTTGAGGACGAAGAAGGCGGAGAAAGTGAAGAAACATTTTTCCAAAAAGATTTTGAAAAGAAATTCTTTTCCGAAAAAACCAATCGTGTTTTTTGCCAGACATTTATT
>LBYH01000012.1 GCA_000996035.1 Parcubacteria group bacterium GW2011_GWA2_40_143 | reverse complement strand
TTTTGCGAGCTTGAAATCTTTTCGCCAGATTCTATCAGCAAGTGCCGCACCACAACCTTTTCCTGTGCTTCCGATTTTTTGAACAAGCTCGCCTTCTTGCAAAAGATGTTTTTCCTCAATGATTCCAGCTTGTGGATCAATAAAAAGGCGTTCTTTTGTATTAGTGCGCTCAACCTCTCTTCTTAAAATATCGGGGTTGATGAGTGCACCTGCACCGATATAGAGAACGCATTTTTTATTTACAAAAGTCGCAGGAATTTGTTGTAGACGATAAATATTCGCGTCCTTAAAAACCGTATGTCCCGCATTCGGTGACCCAGTTCTTACGGCAAGATCAAATTCATCGGCAAGAAATGAAATTACTTTGCCTTTTGCCTCTGAACCAAACTGTCCGCCTATTACGATTGTCACTTTGCCTTTCATAAATTTATTTCAAAAGCTCACTAGCTGTTACACCAAGTGCATTAGCCAAATTCTCTATTGTCGCAAGAGTAGGATTGCGTTTGCCGTTTTCTATACCACTCACATACGCTCTGTGAACCTCTAAGGCACGTGCAATATCTCCTTGCGACTTTTTTTTCTTTGTTCTAATGCGCTTGAGATTTAGTCCAAGTTTTGGCGATATTTCTGTCATATCCATTATCTACATTTTAGCACTTGTTGCATTATAGGTAAATGTTGCACTATAATGATACTTATGAGTTATGGCGATTCAAAATTTTTTTGGGTAATTCCGAAACCCGCCCGCATTCCCCCCCCCCGCCAAATCGCTCCGCTTTCTTAATTCCGACAATGTTTCGTTTGGTGGACCTTAGCGGACTCGAACCGCTTACCTCCTCATTGCAAATGAGGCGCTCTACCAGATGAGCTAAAGGCCCTTGTTGTTTATTTTTAACACAAAAAAGCTCTAAAATCAATGGTTAGGAAAAGATGTGGCCGCTATCATTTCCACGGTTTTGATTGCCATGCTCATTTGGCTTTGATAGAATATAAAAAGAAAGTAAAGATTGTTTCGGTTTGTACCGGTCGATGAAACGTTTGATTATTAGTGGTTAATTAAGAATCGTTATTTTTGAAAGATTATTTATGGCAAAGAAAAAAATACTTATAGTGGAAGACGACTCTTTTCTGCTGAGCGTTTTGTCTGATAAGTTTAATAAAGACGAATATGATATTGAAGCGGCTTCCGATGGCGAGACCGGACTTCAAAAGGCCAGAGAAGGTAATTACGACCTTGTTCTCTTGGATATTGTTTTGCCAGGGATGGACGGAATCGGCGTTTTAAGAGAGATACGAGATCATGGTCCGGCTAAGCCGGTGCCGGTGGTGATGCTTTCCAATCTTTACGACAAAACAAGCATAGATAACGCCATGCTTCTTGGAGCGAAGGATTACATCGTAAAGGCCTACAGCACTCCGGAAGATATAGTGAAAAAGGTCCGGAAATATATAAGCAATCAAGAAGACGATTCAAACAAAAAATAACATGTCAAAAAATTTTAAGTGGCTTATAGCCTTGATTATAATAATTGATATCATTTTGGTGTTCCCTGTGATGCTTTCTTATCAGAAAATAGGAAGCATGCTTGAGATTAAAGGCATCGCCGAGGTGTTTGTAACCTTGGTGGTGGAGATAACTCTCCTGGTGATGACAGCAATCATCGCTTACCTTGTGTCAAGAATTTACAAAGGCACTCCTTTCCAGAGAGGTTTCTATTTTATCGCGTGGGGAGTCCTGTTTTATGGCATAGGTGATTCTCATTTGCTCGTCTGGATGTACACCGGAGTGGAATCATTTCCCTCCATATTGGGCGCGGCCGGATCTTCCATCGCGCACGCTTTCGGTGTGGGGCTTGGCTTTATCTTGGTGATACTTGGTTTGTACAAACTAGCTTCAGCCAGAAGAAGCTTATCTATGTAGGATAGAAAAGATGAGGATGAACAAAAAAAAGATTTTAGGGGTTATAGGGGGAGTGGCGGCGCTCGCGTTTTTAAACGCGGCGCTGTCTTCTCTTTATCCCGGTAATTTTTCTTTTTTCGCTTATATACTTTTTATAATAATACCACTTATCGCGGTGGTGATTATCGTATTCACCAAATTTTCTGTTTTGTTTTTAAACCGCATTTCTGAGAAAGAAGAAGAAGGATTGGTGCTTGAAAGACGCCAAAAAGAAATCGTAGAAAATATGATAGAAGGATTGGTGGTGCATGATAAAGATGGCCGAGTGCTATCGGTAAACAGCGCCGCGGAAAATTTTATCGGTGTTACGGAAAAAGATTTGAAAGGCGACGGCGCTTTTAAAATAGCGGCCAAAAATTCTTTTTTGGCTAATGTTTTGAAAAAAGAGATGAAGGAAAAGGAAGAGATGGAATATTCTTTTGTAAACGAGACCGGTCAGGAACTTTATTATCTTATCATCAAAGTAACTCTAAACGAGGAGAAGGGTGAAATCCTTAAAATTATCCGAGACGTAAGCCGCGTAAAATATTTGGATAAAATGAAAACAGAATATGTTACCATTATGTCCCATAAATTTCTTACTCCTCTTACTAATATAAAATGGGCGGCCGGCGAGATTATAGGCAAAGACGCCAATAAAGAAAAGCAGGAAAAAAATTTAAATAACATAATAAACAATGCCGACAAGTTGGTGAAGCTCACTTCTGATTTGCTGGACATTACGGACATAGAAGAAGGTCTGTTCGGTTATAAGATGGAAGATTTAGACATGAGTGAACTTGTGACTCAAATGGCGGCATCCGCTAAAGAAGAAAGTGATTTAAAAGAGATTAAGGTAACTTATCACTCTCCCGCTGACTCTAATTATATTGTAAGAGGCGATAAGAGCAGAATAGGCGCCGCTGTGGCCAATTACCTTACAAACTCCATAAAATATACACCGGTAAAAGGCAAGATAGATTTGTATTTGGAAAAAGCCGGAGAATTTATAAAATTTGTGGTTAAAGACAGCGGTATGGGAGTTTCGCCTGAGGCCGTTTCTTCTCTCTTTACTAAATTCTTCAGAGATAAGAAAGCCAAGGAGGCGCACACGGAAGGTTCCGGTCTGGGCCTTTTTATAGTTAAAAATATCATCAAAAGACATGGTGGTGATGCGGGTTTTCAGCCGAGAGAAGACGGGCCGGGCTCGGTGTTTTATTTCACTTTGCCTGTCGCAAATACTGTTATTGAAAAAAAATCTTTAGCCTCTTAATTTTTTAGAACCTCAATGTCGGCTATCACTCCTGGATGAGGCGTTTCACATAGCATATCGGCGTTTATTTCTGCGGCTACAGCCACGAGTTTTTTAAAAGCTTCAATGCCAATCAACCCCTCGCCGATGTGAGCGTGTCTGTCCTTTTTTGAGTCAAGTTCCGTTTTGCTGTCATTGGCGTGGATGAGTTTAATTTTTTTAAGGCCTATCTCTTTTTCAATTTTTTCTATGGTTTTTCCAAAGTTATTTTTCCAATCGTAGCCGGAGGCAAAGCTGTGTTGAGTGTCTAGGCAAATACCGGCAAGGTGAGGCGAAGGCGCCGCTTTTAGAATTTTGTTTATTTGAGAAAAATCGGAGCCGATGATGCTGCCACTGCCGGCGCTGTTTTCTATGAGCAGTTTGGCGGAGCTCTTGTAGCCGTCAAAAACTTTTTTAAGACCTTCTATAGTTTGCTTGATCGCTTCTTTTTCGCCCAGATCTTTGGTTGAGCCGAGATGAGTCATCACATATTTGGCGCCGAGCAGAGAAGCGCGATCCAGCTCTTGCCTCACTGAGCTTATTGAGCCGTACTTGATGCGATTATTGGACGAGGCAAAGTTTATAAAATACGGCGCGTGGACGTAAGTATCTTTAATGCCAAATTTCTCGCAATTGGCTTTAAATTTTTTGACCACCTCCGGTGTAATGGGCGGCACTTTGCCACCTTGAGGCGAACGAGTAAAAATTTGTATCACTTCGGCGCCAATGGCCTTGGCTCTCTCTGGCGCGTTTTCCACCCCACCCGCTATAGACACATGAGCTCCAATATGCATGTAAGTATTATACTACTTTTCTTTTTTTATACATTGCGAGGGAGGGGGAGACCCCAAAAAGGCTCCTAACCCCTTTGTCTTTGTCCCCCAGATCGTATGGCAAAGCCCGCGAAAAAGGTTTGACGTGAACAGAAGGGAAAGAATATATTGTTCAAGACGGCGATGTGATTGAATTTAAGATTTAGGAAAATTCTGATACAATATTTCCATGGAAAAAGCTTATCCAAAAATTGGAGTGAATATATTTGTAATCAAAGATGGAAAAATTTTACTAGGGAAACGTATTGGAAAGACTGAATATGGAACTTGGTGTTTGCCATGAGGTCACTTTGAAATAGGTGAATCACTTGCAGGTGCCGCAGCAAGAGAGTTGGAAGAAGAAACGAGTATTAAATCCAACAATCTTCAATTCTTCTGAAACATATGAACAACCCATTAATCTTCGATATGGTGTTTTAGCTTTGTCATATTTCCCAGATTTCCGCTAAAACCGCTCTGACTTGGCCGTCGTAATATTCTTTTCTTCGTTTTCTTTCTTCTGGTTTTTTTAATTTAACTTTGTATCTGAATTTCTTAAATGAATATTTACGATCTTCACCGGTGTTGCGGCAATATTCATTTAAAATTTCTGTTTTCTCCTTTTTTTGAACCTTTTAGATATTTTTCTCTTAATGTTTGCATATATTGTTGTTTAGCCTCTTTGTTCATCATGATAGGTGTTTAATTAAGCTTTTAATGCTTAAACCCTATCATTTTTGAAAAAATTTCGGTGTCTTTTTATATGATAGATCCGATATCCTTTCGGTGTCATTTTAGATGATAGAATGCGAAACCGGTGTTGAAAGATGCGTTAAATGGTGCTAATATGACAATATTATGAAGAATGTAATAATTTATTCCACGCCTACTTGCGTATATTGCAAGATGGCCAAGGAATTTTTAACAGAAAAGGGTATTGAGTTTACCGATTACGATCTTTCCGTAGATATGGAAAAGAGGGAAGAAGTGGTAAAGAAAACCGGCCAGATGGCCGTACCCGTGATAGAAGTAGACGGGGAAATGATGGTCGGCTTTGACAAAGACAAGCTCTCATCTCTTTTGGGGATATAAGCTTCATTAAACCCCGCCCCGCTTGCAGCGAGGCGGGGTTTGACTTTGCGCTCTCGTAGTTCAATGGATAGAACAGTCCCGTCCTAAGGGATAGATGTAGGTCCGATTCCTACCGAGAGCAAAAACGAGTGGGGTTATGCAATGCCTTGAAAAAAGACCGGATTCTGTTATTATTCCCTATATTGAAGGGCCTATAGTAAAACGGTATTACGCATCCATGGCATGGATGAAGTTGGGGTTCGATTCCCCATAGGTCCACATGAAAATCGTTAAATATTTTGCTCAAAGCTTATCCACTGTAATTGGCCTGGTTTTAATCTGGCGAGGCGTATGGTATTTGCTTGATGGCGTGGATAGTTTGTTTTTAGGAGGTAATCATTTGTGGACGGCTTTTGGCGGCATCATCGCCGGTCTATTGGTGCTATATTTGCCGGACAAGAATCTTGATGAGATTAAAAAGTTATAAAATTATTTTTGCCATCGTGAAATTTGCGATTTTTATAAAAATATGCTATACTTTTTTAAGTGAGCGTTTGTCTGTCTTTTATTCATACGGGGCAGACAATTACTCCAACACAAATGTCCATACAAAATCTCCTGCCAAACGGGGGATTTTGTATTTTAGGCGTTATTTGTTAAGTTAGTAATATACATGGAGCCAATCAGAATAAAATTTGCCACAAATGATGGCATGGAAATAGTCGGTCATTATTGCGCGCAGTTTGACAGAAAAAAGGAAGATAAAAAAGATATTCCGTCTGTTTTGTTTTTGCACATGATGCCGGCTACAAAAGAAAGCTGGAAGGATTTTGCCAAAAAACTGCATCATGCCGGTTTTGAAACGCTTGCCATAGATATGAGAGGGCATGGTGAGTCCGGCGGCGGACCGGATGGTTATAAAACATTTTCAGATGAGCAACATCAAGCGAGTGTTTATGATATAGGCGGAGCCATGCAATTTCTTGAAGACAGGGGAGTGAGCCTGTCCAACATAATTCTTGTTGGCGCTTCCATAGGCGCCAATCTGGCTCTTCAGTTTATAGCTGAATATCCGGAAATTAAAACAGCCATACTTCTTTCGCCGGGCTTGAATTATCGGGGCGTGGAAACGGAAAAATACGCCAAGCTCATCAAGCCTGATCAAAATATTTTTCTTGTTGCCGGCGGGGCAAACGACGGCTACTCCACTGAGACGACTTTCAAGCTTCACAAAATTATAAAAACAAAAAATAAAGAAATAAAAACTTTCCAAAACGCCGGACACGGCACCACTATCTTTTCCGAGGAGCCGTCCTTCATGGATGATCTGGCGCTGTGGCTCGCCAAACTCTTTCCTGTTAAAAACAGATAGAATTTGATATTATAAAGATATGAGCTTAATTAGAGTTGGGGTACTAAGGGGCGGTCCTTCAAGCGAGCACGAAGTTTCTCTTAAGACCGGCGAAGCCGTGTTGGCCAATCTGCCGAAAAAGTATTTCGGTCATGATATTTTCATAGAGAAAAACGGAGAGTGGAATATGGACGGAAGATACGCTTATCCGGAAAAAGTTTTTCGCAACGTGGATGTTGTCTTTAACGCCTTGCATGGTTACTTTGGCGAAGATGGCAAAGTGCAGAGTATTATGGAACACCACAGTGTGCTTTATACCGGTTCGGGCGCTTTGGCCTCCGCCATGGGCATGAACAAGCAAATGGCCAAAGAGGCTTTCAAAAAAGTCGGGCTTAAAACGCCGCGCGGTATCCTTCTGGATTCCGGCTTAAGTGCCGAACAGGCCGGCAAAATGATTTTTGGCGCTATCAGCCCGCCGTGGGTTGTGAAAGTTGTAAACGGTGGCTCTTCGGTGGGGGTTTTTATCATCAAAGACTTTTCTTCGCTTGTGGACAATCTTGAGACGATTCTCTCTCCATCGGGCGGAGAGAGAATTATGGTAGAAGAATATATATGGGGCAAAGAAGCTACTTGCGGCGTGATAGATAATTTTCGGGGAGAGACGGTGTACGCTTTGCCGGTGGTAGAGATTAAGCCGGCTGTCGGGCACAGCTTCTTTGATAATGAGTCTAAATATGGCGGTCAAGCGCAGGAAATTATACCGGCCAATTTTAGTTTGACAGAAAAGAGAGAAATAGAGAAAATGGCGAGACTGGCTCACGATGCCATTGGTGCGAGACATTATTCTCGCAGCGATTTTATAATTTCCAAAAACGGTATTTATATATTGGAAATAAACACGCTTCCCGGACTTACTTCAGAATCGCTTTTACCCAAAGCGATGAACGCGGTAGGTTCCTCCTATGGTGAGTTGTTGGATCACCTAATAACCATGGCGATGGGGAAGTTGATTTAACGCGGCATCGCTAATCATAATTAGATGAGGTTTTTTAGTCCTAAAGTATTTGTCGCCATAATTCTGTTCGCGTCGGCCATCGCGGGTTTATATCTATTTTTATCAAAAACGGAGGGGCGGTACGTCTACGTTGCCGAGATAAAACCGGAAAATAATTTATTGGATAAGGAAAATTCAGAAATAAATCTTCTTTTTGTCGGTGATATTATGCTTTCAAGGACGATAGGAGACATTATGGCGAGAAATAATGATTGGAGATATCCTTTTTTGGAAATGGCTGATTTTTTAAGAAGCGCGGATTTAACCATAGGAAATCTTGAAGGACCGATTTCTTCACGGGGTGTCAATCAAGGAAGCATTTATTCTTTTCGAGCCGATCCTCAAGCAGCCGAAGGTCTTTTGTATTCCGGTTTTGATGTTCTTTCAATAGCCAATAACCATATTTTTGATTGGGGACGCGTGGCTTTGTCAGACACTATCGGCATTTTGAATGATGTCGGAATTGCGGCAGTCGGCGCCGGCCATAACTTTGAAGAAGCCAACGCTCCGCGCGTTATTGAAATCCGCGGCGTTAAAATCGCCTTTCTCGCTTACACCGATTTGTATCCGCAATCCTTATGGGCAACCGAGACGCAAGACGGCGTGAGTGCGCCCACGCTTGAAAATATTAAAAAATTTATTTCTATCGCTCGCGATCAAGCGGATGTGGTTATTCTTTTGTGGCATTGGGGAGAAGAATATGAAACAGTGTCTCGTCCGAGAGAGCAAGCGATTGCTCACGCTTTGATTGATGCCGGCGCTGATATTATAATTGGTCATCATCCTCACGTTGTTCAGGAAGTTGAAGAATATAACGGTGGTTATATCGCTTACAGCTTGGGGAATTTTGTTTTTGACCAAAATTTTTCCGAGGATACAAGGCGTGGACGCGCGTTAAAAATAATTCTTCGTGACGGAAAGATCTTCAAAACGGAGGAGTTTGAAGTTAAATTTACTTCCGATTTTCAGCCATTCCTGTAGGTGTTATTATCCTGAATTTTGTTATCTGATTTTTTTATAAAAATGAGAGAAATTATTCCGGTTAAAGCCAGCTGAGCCAAAGGACTTATTCCGATTCCGAAAAGAGTTGGCACAGCCGCGGCATATTTCCATCTTCCCAATCTTAAATTTATTATTCTTAAAATTTTTCTCGTTCATTTTTATAGCTCGTTAACAATGTTTACTTTTTTATTTCCGCCAACTCTATTCCACCTATTCATGCCAAAACCACGCTTTTTCATTGCGAGACAAATATCGGTTATTTCACCTTGAGATTTTTTTATCAAAAATACAAGGGTGGCATTTCTTAATTTTTCCATATTTTTGGTTTAATAAATTAATGATCTTCGGCTTTCTTTTTTGAAAAAATCGGCGGCTAATTATTTTTTAGACCAGAAAGATATTGTTCCATTAACTTCACATCGTCAATATCTTTGCTTTCTCGAAGATTTAGAGCGTTCAAAATACCTGAACCGATAACAACCGCATTTTCAGAATTAAGACCAAGTTTGATAATTTTATTTTTTATTTCCATAATGTTGTCGAATGTCAGAAGCAAGTTTTTTCAATTCTTCGGGGTCAGCCATTGGTCCACTTCCCGAAGAAATCCAACCCTCGTATTTATCAAACCAAAATTCTTTTCCACTCAAAACTTGCTTCCAAATACCTTTCTTCAAGTTTTCTGTTCCGTGAAGCGGAACAAGTTTAATATGTGCGTGGTCAATTCCAGTTCCTTCCATCATCAATCCAACTCGTCCAACATCGTCAAAATAATTTTCCAGTATACTTGCAACTTTTTTGGAAGCGATAATAAATCTTTGTAAGACATCGTCTGGCATTTTCAAAACATCGCTTCCAAAATGTTGATTTGGAATGACACACGAAAAACCTTTTGTATTTGGATCAATGGCGAGCCAAGCCATAAATTCTTCATCCTCCCAGAACAGCCCTGCTGTTTTGATATTTCCAGCGGAAATTTCACAGAAAATACATTTGTTATCTTTTGTTGTTGCCTCGTATTTTGCCATAATTATTTTGAACTCTTATCTACTAACTTTGCGAGCAAGCTAACAAAAGCAATAAATTCCAGTGCCATTTCAGGGTCATCCTTAATAATTTTGTGAGCACGCGGATTTCTTAAACCGGCAACAGCTCCGGCGAACATCATCATGAATCCTTTTTGTTCGTCCGTCTCCGAAGCGTCTGTCACAGAATCAACATCAAAACTTTCAAGGTCGGCTATTCTTCTATCAATTTTCTGAATAGCCGTCTCCATTTGTTGGTATGACAGATTTGCTTCTATTTTTTCTGGTTCTTTTCTTTTTGCCATAAATTTATTAGACGATTTTCTTCCACCGCTTAAATGCTTTTAAGTCAGCGGAGTTTAGATCAAACCATTCCCCATTCATTCTTTTTGATTCAAAGCAAGCATAGCAAAAATCGTAGATTTTTTCAATGTAATTTTCGATTTATTCTTGGTTAAAGGGGTCAGGTACCTTTGATTTTGGATTATTCTAAGATACAATACAACAATGCCACGAATACCTCGCATTGATGTCGGTGGAGAAATTTATCATGTGATCAATCGTGCAAATGCACGACTACCCATTTTTTTTACAGAGGAAGATTATGAACTTTTCGAGTTAATTCTTGAAGAAGCGCAAGAAAAGTTCGGGGTAGGGATTCTCGCCTATTGCTTAATGCCAAATCATTTTCATTTGGTACTACAAACATTTAAAGATAATGATCTGCAGAAATTTATGCAGTGGCTCACTCTCACGCATACACAGCGCTGGCACACAAAAAATGGAACGATCGGTACGGGGCACTTGTATCAAGGACGATATAAATCTTTTTTAATTCAAGGGGACAAGCATCTTCTTGCCGTAATTCGTTATGTGGAAAGAAATCCTTTGCGGGCAAAATTGGTGAGAAAAGTAGAAAACTGGAATTTCTCAAGTCTATCAAGACAACTATCAGGAAACCTTAAGAAACAAAAACTGCTTGCCGTGTGGCCGATTGAAACACCAAAGAATTATCTTACCTTTGTGAATATGCCGATGAATGAAAAGGAAGAAGAAATGATACGGTATTCGGTAGACAGAGGGAAGCCGTTTGGATCTGATGCGTGGAGTGTTGCGATGATCGACAGGTATGGGTTAAAAGCAACTATACGAAAGAGGGGGAGGCAAATCAAAGGTACCTGACCCCTTTGATCCTTTGATTTGATCAGGAACCTTTCTTTGGTTATGATACTGTTAGACATCCAATGTAGAACAAGCTTACGTGAGTGCCGTGGCATTATTTGCGAAAAAACGAAAAATCGCATACGATAAAGTTAATGAAAGAATGGCCGGGTAATTTAAAGACGGCAAGGCGATAAAATTTAAGATATAAAAGTTGTAAAACTTGAGCTAAATCAATACAGATAATACAAACAAAAGAAGAATTATAATTAAATACACAAATAAAACCACATGAGCACTATTATGGATAAATTAAAGCTTCTGTCGCTAGCTCCGGAATTGATTAAAAAACGCTCTTTTGCAATATACGCTTTAACCAACATGTGTAATGCAAGATGCGAGCATTGCTCTATCTGGGCAACGAAAGAAAAAACCTTTCCTGCGCTTAAAGATGCCGAGTTTGCAATTGATCAACTTAATAAGATAGGAGTTTTTGGCCTAATGCTTGGAGGAGGAGAGCCACTCTTGCATCCAGATATTTATGAGATTATAAAATATGCCAAGTCTAAAAAAATGCATGTTAGTATTGTGACCAATGGGAAAGCATTAAATGAAGAGGTTATAAAAAAGCTCAAGATATCGGGGATAAATTCTGTCGGAATATCGATTGACCATTATGATGCCAATATTATGAACAAAATAAGAGGAATACCGAATCTTCTAGAGCATACGATAGAAAATCTAAAGATTCTGAATAAGTATCAAATTAAGACCGTGTCAAGTACAGCGATTACTCGGCATAATTACATGGAAATTGAAAAAATACTGTCATTTATTTTTGAAATAGGATTTAAGGAGGCAACGTTTCAATTGCCGACCAAATCAACAAAATCTTCCTACGAGATAGGTAGTGATTCGAAAATTTTGCATTTTACCAATGACGAACTGATACCAATAGCGGAAGAGCTTATAAAACTGAAAAAAAAATATAGAATTTTTAATTCATATGAAGGATTAAGTGAGGTTATAAGATTCTTAAAAGGAGAACCGGCAAGATTTTTTTGTAGAGCCGGATATAAGTTCTTTTATATTGACTGGAATAATAATATATGGAGATGTCAGATGAGCGATGAGTGCTACGGCAATATTAATAACCTAAAGTCTTTAAAATTCAGCCCCAAAAAATGTGATAAATGCAGAAAAATAGGCGAACGCGAATCAAGCGTTTATTATAACGGCTTGAAATCTCTCATACCAATTAGCAGGGCTATATTAAACGAATTAAAAGGATAATCTCTATGCACGTAGCAATTTTTACTGAAAACTCATTCAATAGTTTTGACGGAATTTTATCATACTTTGAAGGTATAATACCCCATTTTGGCAAGTTAGATAATAATAAACTTACCATTATAAATTGCGATTTGGATTATTGCGAAAACAATTCTAAGATAACCGTAAAAAGAAAATGGGGAATTAAGCTTCCTTATTTTGATTTTTATTTGAATTTCCCCAATATTTCGGAAGTAGATAAATTGCTTAATAATGTTGATATAATCCAAATTTCAGGACCAGGGACAATGGGATTAGTTGGCAGGTATTTGGCATGGAAAAGAAAAATACCAATTGTAGTCCATCATCATACCAACATTGACGCTTACGCAAGGGTAGTCTCAAATATAATCATTGAAAAAATAATTAAAATATATATAAAAATATTTTACTGTGGCATAAAAGATATTATCGCTCCCACTGAGCATTGCGCTAAAAATTTAGAAAAATTCCTCCGCAATAAAAGATTTCATATAATCAAGAGAGCAATAAACCATAAAGTATTTTGCAGAAGAACATATGCAAAAAATATATTCTAAAAAAATTCAATTTGTTTTCGTGGGATCGGGAAGTTATCTTAATAGAATTAAAAAGACATTTAAGACATCCGTTTTTATTCCCAGGCAAACGCAGGAAGATTTATCATACTGGTATTCATCGGCTGATTTCTTTGTTTTTCCAAGCAAGACAGATACATTTGGCAATGTTGTGCTCGAGTCTCTCGCCTGTGGAACTCCCGTCATTGCCCATAAAAATACATCAGCTGGAGAGATAATAGAGGATGGAAAGACCGGTTTTTTGGTTGATGATTTTGAACAAGTATGGGGTAAATTAAATATTAACAAGAAAGAGTATAATAAAATGGTGAAAAAAGGCATCCAAGAATCTAAAAAATACTCATGGGAAAAAATTTATCTCCAGCATATATTTTTATATCAACAAATTTTAAGTAATTTTTCCAAAAATATTAGCCGAACTTGAGCATGCATTCTTTAAATTCTGAAAACAAAAACAATCTTATTAAATTTGAAAAAATTCAACATTCTTTTTTTGCGAATTATGAAAAATTATTTCTGGAGAAAATTTCATTAATAGTACCTCGTTTTATAAAATCGTCTCATCTAACGCTAATTACAATACTTTGGAGTTTGTTAATAATAATATTTAGTTTTTTGGCACAATATAATTATCTATGGCTTTTGGCTAGTTCGGTGGTGATAATTTTTCATTGCCTAACAGATGCTCTTGATATAGAAATTGAAAAAAGAGAAAAAAATATTAAAAAATATTGGAATTTTTATATAGACCACATACTGGATTATTTTTTTTTGATAGCGATAATCATAGGATATTCTTTAGTTCTATCTTCTTTTAATGGATATCTTTTAGCCTCGTCTCTTGTGGTGTCCTGCAGTTTCATGACAAATTCTTTTTTATACCTTGCCATAACAAATAGATTTAAAATAGCGTACTTTAAAATAGGGCCAACCGAGGGTAAGTTTTTGTTTATAGCAATAAACTTGATGATTATTTTACTTGAGGAACGATATGTAATTTTTTTTATAAAACTTTTAGTTTTATTTTTAGCTGTAATTTTAATATTAATTATATATAAAAATCAACATAATCTTTTGCAAAATAGGCCTTAAAATTTTATTAAATTCTAAAAAAAGCGTCAGGAATCTTTCTTTTTTCTTAAAAAATGCTAGAGTTTAGCGCATGAGTTTATCTATCGGAATTGTCGGTTTGCCAAACGTGGGGAAGTCCACGCTTTTTAAGGTGCTTACCAAAAAGCAGGTGGATATCGCCAATTATCCTTTCTGCACTATTGATCCGAGCGTGGGCGTGGTGGAGGTGCCGGACGAAAGAGTGAAAAAGTTGGCGGAATTTTCCAAGTCCAAAAAAGTGGTGCCGGCGGTGGTGGAGTTTGTGGATATCGCCGGACTCGTCAAAGGCGCTTCTGAAGGGGAAGGTTTGGGTAATAAATTTCTTGCCAATATTCGCGAGGTAGACGCTATCGCGCAAGTGGTGAGGGTGTTTAAAAACGACAAAATAATTCACGTGCATAATGAAGTTAATCCGCAAAATGATATCGGAGTGATTGAGACAGAACTTATTCTCGCTGATCTTGAAACAGCCACCAAAAGAGTCGCCGGTTTGGAAAGGGAGGCGAAAACAGGCAACAAAGAAGCGGTTAAAAAATTGGAAATTGCGGGTAGGGTTAAGAGCGGACTGGAGGCCGGCAAGCTGGCTCGCGATTGCGGCTTAAGTGAAGAGGAAACGCTTTTGGTAAAAGACATGCACCTTCTCTCTTTGAAGCCGATTTTGTATGTGTATAATATGCTGGAGGGAGATAGCGTGCAGGATGATCTTAAAAATAAAAATTACGTGGCGCTGGATATTAAAACGGAAGAAGACATGGCGGACATGAGCGCGGAAGATAAAAAAGAGCTTGGTGTGGAGAGTAAAATAAATAATCTGATAGTGGAAGCTTATAAACTCCTCGGACTCATGAATTTTTTTACTACCGGAGAAGACGAGACAAGAGCTTGGACAATAAAACAAAATTCCACCGCGCCGGAAGCAGGAGTGGCTATCCATACCGACTTCAGAGAAAAATTCATCAGAGCGGATGTGATAGGTTGGCAAGATTTGCTTGATACCGGTTCCTACGCCAAAGCTCGCGAAAAAGGCCTCGTCCGCACTGAAGGCAAAGAATACATAGTAAAAGACGGCGATGTGATAGAATTTAGAGTATGATATTATCATTATGAAATTGATAAATTTTAAAAAAATAGGGATTATTTTGGGGATTATTATTGTACTTAATCTTTTTATAAATTTCGGTATCGCCACTTTCTACGATGCGCCAGATTATACAGATTTTTGTCTGGAAGGAAGATGGTCTCAGGTGTATGATACTCAAGAGATTTGTGAAGCCGGAGGCGGCGCTTGGACGGCCAATCAGTCAATGATAAAAACCAGAGAAATCACGCAGCCGATCGTTACGGGGATACAGCAAGAGCCGGCCGGTTGGTGTGATATTGATTATACTTGCAGGAAGCAATACGAAGACGCGCGAGAAATTTATCAGCGCAATGTTTTCATTGTCTTGGTGAGTTTCGGCGTGGCGTTTCTTGTTGCCGGATTGGTGATATCCACAATAGGGTCTTTGTCCGTATCTTTTATTTATGGCGGTCTTCTCTCGGTAATAATAGGTACTATAAGATTCTGGTCAGAGATGGATGACTACTTACGATTTATCGTGCTTGGCATAGCCTTGGCCGTGCTTATCTATATAGCCGTGAAAAAATTTAAGGGGGAGTAGAAACACTAAATTCAGCAAGAGTAAGATTTGAAAGACTTTTCCGCCAGCTGGCGGAAAAGTCTTTTTCGTGGTATTGTTTTAGTATCCTATGAAAAAATACGATCACAAAAAAGCGGAAAAGAAGTGGCGAAAGCACTGGGAAAAAGAGGGAATATATAAAACTCAGGATAATTCTAAAAAACCCAAATACTATGCGCTTGATATGTTTCCGTACCCGTCCGGAGAGGGTTTGCACGTGGGGCACGTAAAAGGATATATTGCCACGGATATTTATTCTCGTTTTAAAAGAATGAATGATTTTAATGTACTCCATCCGATGGGCTGGGACGCCTTCGGTTTGCCGGCGGAGAACTACGCCATTAAAAACAAGATACATCCGAAAATCGCGACCGATAAAAATATCAAGAGGTTTAAAGATCAACTTGAGCAGATTGGTTTTGATTATGATTGGAGCAGGGAGATAAACACCACCGATCCGGAATATTATAGATGGACGCAATGGATTTTTCTGCAGATGTATAAAAATGGCTTGGCTTACGAATCTTACGAGCCGATAAACTGGTGCCCTTCTTGCAAGACCGGACTGGCCAACGAAGATTTGGATGGTGACAAGTGCGAGAGATGCGAAACCAAGATAGAGCAAAAGCCAATGAGACAATGGGTGCTCAAAATTACCGATTATGCCGACAGGCTGCTAAACGATCTTGATGAGCTTGATTGGCCGGAGTATATAAAAGAATCGCAAAGAAATTGGATTGGTAAAAATGAAGCCATTAAAAAAGCAAAAGGGAAGAAGGCGATAACATACAAACTAAAAGACTGGGTATTCTCCCGTCAAAGATATTGGGGTGAGCCAATCCCGCTTATTCATTGTGATGCTTGCGGCGTAGTGCCGGTACCGGAAGAAGATTTGCCGGTGGAGTTGCCGCAAGTAAAGTCTTACGAGCCGACCGGCACGGGCGAGTCACCTCTTGCCGCCATAGACAAGTGGGTAAATACAAAATGCCCAAAGTGTGGCGGCAAAGGCAAAAGAGAAACCAACACCATGCCCCAATGGGCAGGCTCTTCTTGGTACTACCTCGCTTACGCGCTCGGAATTAAAAAATTAAAACTAAAAAATAAAAAATATTTAAATGACGAAACCATTAAGACAGCATTAGATTTTTGGATGCCCGTGGATGTGTACGTGGGCGGGGCGGAACACGCCACGAGACATCTTATTTACGCTCGCTTTTGGCATAAGTTTTTAAATGACATCGGCATTGTAAGCGGCGGTGAGCCTTTTGCCAAACTCTTCAATGTCGGCCTTATAATGGCGGAAGACGGCAGAAAGATGAGCAAGAGGTGGGGCAACGTCATCAATCCGGACGACATCATAAAAGAATGGGGAGCGGACACCTTAAGAATGTATGAAATGTTTATGGGTCCTTTTGAGCAGACAATACCGTGGAATACGAAAAATATTATCGGAGTGAAGAGGTTTTTAGATAAAATTTGGGTAATGCAAAAAAAACTCAAAACTCAAAACTCAAAATTAAAAACTGCAACCAAAAACTTAAAATTGGAACAACTTATCCATAAAACCGTCAAGAAAGTTACGGAAAGTATTGAGAGTTTCAAATTTAACACGGCTATTTCGGCTTTGATGATATTGACCAATGAAATGGAAAAGGATCCGGAATTGGAAATTGATGATTGGAAATTGATAATTAAATTATTAGCTCCCTTCGCGCCGCACATGTCTGAGGAAATATGGCAAGAAGTTTTAGGCAATAAAGGTTCAATTCATGAAGAAGAATGGCCGAAATATGATGAAAGAAAACTGAAAGACAGTACCGTAAAAATAGTCATACAGATTGACGGCAAAGTGAGAGATCTCATGGAAGCGGAAGCCGATTTGGACGAAGAAGAAATCAAGGTATTGACATTAAAAAGAGAAAATGTTAAAAAGTGGATAGTAGACAAGGGTATAAAAAAGTTTATTTTTATAAAAAACAAATTAGTAAACATTGTGCCGGAAAATAATGCCAATACTCACATTTAAACCAAATAAGGTTACAAAGCAGCTCATTTCCTGTCTTAAAGACAGGACGGCCGATATTTTGATTCAAAGATTTGGTCTTGCCGGCAATGAAAGCAAAACGCTTGAGGCCATAGGCGATAAATATGGCATTACCAGAGAGAGAATAAGGCAGATAATAAACTTTTCTTTTGACTTGATCAAAAATAATCCGGTATACGAAAGCTATGACAGTGTGTTTGCCGAACTGACAAGCCATCTGAGAGGTAAAGGCAAGATTGTGGCGGAACATGATATTCTTGAACATTTGGCCGGTAAAAATGAAGAAAAAAATCATATTTATTTTCTGTTGTCTCTGGGAGATGACTTCACTAAAATGAAGGAGGATGAAGAATTCCATCATAGATGGACGATAGACGAAACTGAGGCGGAGAAAGTGCATAATTTGTTGAGAGTTTTGCATGGAGAGTTTGATGAAGAGAAACTCATGACGGAAAACGAAATACTTGAATTCTTGAGAAACAAAGGCGAAAAAACAATAGGCGTGAAGATTGATGAGAATACTCTAAGGTCATGGTTGAGTCTCTCTAAAGTGGTGGGTTCAAACGCGCTTGGCGAATGGGGGCACAGGATGTCCGCCAATATAAAGCCGAGAGGCGTAAGAGATTTGGCTTTTCTGGTGCTTAGAAAAGAAGGCACCCCCATGCATTTCCAGGAAGTTTCCGGTAAAATAAAGTCATATTTCTCTCGCGAGGCGCATCCGGCCACCGTGCATAACGAACTCATAAAAGACAAAAGATTCGTTTTGGTGGGTAGGGGTTTGTACGCGCTGGGAGATTGGGGGTATAATTATGGTACCGTCAGAGAAGTGATAAAAAGCATCTTGAAAGACAGCGGACCGATCACTAAAGAGGACGTTATAAAAAGAGTTCTAAAAGAGAGATACGTAAAAGAAAATACTATTTTAGTGAATTTGCAAAACCGCAGCCACTTTAAAAGAAATAAAGACGGTAAATATATAGTTTCTTAAAACTGCTCATTATGCCGCAAATAAACATTAAGAATATCTATGCCGAATTTCCCGGCGTTGTGTTTGATGCATGGTTTTTATGGTTGCCGGCGTTGCTCCTCTTCTTCTTTTGGCGGTTATGGAAATATTACGTAAGACTGAGTTTTCTAGGCAGTCTTAACTGGGTTATGTTGGAAATAAAACTTCCAAGAGAGATTTATAAAAGTCCGCAGGCCATGGAGAGCGTGATAAATGTTTTCTATCACGCGAAAAATCCGAACTTGAAGGAGAAGTATTGGGACGGGTTTGTGAGGCAGTGGTTCAGCTTAGAGATATTGGGAGATGGGGGTGAAATAAGATTTTTCATAAGAACGCAAAAATTTTTCAAAAAAATGGTGGAGCAACAGATATATTCTCACTATCCGGATGTTGAGGTGGCAGAGGCGGATGATTATGTGAAAGAATTTTTTGACAAAGGATTGGATAAAGAGTGGAAAATGTACGGCACCGAATTTAAGCTTGTCGCGCCGGATCCTTTTCCGATAAAAACTTACGTTGATTACGGCTTGCATGAAATGGCAACTAAAGAAGAACAGAAGATTGACCCAATGACCTCGTTTCTTGAATTTCTTGGTTCACTCAAGAAGGGCGAACAAGTTTGGTATCAGATTCTCATAAGAACTACTACAACGGAATGGAAAGATTCCGGCAGGGAATTGGTGGACAAACTTATGAAGAGAGAGGAGCGTCCCAAGGAAAAGGAAGGCGAGACAGATTTCAGTTCCTTTAGCGTCTCGCCCGGAGAGAGAAAGATAGCCGAGGCAATAGAGAAGAATGTGTCCAAATACGGATTTGACGTGGGCATGAGGACAATCTATCTTGCCAGACCGAATTTGTTTGATAAGATAAACGTTGCCTCAATGATCGGCTCCATGAATCAATACAACTCAATGAATCTGAATGGTTTTAAGCCGACAAGAGTTACTGATGTCAATTATTTTTTCGTGGAAAAAAGGGTGGCCGCCAAGAAGAAAAAAATGTTGGACGCTTACAGAAAGAGATCCTATTTTTACTTGCCTTATATCTATCCCACTTTCGTGCTCAATACTGAAGAACTTGCCACTATTTTCCATCTCCCCGGCAGTGTGGCGGAGACGCCGACTTTCAGCAGAATAGAGGCCAAGAAGGGCGAACCGCCGCCCGGTTTGCCAGTATAGCTTTATGATAAAAAAATATATCAAAAAAAAGCTTTTTTTATTTATTGGATTGATTGTCGTCTTTTTCTTTCTATACCTGCCGTATGTTATCAACGCGTATTTTTGGAGCGCGCCAGTAGATTTTCCGGCTGGCAGAGTGGTGAGGGTGGATAGCGGCCTCTCTCTAAGCAAGGTGGCGGAATTGCTGGAAGAAAAGGGTGTTATAAAATCAAAGCAAGCTTTTAAAGCGGCGGTTTACGTGCTGGGAGGACGCTCCGGCGCTAAATTTGGCGATTATTTTTTTGAAGAAGCGAAAAATGTTTTGGTGATAGCCGAGAGAATTATAAAAGCGGATTTCGGCATATCGCCGGTAAAGATTACCGTGCCGGAAGGAAACACCGCTTACGAAATATCTCTTATTCTTGGGTCAAAGATTGATGCTTTTAAAAAAGAAGAATTCGCGGAAAAAGCCAAAGAGCATGAGGGTTATCTTTTTCCGGACACATATTTTTTTCTGCCGAACATAGAGCCGGATCAGGTGATAAAAGAGATGAAAAATAATTTTGACTCAAAGATAACGGATGTGCTCAAACAAACCATTGAGAAAAAAGGCCGGACGCTTGAAGAGATAGTTATTATGGCTTCGCTTCTGGAAGAAGAAGCCAGAACGGCGCAAACCAGAAGAATCATCTCCGGTATCTTGTGGGAAAGAATAGAGAGAGGAATGCTTCTTCAAGTGGATGCCGTCTTTCCATATATAATAGGCAAAAATACCTTTGAAGTTACACTGGATGATCTTAAAACGGATTCTCCCTATAACACTTATAAATACAAGGGATTGCCAAAAGGCCCCATTTCCAATCCTGGCATGGATGCCATATTGGCGGCCGTGTATCCGGAAAAGACGGATTATCTTTTCTATCTCTCGGATCTTGATGGCAATATGCATTATGCCGCGGATTTTGAAGGTCATAAGGCGAATAAATTTAGATATTTGCGCTAAATTATGGCAAAATTAGACTTTTACTTCTTTGCCGTGTTTGCGGATTTCGTGAAGAAGAGGAGAGGGGTTGGAGGAGTTAAAGTCTTTAGGAGAATATCCTACAGGATCTATGGCAGAGTTTTTAACCTTCCATAGTTTTCTGAAAAGATATTGCCCTTCTTTTCTGGGATTCTTGCCGAATTTGTCGGAAACAATGGCGATGTCTATGTCGCTTCCTTGTTTTGCCTTGCCTTTGGCGTGAGAACCGAAAAGCACCACCTTTGAGACAGGCATGTCTTGTCTTATCACGTCAATGTAATCTTTGATAGTTTTATTTATTTTTGCAGATGTTTTTTTAGCCATTTGTGAATTTTAATTGAATCGTCGATGTATTTGATTGTGTAACTCTTGGTTGCTTTTTTATAGAAGTCTTTCTGCCATTCCGGATATCTTGCTTCCAAATTGAATTCAGTAAGATCAGCCAGCAAGTCTTTCTGTTTTTCATCAAAGTCCAGTTTGGAATTTTTTGCCAGCTCAACTAGATTATGCGAGTAAGGAGCATGTTTTCCGCTTCCTGAGACGATTATTGCTTTAAGGATTTTCTCAACGGCAAGATGACACATAAAGAGACAGTAAGGGTATCGTTTGGTTTGCAGCATATGCTCGGCGGTTTTCATGTCATAATCGGACAATTCCCGCCAGTAGTTGGATAATTTCCGTATTTCTTCATTATTACTCATAACACAAGCATACCAGTTATTGCTTCCTTGGGCAATAAACAAAAAAGTATTTCCACGCATCTTTTTTGAGCTCGTTATTTCAGTTATTTCAAAAAACAAAATAGCGGGTTCAAAGTGAGATTAAAGTAGTCGCTACAAGGCTGTTGAGTCATTGGTGGTTGAGATTTTTAAAACTCTCTCCTCTAATACTATTTATGGCTCGCAGCCTTGTGATGAGTACTTGGCAAAATGTTGGACACCGGCCGTTAAACAAAAGTTGCGCTAGGTGTTTTTTTGTTATATAAATTTGGTATGCTAAAAACAGTTGGAAGTAACCCAATGTCAAGGTTGAACCTTGACATTGGAGGTGAAGAATCAAAAAAAAATAAACCAATAAAACCAAAGGTTTTCGTAGCCATGTCGGGCGGAGTGGATAGCTCTGTGGCCGCATTGCTTTTGCAAAAGAGCGGCAAGTATGAGCTTGTCGGTGCTTTTATAAAGGGCTGGTATCCGCCAGGTATGGCTTGTTCATGGCGAGGAGACAGGCGAGACGCCATGAGAGTGTGCGCCAAACTTGGCATACCGTTTATAACCGTAGACGCGGAAAAGGAATACAAAAAAGAAGTGGTGGATTACATGATAAGAGAATATAAATCCGGCAGGACGCCGAATCCGGATATAATGTGCAATCAAAAAATAAAGTTCGGTATTTTCTTAAAGAAGGCCATTGAAATGGGCGCTGATTTTATCGCTACTGGACACTACGTCCGGCGGGAGCCGGAATTTCCAATTATCAATTTCCAATTATCAAATAACACCAACTATATTGAAAATTTAGGAATTGAAAATTCATTGAAAATTGAAAATTGTAAATTGAAAATTTCTAAAGATATTAATAAAGACCAATCTTATTTCCTCTGGACTTTAACTCAAAACCAGCTTAAATATTCTCTTTTCCCGTTGGGCAATTTGCTTAAGAGCGAAGTGAGAAAAATCGCCGAAGAAAACGCCTTGCCCACAGCTTCAAAAGACGAGAGTCAAGGAGTCTGCTTTATCGGCGAGTTTAATATGGAGAAGTTTTTAGAAAAACATATAAAGCCAAAAAAGGGGAATATTTTAACAACAAGCGGAGTGGTGATAGGAGAGCATAATGGGATAATGTTTTATACCATCGGACAGCGTCATGGTTTCGGTTTCGGCGGTGGTGGAGGAGGGCCTTACTACGTGGTGGATAAAAATATTGAAAAAAATATTTTGATTGTGGCTGAAGAGAAAGAAGAAAAAAAGTTTGAGAAAAAGGAGCTTGCGATAGAGAACGTAAACTGGATCAATGGCACTGAGCCGGATTTTAGCAGGAAATATCAAGCTCGCGCGAGATACCGTCAGCCGCTCCAAGAATGCCGGATTGAGAAAATAGATAAACTTGTTGATGGCGGATATAAAATTATATTTTCTCAAACACAGCGGGCCATAACTTCAGGTCAATCTTTGGTTATATACGATGAAGGAGAAATGATTGGCGGGGGAGTAATATAATTTATCGTCCTTCTCTTTTAAGCAGAGTAAGAATTGTCTTAAGAGCGATAGAGAGTTCTAACGCGAAAGAGCGATTTTTTACATAATAGAGATCGTATTGCAATTTTTTGTTGGCATCATCCACCGAGGCTCCGTAGGGATAATTAACTTGAGCCCAACCGGAAAGACCGGGTTTTACCAAATGCCTCATGGAATAATGCGGTATTTTTTCCGTTAAGTCTTTTATAAACTCCGGCCTCTCCGGCCTCGGTCCGATAAAAGATAATTCTCCCTTTAACACATTCCAAAGTTGCGGTAGTTCATCAATTCTGGTTTTTCTCAGAATGTTGCCAAAGAAAGTTATGCGTTTGTCATTTTTATCCGCCCAGACAGCGCCGTTTTTTTCGGCGTTGTTGAACATTGTTCTGAATTTGATTATTTCAAAAGTCTTATTATTTTTGCCGATTCTTTTTTGTTTATAGAAGATGTCGCCTTTACTGGTTAATTTTATCAAGGTTGCCACAAAAGGTAAAATAATTGAATAGGGGATAAATAAAATTATAGCCAGCGTAACATCAAGCCATCTTTTGATTATTTCAAATTTTTGCTTGTTTATCTCTATCAAGTTTTCCAAAAACCATACTTTGTTTATGGTGGAAACCGGAATTTTGCCGGTAATGGATTCGTAAAATCTATCAAAATCAACGATAGTTTTGCCTTTGAGAATCATATCGTAAAGCGTTGTGATTATTTCGCTGTTTTGTCTGGCGTGGGCCGGAGTTACTATTACATCAGTGTGAGAAGCGCTGTCTAAAACCTTATAACCGAATTGCGGATTGTCTTTTACAAAATCGGCAAACTCCGAGACTTCTTTTGTTTCTCCGATAAAAAATATTTTAATCTTTGAACTTTTTAGAATGAATTTTTTAATGGCTTTTCTCCATAGCCATATGGTTATGGACGCGATTACGGCGTCTATTAAGAGATTAGTCTTGGGTGTGATATTAAAGTTTGGCACAAAATAGAACATTAAAACGGCCACGCCGGCCGCGACCAGCATGGTTTTAAAGATATGCAAAATTTTGGAATTAGGCGTTATTTTGCCAAGGTCATACAGGCCGGCTATATAAAATATAAGTATCCATAAGGCGTTCACGAAGAAGAACGGCCATTTGTGATTTTCCCACAAAACAGAGCCGGGGAAACTCCAATACCTTAAACTTAAAGTTACCAAAAGACTCCAATAAAGAAGTAGTACATCCCCTACAAAAAGGATGGTTTTTATAGATCGGTTTGTTTTAATCATATTGATATGCTAGCATATATGACATATGCAGAAAAGTATTCAGGCGCTTAAGTATCTAGCTTATCTGGGTATTTTTATTATCCCTTTTTTGGCCTTAGTGGTTTCAGGCACTATGTTTTTCCCATTTATAACCGGGAAAAATTTTCTTTTTAGAATAATTATAGAAATAACCGTCGCCTTGTGGGCAATAGTTGCTAT
Source organism: Parcubacteria group bacterium GW2011_GWA2_40_143 (assembly GCA_000996035.1). Taxonomy (GTDB): domain Bacteria; phylum Patescibacteriota; class Minisyncoccia; order UBA9983; family UBA9983; genus UBA9983. Next base: position 8,096 of record LBYH01000012.1, on the reverse strand, counting down.
CTTTGAGCCAAGATATAGACCGAAAAAAACTTGGATTTTTTTAACATTAGTATTTTTTACTCTAGGTATGGCTCTTTCTTCCGTTTTCGGCGCCAATTTTTACAGAAGCTTTTGGTCAAACTACGAGAGGATGGAGGGTCTTATCACATTCTTGCACCTATTTGCTTATTTTACGGTTTTAATCAGTTTCTTGAAAACAGAAAAAGCTTGGGACTGGTTACTCAAAACTAATCTCGGAGTAAACGTGATTGTCGGTCTCTATGGTCTTTTACAGCTCTTTGGCAGGCTTAAAACTCACCAAGGGGATCGCCTGGATGCTTCTTTGGGCAATGCTTCTTATATGGCCATTTATATGGCTTTCGGTCTTTTTACCGCCTTGTTGTTCTTTGTTAGGAGTAAAAACAAAAGAAGTTCCATTTGGATTTATGCTCCCATTATTGCTTTGCAAACTATTGTTTTATATTACACAGCCACCAGAGGAGCCATCTTGGGTGTAATTGGCGGTTTATTTTTAGCTTCAGTGCTTATCGCTATTTTTGCCGAACGCAAGAAGGTTAAGATGGCTGCCGGAGGATTTGCGTTGGCTGTCATGATTTTAATCGGCGGTTTTTTAGCCATTAAAAATACATCATTTGTAACAAGCAGCCCTGTGCTCAACAGGTTTTCCGGCATATCTCTAAAAGAGAGAACAACGGAATCCAGATTGACTATTTGGAAAATGAGTTGGGAAGGTTTTATGGAGAAGCCTGTTCTTGGTTGGGGGCCGGAAAATTTTAATCTCGTCTTCAACAAATATTACGAGCCGAGCTTGTACAGACAAGAACCGTGGTTTGACAGAGCGCATAACGTATTCTTTGACAGGCTTGTAACCGGCGGTGTTATTGGTCTGGTTTCCTATCTTGGATTATTCTTTTTCGCCGTGTATTATCTTTGGTCAAGGAGAAACAAGACGAGATTTTCAGTTTATGATTCTGCCATATTGACCGCGATGTTCGCGGCGTACTTCACGCACAATTTGTTTGTGTTTGATAATCTCATAAGCCTTATTTTATTTTTCACTTTTTTGGCTTATATCCATTACCGCCGCGTTGAAGGCCCTTCGGTTGTTGTTCATTCGCCGGAGTCAAAGATTTTGTCCGCGGACGATGTTTACAAGAAAATGTACATGGTTGCCGGCATAACGGGACTTGCTATTTTTTCCATTTATTATTTGAATATACCCGGCATTATGGCTTCAAAAAATATCATATACGCCATGAGAGCCTCTTCTGCCGGCGATGCCGAAGGATCTTTCAGAAAATTCCAAAAAGCCATTTCTCATAATTCTTTCGGCAGTCTTGAAGCAAGAGAACATATGACCAGTTTTGTGTTAAGCACCAAAGATTCTCCGAGCGTAAAGCCGGAGATCCGAAGCGAAATGATCTCATATACCGTAGATGAGCTTAAAAAACAAAATGAAGAATACCCGAACGATATAAGAGAGCTTCTTTTTCTTGGCATGTTTTACAACAAAACAGGCATGTATGATGAGGCGGAGAAAACTCTTAAAGAAGCCATGGCTCTTTCTCCAGATAAACAGCAGATCTATTTTGAACTTGGAGGTTTGTATATAAGCAGGAATGATTACGTGAACGGCTTGCAAATTCTTAAAACAGCCTTTGAGCTTGATGAGACGTTTGGTGAAGCCAGAACTATCTATGCCGTGGCGTCGATCTTTGCCGGTAATGAAAAGCTTGCCGAAGAACTGATGGCTGATTACGGCGGCACCGTAAAAGCCGATGAGCGTTTCTTGAAAGCTTATGCTTCTAAAAATAATTTCACCAAAGTTGTTTCAATCCTTAATCTATTTATAGAAAAAGAACCGAACAATATCCAGCATCGTTTGAGGCTGGCGGCTGCGTATCTGCAAGCTAACCAAAGACAGTTGGCTATTGCCGAGATAGAAAAATCCATAGAAATAAATCCAAGCTTCAAAGAGCAAGGAGAGTATTACGTAAACGAAATTAAAGCCGGCAGAAATCCTTAAATCCTTGTATTTGAGCGTATTTTCTGTTATAGTTTCAAGTGGAAAATGAATGAGAGCGAGATCAAAAAACTTCTAAGAGAGAATCTTGAGCTGTCTCAAGAGAACAATAAAATGCTCAGAAAGATGAACAGAGCAAGAATTTTTGGAACTGTTTTTTGGGTTGTAAAATGGGTGGTTATCATAGGCTTGTCTTATGGCGCTTATGTTTACATCCAGCCGTATATTGAGAAGATGATTGGCGCGGCGGAAAGCATTTCCACCGGCGTGGGGAAAATAGGCGACGTGGGCGAAACTTTGCCTCTTAATCTCATTGACAGAATAAAAGATCTTTCAAATTAGAAAATATTCAATCCGCCGGAGTAGCTCAGTGGTAGAGCACTTCTCTGAAAAAGAAGGGGTCGTGAGTCCGATTCTCACCTCCGGCATAAAAAATAAGGAGAACAAAGCAAAGCTTCGGGCGACTATATTTTTATAATTTTATCCTTCCCTCACTTTTAATTTATGGGCTTTTGTTTTATTGGCTAAAGGCATCTTAATGGTGAGAACGCCGTTTTTGGTGATTGCCTCGGAATCATCTGGGCTAACTTCTTGCGGAAGAGAAATACTTCGGCTGAAAGATCCCCAGTATAATTCTTGTTGGATATAATCTCCCTCTTTGATTTTTTTGCTCTCTTCTCGTGAACCTCTTATTGTAAGATTGTTTGGAGTGATGGAAATATCAATATTGTCTGGTTTAACGCCGGCAACAATGGTTTGCACGATAATCTCATTGTCTGTTTGCGCCACATCCATGGCCAGCTCGCCGTCTTCCGTATCAGAACCAGACTCGTCATAGAGATTTATTTCTTTAGCGGGACTGCTTTCCCACTCTTCCGAAGTTTCTTCTTCATAATTGCTATTTATTCCTTCGCTTTCTTCCTCGCCACTTATGGGAGCGCCGGTTAATCTTTCAAAAAATGATCTTTTGTCTTTTGTCATAGTTTAAAAATTATTTTTTAATCCTTTTAATTTTTTCAAAAACGAAAATGAGAATTATAATCACAATCCAGAGAGGCATAAAGATTTTTAAAATATTCTGCCCTCCTGACAATATTATAAAATAATTAAACAAGAAGTGCAAAGTGCCGGCTACCAAAATACCGAAAAATAAATTGATAAGCCTTCTATTTTTATGAAAAAAAGAAAAGGCGATGCTGGCGCCGACAATGGCGGAAGTGGCCACATGCAATAACGTGGCACCAATAAACCTGATGCCACTCGTGTCTATGCCGTCAAAGATCTCGCCACCGGATAGCGACTTAATGATAAAAAGCGTATTCTCCAAGCTGGCGAAGCCGAGAGCGGCTGTTATCATGTATACGATGGCGTCTATCGGCTCATCATAATATTTTTTTGACAAGGCGGTTTTATGGGCGGCAAAGAATTTTAAGATCTCTTCTATAAAAGCCCAAATAAGGAGAATAACGAAACTTGAAGCCGCTACGTAAACAGACACCACGTATTCCGCGCCGATAGCCGCCGGCACGGCTGCCATGCCGGCCAAAAAAGTAAAGATGATGGCTTTTTTCGGCTCTGGCCTTTTCTTGTCTTCTTTAAGCCAAAACCAAAGCCAGAAGACAGAAGGAATAAATCCTCCGAGAAGCGAGTAAAAGAAATTCGCGGTTGTTATTTGTTCGGCCATTTTTCTATAATTAACATTTTTTCTCCGTTATTGTTTGGAAGCATAGACCAAATTTCCTCCGTAATAAATGGCATAAACGGATGCAAAACGATTACACTTTTTTTCAGTATTTCAAGGAGTGTCCATATCGCCGAATCTTTGTCTTGGCTGTCTTTGCCGGCCAATCTTTTTTTGGATTCTTCTATTATTATGTCGGCGAAATTATGCCAAATATAGTGATATAATTTTTCTCCGGCCATGTAGAAACGATATTCTTCTATGTCTTTGGTAATATATTCTATTTTACTGTTAAGTTCCAATAAGGTCGCTTTGTCTTGCTCCGCAATATCTATTCTTGCGCTCGGATCAAAGTTGCTCGCGGCGGAGAGAGTGAAGCGGGTGATATTCCAAAGTTTATTGGCGAAATGTTTATATCCCTTGATTTTGTCTTCCGCCAATGCCATGTCGCTGCCCGGAGTATTGCCTACAATAAGCGCCATGCGCAAGGCGTCCGTGCCGTACTTGGCCGTCATCTCTATCGGGCTTATCACATTGCCCTTGCTCTTGCTCATCTTCTTTTTCTCGGCGTCTCTCACCAGCCCATGCAGATATATTGTTTTAAAGGGTGGTTTGCCGGTTATATAAAGGCCAAACATAATCATTCTGGCCACCCAGAAAGAGAGTATGTCAGAGCCTGTTTCCATCATGTTGGTGGGGTAAAATTCTTTAAAATCTTTTCCATCCGGATAGCCAAGTGTGGCAAACGGCCATTGGCCGGAAGAGAACCATGTGTCAAAAGTGTCCGTATCTTTATAAACGGCGCCGCCGCACTTTGGACACTTTTTAATAACATCTTCCGTGTCTACAAAGCCTTCTCCGCAATTGTCGCAAATTTTGGCCGGTATCGGTATGCCCCACGCGATTTGTCTGGAGATGTTCCAATCTTGGATATTTTTCATCCAGTGGAAAAATATTTTTTCAAAATTTTTTGAAACGAATTTTATTTCTCCGCTCGCAACCGCTTCTATGGCTTTCTTGGCCAGAGGAGTTATTCTTACAAACCATTGCGGCATAATCATTGGCTCAATGGTCTTTTCGCATTTATAGCAAACCTTTACGGCATGGCTAAAGTTTTCCATCTTTGCAAGCAAACTGGCTTCTTCCAAATCCTGAACCACTACTTTTCTGGCTTCTTCCGCCTTCATGCCGGCGTATTTGCCGGTTTTCTCGTTAAGTTTGCCGTACTTGTCTATCACCTCAACGGTTTCCAGATTATGCTTTTTGCCCAGTTCAAAGTCGTTTGGATCGTGCGCCGGAGTTACTTTAAGAGCGCCGGTGCCGAAATCTTTTTCCACGTACTCATCAGCTATTACTTTGAGTTTGCTTTTGCCTATAAACTCGCTTAATTTACCCAGTTCAATTTCTTCGCCTATATATTGCGAGTACCTCTTGTCGTGAGGATTTACGGCGATGGCTGTGTCGCCAAATATTGTTTCCGGTCTTGATGTGGCAATAGTGATCGGACCATACTTTATATAGTAAAGCTTGTCGGTCTGATCTTTTGCGTTAGTTTCAAGTTCAGAGAGGGAAGTCTGATGCTTGGCGCACCAGTTGATGATTCTCTTGCCTCTGTAGAGCAGATCGTCTTTATCAAGCTTTTTAAAGGTGGCGTAAACTGTTTCTATAATATCTTTATCAAGAGTGAATTTTTCTCTGCTCCAATCGCAGGAAGCGCCAAGCTCGCGGAGCTGGTTTTCCATGTGCTTTTTATTGGCGAGAGTAAAGGCCATTATCTCGTCGTAGATTTCTTGTCTCTCCATTTTAAATCTGGAGCGTCCTTCTTTCTCAAGTTTTTTCTCATATACCACTTGCGTCTCAAAGCCGGCGTGATCGGCGCCGGGGAGCCAGAGAGTTTTATAACCGCGCATTCGCTTGTAGCGAATCATTAGGTCTTCAATAGTTACAAAAACGGCGTGGCCGGCATGAAGCGAGCCATTGGCGTTTGGAGGAGGCATGATGATGGTGAAGGGTTCCTTGTGTCTTTCGGGCAATTTATCCGGATTGAAATATCCGCTTTCTTCCCATGATTTATAAATTCTTCCCTCCGTTTCTTTAGGATTGTAAGGCTTCAATAATTTTTCGTTTATTTGATTCAGTTTCTCATCGTTCATGGTACTATTTTAGCAGAAAGACATGGTTAATTAAAGCAACAAATTTCCTTTTGCCGCCATTTTTTCCGGCTTGGCAAAATCGCCATTTGTCGCGTGCAGATACCCTGCCGCGCCAATCATGGCGGCATTGTCGGTAGTAAGTTTGGTGGAGGGCAAATATAAGGCTGTAGTTTTAGCGAATTCGCGAGCGACAGCCTTTTTTATTTGCGCGCGGAGTTCTTTGTTCGCCGCCACGCCGCCGCCGAGGATGATGGACTTTGCGCCGAATTCCTTGGCGGCTTTGATGGTTTTTAAAACAAGCACGTCCACTGCCGATTGCTGGATTTCGTTGCATATCATGGGTGTAAAATCGCCGATGTTTACATGTCTTTCTTTCATATCTTTTAGCATGTATAAGACGGCGGTTTTAAGTCCGGAAAAACTAAAGTCATAATCCTTGGAATCAATCATCGGTCGGGGAAGCTTCAAATTAAATGCTTCTTTTTCCATTTCTCGTCTTGTCCAGCCGCCCATGCGGAAGGTGAGGGGATATTTTTTGTAATTCTCCGCTTGTCTGGCTATCTGCGGCCCGCCCGGGTAAGGGAGACCCAACATTCTGGCGCATTTATCAAAACATTCACCAACAGCATCATCTCTTGTTTCGCCGATAATTTTATAATCTCCCCAATTTTTAATAAGCGCTAATTCCGTATGTCCGCCTGAGACCAATAAAGCAATTGCCGGAAATCCTACTTTTTCATTTTTCATTTTCATTTTTTCCTTTAGGAGCGAAGCGACGATATGTCCTTCCATGTGATTAACCGCCACCATTGGTTTGTTCCAGACCAGCGATAGGGCTTTGGCGAAGTTTATGCCCACCCAAAGCGCCGGTTCCAAACCGGGACCAATCGTTACGGCGATAGCGTCAATCCTCGGCGGTTTAATTGTTGGGATAAATTTCAAGAATTGTTCTAAAAGTTCCGGCTCTCTTTCTAAAACAGAATTTAAAATTTCGGGTTGCAGTTTTTCATTTTTCATTTTTTGTTTTTCGTTATAAAAACCTGATTTTTCCAATGCCTTTTTTAGAACGGGGATTAGATTTGCTTGGTGTTCTCTTTTGGCCAAATTCGGCACAACGCCGCCCCACTCGGCATGGAGTTTAACTTGAGACAGAACGATATTGGATAAAACATCAAAAGACGGATTTTTTAATCCTCCTTTTGCTTTAAGCATGGCAACGCTTGTTTCGTCGCACGATGTTTCTATGGCAAGGATATTCATGGATTATCCCAATCGGCTTCCGTTTAAAACTTTTTTTGCGGGTTTCGTTAAGACTATTTCTTCACTGCCATCTTTAAATTTTTTATGAGTGGCAAGAATCATCGCCTGGCTTTCCAATCCCATAATCTTTCTCGGTTCAAGGTTGGTAATAAAGATAAATTGTTTGCCGATAAGAATTTCAGGTGTGGTGAATGTTTTGGCTATTCCGGAAACAACTTGTCTCGGTATTTCTTCTCCGAAATCAACGGAGAGCTTAAGAAGCTTCTCAGAGCCCTCCACTTTCTCGGCCGACAAAATTCCACCAACCTTTATTTCTATTTTTTGAAAATCATCAAAATTTATCATGTTGTTTTTGTAACTTGGCGGTGTGTATTAAACAAAGTTCGAATGTATTTCGGACAAAATCCGCCAGGTACCCCATTATTAAGACAAATATTCCCAGCAAAAATTTTATCTAAACCACTCCTTCCAATTTTTCGGCCATCCGATTAAAAGAAGTAATGCTAACGGAGCTCCCCAGTTTGCCCAGCGTTCAATAAAGTCCCAAATCGGTTCTCCGACAAGAGGGCGGATAAGCGCCGTCCAAAAACCCCAAAAAGCGGCCCATAATATGACTAAACGAATAGGTCGTATTAAAACAAGCAGGGCGATCAATAAGTCTAGCAATCCGACAATCGTTAACATTATTGTTGCCGTGCCGGCATCCGCGCCTGTGAGCTGACCAATCCAGTCAATCCATGTTTTTTTGCCTTGAAGCGCGAAAACGCCGTGGCCGATAAATTCTCCGGCTACCGCTATTTTTAAAATCAATTTGATAATTTTTGCATTGTTCATATTTTTGCATTGAAAATTAACTGATAATCTTTTATTATTTTAAAATAATAAATGCCAAAAAGCAACAAAAAAAGGTTGCCGGAAAGTTTTTTCAACAGAAATACTTTAAGAGTTGCTCAAGAAATGTTGGGCAAGGTTTTATGCA
>LBYH01000011.1:4784-32771 GCA_000996035.1 Parcubacteria group bacterium GW2011_GWA2_40_143 | reverse complement strand
ACAAAAAGGCGGCGGAACGTTTGTTTCCGTCAGAAAATGGATGATCTTTGATGATAAAATAAAGAAGATGAGAAGCCTTGTCTTCTATTGATGGATACAATTGTAAAAATCAAGGACTGTCCTTGGTATAGATTCTCACTTGTAATATATTTTCATAGCTTTTTTTACTTCAATCATAGTTTTTTGACCTTCTTTATTTGCTCGTTCATTACCTATTTTTAAGAGACTCCAAACTATATCAGGATTTTTTATATAATATTCTTTACGTTTTCTCATTGGTTCTAAAAAAAGATTGATTTTTTTAATTAAGTCTTCTTTAAAAATTTTGTATGACGTATTATTTGAAAACTTATTTTCTATTTTTTCAATTGGCTCACCTGTAACAATCTGATAATACATTATTAAATTCGAAATTTCTGGTTTATTCTCTGTATCATATTTAATAGTATTATCAGTATCTGTTTTAGATGACATTATCTTATTTTTAATAACTTCTAAACTATCTGAAAGAAATATGGCGTTATCTAATGATTTGCTCATTTTACGACCATCGAGACCGTTCAATTTTGAGACTTCCGTAAACACCCCTTTAGGTAATGGGAATACTTCGTCGTATAAATTGTTAAATTTTTTATAAATACGACGAGCTTGTTCAATCATTGGTTTTTGATCTTTACCAACAGGGACTATCTCAGCTTTGCAAAAAGCAATGTCTGCTGACTGGCTGACAGGGTAAGCAAGAAAACCTAAATTTACCACGCCGTCTTTAAAAACATGTCCTTTCTCTTGAATCTCATTCTTTACAGTTGGATTTCTTTGTAGATCTGAAACTGTCACCAAATTTGAAAAGAATACGGTTAATTCAGCAATCGATGAAATTTCAGATTGTATAAAATAGGTTATTTTTTCAGGATCTAGACCTGCAGATAAATTATCTACAACAACTTCAAAAACATTTTTTTTAACTTTTTCAGGATTTGTGAAATTGTCTGTTAAAGCTTGTACATCAGCAACCATAATAAAACAATCATACTCTTCTTGCATTTTTATTCTTGATTTTAAAGATCCTGCATAATGTCCTAAGTGAAGGTTCCCTGTCGGACGATCACCGGTGAGCATTCTTTGTTTTTTTATAGATTTCATAGCTCAAATTATACAATAGTATAATAAAAAAATGAAGACTCATTATAACGTTATATAAACCTATTATAGTAAAATAGCCTGACAAGTTTTAACTTGTCAGGCTATAAAGATATGCAAATCTGTGAAAAAAATAACAAATTTTACATACCACTTCTTCATCATTAATCTTTTTTAATTCTAGATATCGAGCCATAGTGATCTCTTCCACTCGATCCAATTCCTACCGTGTCAGTATAACCAACACTTGATGATTTTTCTTCTTCAAAATAAGTGCGCACATTATTAGCCCAGATGTTCCCCTCTTTAGTGAACTCAATTATGTCATCGTTTATGATGATATAACCACTGTTTTGCATCACTTTTGCTTTTTCATAAAAAATTTCTTTCCAATTGATGTCAAATTTTTCTTCGAAAGACCTCATGTCTCGCTTCAAAAGACGTAAGCCCATTACCATATATCTTTGCATGAGCTCATATTTAGTACAAATACATTGCCTTTCTAATGGTAAACGTTTTTTATCTAATGTCTCACTGTTGTAATTTTCAAGTATTCTATGCGAGCGATAAGTTGTTCCTGCTAAGTAGCCATGAGCACCTGCCCCAAAAGCAAGCACTTGATTATTCTCAGCATTTAAGCAGATGTACCTGCAATGTTTTCCTTTTTTTGCCCAATCTCTTGAAGTATAACAATGATTTAGATCAGTCTTTTTTAACCGATCTAGTGACCAATTAAAAAAAACAATCTCACGAGTTTGATTAGGTATGGGGTACTTCCCTTCTTTTACAAAATCGGAATGGAAAGGTGTATTCTCCAGTAAGATAAGTGGGTAAAGAGTAAGGTGTGTTGCCTTTGTTTTAAGAGCTGTTTCCATATCATCAAACCAAACTTCATCTGTCTGATTTGGTAAATTGTAGATTAGATCTAAATTAAAATTATCAAAATTACTTTGAATAAATTCGATTGACTGGATCAGTTCTTCTTTTTCTTGTCTCATTTTGAGATGTTCTTTTCTGACCTCTTTGTTAAATGTTTGTATGCCAGTACTAACGCGATTGCAACCATATTGTTTTAACATAACGACACTGTCTAGATTTGTCGGAACGCTCTCGCAAGTGATCTCACATTCTTTAGACAGAGGAAAATTGCTCGTTAAAAAGTTTAGAATACGTTGAAGCTGATCAGATGACAAACTGTTTGGAGTGCCACCACCAAGATAAACAGCTTGAATATCAAGTGATTGTACGTAAGTAGTATTTGCATACATACGCATCTCTTCTATTAAACTAACAACATATTGTTCTTTCTGATCTTTTGGTTTTACGAATTTATTAAATCCGCAAAATGAACAAATTTGATTACAAAATGGAATATGTACATAGATTGTCGAGCACCTATCTTTTTCTAGGCAGCTACTCTTTAATTTTGCATTAATCAAATCAAGGTTCGGTTCATCATTTGGTCTTGGATAAGTGCTAGAACCAATTGGTTCACGTTGTGTGAAAGTAACTTTTTTCTTCATAGTCATCTCCTGGTTTAATGTTAGTGTTTTATATGGTACATAAATACAAACAGCCAAAGATTATTTATCTCACATTCCTCACCTCCTTTCTTGATTTAATGGTTATTTTATTAAATTTTCAAAGAATCAATCTAATCTAGAGGCTACCATGGGGGGTAAAAGTCAAGAGGGATTTAATAATCTTTACCATTGTCTCTTTTTCTTTCGGATACAAAAAGGCGGCGGAACGTTTGTTTCCGTCAGAAAATGGATGATCTTTGATGATAAAATAAAGAAGATGAGAAGCCTTGTCTTCTATTGATGGATACAGTTCTTTTCCGCCAAATGACTGGTAAAGACCTTTGATAATTCCTTTTTTGATTTTTCCTGCAAAAACGAAATGACTGTTTGCAATTCGTTGAATTTTTCGCGGGCTTCTAAAAACCTTTTTTCATTTATCGTATAACCCTTAATCAAATGATCTTTAAGAGTTTTAGTCGCCCAAACACGAAATTGAGTTGCCTGTTTGGAATTGACTCTATAGCCGACAGAAATAATAGCATCAAGATTATAAGATTTTATTTTATAATCTTTGCCGTCAGATGCAGTATGTGCAAAAATTGCACATACTGCATCACTATGCAATTCTTCATCTTTAAAAATATTTCTTAAATGCTTAGTTGTAACACTTCTTTCAATGCCAAAAAGATCGCTGATTTGAGCTTGAGAAAGCCAGACCGTTTCCTCTTCCAAACGCACATCCAAAGAAACCTCATTTTTTGAAGTCTTGTAAATTATTATTTCCCCTTTTTTAAAACTGTCTTTTTTTCATTATCAAAAAACAAAAACTATCGTCAAAACTTGCGACATAAGAAAATTATAGCATATTATCTTTTGATTTTACTTAAGAGGATTTTTGATTTGAATACCAAGCTCCACCAGTTGCTCTTTGCTTATTTCGCTTGGACTGTCCATCATCGGGTCGCGAGCGTCGCCGGTTTTTGGGAAAGCGATAACTTCACGAATGTTTGGTTCGTTTTGCAAAATCATAATTAGTCTATCCAAACCTAAAGCGATTCCACCGTGCGGAGGTGTGCCGGAAGAAAAAGCTTTGAGCATGTGGCCGAAGTCCTGCCAGATTTTATCTTTCTCAAAACCCATAATCTCAAAAACTTTTTCCAACGCTTCCGACTTGTGATTTCTGATGCTTCCCCCTCCCGCTTCATACCCGTTTAAGGCGATGTCGTATTGAGTAGTCAAAATTTCTCCGATGCTTTCTTTATTCATTAGCATTTCCATGTGTTCCGTCTTCGGCGAAGAAAATGGATTGTGCGTAAATGTCCAACCTCCTTTATCTGTTTTTTCAAAAAAAGGAAAATCCACCACCCAGCAGAATGCCAGTAAATCTGGATTATTTTTATCTTCCCTTAAATCCGGTTTATCCGAATTATATTTTTCCATCGCTTCTTTGTGAGTGAGAATCGGAAATGGGATTTGCTGGATCTTTTTTTGCGGATACAAAACTTTAACCGTCTCTATAAGCATTTCTTCTATTATATTCATCACATCTTTTTGTTCGGCAAAACTCATTTCCAAGTCAAGCTGAGTAAACTCAGGCTGTCTGTCTCCTCTCGTGTCTTCGTCTCTCAAACATTTGGCAATCTGGAAATATCTCTCCATCCCTCCCGCCATTAAGAGTTGCTTGTATTGCTGAGGTGATTGCGGTAATGCGTAAAATTTTCCATTATAAAGACGAGAAGGCACGATAAAATCTCTCGCTCCTTCCGGAGTTGATTTTGTTAAAATCGGTGTTTCTATTTCCGCAAAATCTCTATCAGATAAATAATTTCTGAAAAATCTGACTACTTTATGACGCATTCGCAAGTTTTTTTGCATTCTGCTTCTTCTTAAATCAAGGTATCTGTTTGTGAGGCGAGTTTCTTCATTAACTTCCCGCCCATCGTCATTTATTTCAAAAACAGGAGTAACAGCTTCATTTAATATTTTTACCTCCGTTATTTCCACCTCTATCGCGCCATTTGGTTCTTTGTCGTTTACCATTTTTTCCGGTCTCTTGTTTACTATGCCCTTCACATCAATAACCCACTCCGAGCGAAGTGTGCCGGTTATAGCGTGCGCTTCCTCATGATTGGGTAAAGCCACCATCTGCACCTTGCCGGACATATCCCGCAAATCAATAAAAATAAGTTTGCCGTGATCACGGCGAACATCCACCCATCCTGCAATCTTTACCGTTTCGCCGGCCTTAGCGGCCAAGTCTTTAATATAAGTTCGATTCATAAAACAAATATTATCATAAATATGGCTAAAATAAAAATAGACATCAAGGTGACGCCTTGATGTTGTAAAAACTATAAAGTTTATTCATGTAGACCTATTTGAAGCTCATAGAGTTTGCGGTAAACTCCGTCCGGTACGCGTATGAGCTCATCGTGCTTGCCCTGCTCCATTATTCCGCCTTTCTCAAAAACAATTATCTTATCCGCCTTTCTCACGGTACTGAGACGGTGAGCGATTATAAATGTTGTTCTGCCTTGCATAAGCTCTTCAAGCGATTTCTGAATAATCATTTCCGATTTGGCGTCTAGAGCGGAAGTCGGCTCGTCAAGTATCAAGATTTTTGGATTGCGTAATATTGCTCTGGCTATTGAGACTCTCTGCTTCTGCCCCACGGAGAGCTTCACTCCTCTCTCGCCTACAATCTGCTTCCACTTCTTTGGAAACTTTTCTATAAACTCAAGGGCATGAGCCTTCTTTGCCGCCTCTTCTATTTCGCCGTCGGAAGCTTTAAAGCTGCCGTATTTGATATTTGTTTTTATGGTGTCACTGAAGAGCACTGTTTCCTGAGGCACCACAGCGATGTTTTGACGCAGAAATTTAAGTTTAATTCTTCTGATGTCGTGGTCATCTATGAGCACTTTGCCTTTATTAGGGAAGTGATAAGCTGAGATGAGATCTATAAGCGTGCTTTTGCCTACGCCGGATTCGCCCACCAGCGCCACCACTTCTCCTTGCTTAATCTTTAAGTTGATGTTTTCCAAAACAGGCTTTCCATTTTTGTATGAAAAACTGACGTCTTTGAATTCTATATCCCCTTTTATTTCATCAAGATGAAACGATTTTTCCGGTTCGTATGTTTCGGCTGTAGTTTGCAGTACCCTCTCGGCTCTCTCCATGGCCACTATGCCGTTTTGTAAAAATTGCCAATTTCTACCCAGCACTACAAATGGCCCGAAAACCATAGAAGCGTATCCGTTAAACATAACGAGTTCGCCAATAGTGATGGTATCATTTCTAACAAGTGAGACAGATATCAAAAAGATTGCCAATTGGGTTAAGACTATTATAAGTCTCTGGTAAAAACTTAGCTTTTCCCAATTTTTATATATATTTGCCCATATTGATGTAACTTTGTTTTTTAAATAAAATCTTATTCTCTTTCTTTCATAATCCTCAGCTACTGATTGCTTAATAGCCCCAACATTGCCCATAGCCTCAAAGATTGTTCCAAAAGCTTTGCCGTAAGCCACGTGCCCTTCTTTATAAAGTTCCACCGTGGGTCTTACATATTTAAACATTATAACCACATATGCGGCTAATCCGGCAAGAATAATAAAACTTAACAAGTAATTTATGGAGAAGGATACACCGAGAGCCACAAAAATACTTAAGAATTGAGGTGCTAAATATATAATTATATTGCCAATAATGGTGCTAAGAAGACTGGCTGCTTTGTTCATTTTGTCCGACAAATCCCCTATTTTTTCATTTTTAAAAAAAGACATGGGCAGATTTAACAATTTCCCATAACCGTCTGACAAGTAGTCTACGTACGCGGCATGGCTCACTAGTTGACTTTTAATGCCTATTCTCCAATCAATCACGCTGCCGATGAGCTGTATCAGTGCCCACAATATAATAAAAAATAGCCATGTCGGTATGGATATTTCTCTAAATAATTCAAATAAAATAATATTGTCATTCAATATCGCGTCAAACAATCTACCGGAAATGAAAGGTATGATACCATTGGCCGTCGCAGAAAAAACACCTAAAATAGAAAGGATAATTAAATCTCTCCTGTATTCTTTAAGATACTTCCAAATAATCTTAAGTCCTTTTTTATACATTATTAAATTTTATCAGAAGTTTTTATGTTGAGCAAAGTTAAACCGTTTTTTATAACAGTGGCGACAGAAGCGATTAGGATAAGACGGGAATTTTTTAATTCTTCGTCTTCCGTGCCAAGTATTTGGACACTGTTGTAAAAACTGTTAAAGAGCTGCGCCAACTCTTCCATGTAAGTGGCTATTAAATGAGGAGAATCATGCCTTTGAGCTTCTAGCACAACATGAGGAAAAAATATGATTTTCTTGGCTAAGTTGAACTCATCTTCATTTTTAAATATCGGCTTATCTGACACTTCGCCGGGCACTTTTTTAAGAATAGATTTTATGCGAGCATAAGTGTATTGCAGATACACGGCGCTGCCACCGCTGAAATTCAACATCTTTTTCCA
Organism: Parcubacteria group bacterium GW2011_GWA2_40_143; assembly: GCA_000996035.1. Lineage (GTDB taxonomy): Bacteria > Patescibacteriota > Minisyncoccia > UBA9983 > UBA9983 > UBA9983. Next base: position 25,589 of record LBYH01000011.1, on the reverse strand, counting down.
ATCAAATGAGATATTCTTCTCTTTTGATTGCCTTAAGTCATTGTAGATAATGGAACCTACGCCAATAATCTCAGCCGTTTTAGCAAGTTCCTTTTCGCTTATATCTTTGTCTTTTTCCAAAATCAATTCTTTGGCCATGGCTACAGATTGGTTTATAAGTTCCTTGAGTTCTACGACGGAGCCTTTCCTTGTGGACATTTTAGCTCCATCCATGATTACCAAGCCGAAGCAGATGTGTTTTAGCTCAGTTTTGTTTGAATAACCGATATGCTTTACAAGTTCAAATAATTGCGCGAAGTTAAGCTTCTGCTCCTGTCCCACGACATATAGAATTATATCGGGTTTAAAATTAGCGATCCTGAATTTTATTTTCGCCAAGTCTCTTGAGATATAAAGAGTGGAGCCGTCTTGCTTGCGAAGCAAGAAGGATGGCACACCCAAAAGCGTATCCACTACGATAGCATCGGATTCTTCATCTTTGCGCGCCAAGTTTTTCTCCAGCGCTTTTTTTACTTCATCTTCCGCGTCTTTGGCAAAATAACTTTCTCCCAAGTACGTATCAAACTTTATTCCCAAGATGTCATATACTTCTTCAAATTCTTTAATACTCAACTTACTGAATTTTTCCCATAATTTTCTTATCTTTCCGTCTCCTTTTTCAAGATTGCTGAATATTTCTCTGGCTTTGTCATCCAATTCCGGATCTTTGTTCGCCTCTTCGTTGAATTTTATATAAAGTTTATTTAATTCCGCTATCGGGTTCTTTGCCACCGCTTTCTCGTCTCCCCATGTTTGATAAGCATAGATAAGTTTGCCAAATTGTGTTCCCCAATCACCTATATGGTTGTCTCTAACGACAACATAACCGGTGGCTTCGTAAATATTCGCGAGAGCCTGACCGAGCACCGTGGAGCGCAAATGCCCCACGCTCATCGGCTTGGCTATATTGGGAGAAGAGAAATCTATAATGGCGAGTTTGTTTTTATTTTTATCGTTTTTGCCATACTTTTCTTCCAGAACGGTCACTTCTGCAAGCGCTTCTCCGTAAACATTTTTTTTGAGCTTAAGATTAAGATATGGGCCGGCGGTGGTCGCGCTTTCTATAAATTTTGTTTTATTTTTATTTATAACCAATCCCAGTTCTTTAGATACTTTTTTCGGATCCAGGCCGAGTATCTTAGAAATGCTGAAGATCTCCAAACTCAAATCGGCTTTTATGTGATAAGGCGGCAATGATATGTTTAGATCTGACGTTTTAATCACCTTATTATTAAAAAGTTCCGAAACAATTTTCGCGATTTCTTTTTTTATTTTGAAAAATAAATAATCCCCTGTTTTGGGAAGATCTTTAACGGCTTTCTTGCTTTTAGCTATTTTCACCAACGCTTTCTCGGTTTGGGTTTTTAATTCATTCATAGCTTAAATAATAACGATTTATAAAGTTTTTACAATACAAAAAAATATGGCAAAAATACGGCAAATATGATATTTTATTCTAGTAATGAGATTAAACAGATTTTTTGGAAATTTTGACTTAAATAAAGATTATATTGAAATTACCGACAAAGAAACCGTAAATCAAATCAGAAATGTTCTGCGGCTTAAGATCGGCGATACGATTATTTTATGTGATGGCAATCTTGGCGAGGCAACAGGTCAGATAGCGGAATACGGCAAAGATTCAGTCTCGCTCGGTCTTAATGATAAAACAACAAACAAGAACGAAAGCAACAGGAAAATCATTTTATATTGTCCTATCCTTAAAAAAGAAAATTTTGAATGGGCAGTCCAAAAAGCGGTGGAAGTGGGAGTAAGTGAGATTATGCCGGTAATCACAAAAAGGACGGTAAAGCTCAATATCAAAAAAGAACGAGTGGAAAAAATTATAAAAGAAGCGGCCGAGCAAAGCGGCCGCGGCATACTGCCGAAGCTTCACGACGCAATAAGCTTTGACGAGGCGATTATCATGGCAAAAACCAATGATACCAATTTTTTCTTTCATGTCGGTGCCCCAAGCATTGTTGAAAAAATGAAAGATCACGCGAATCTAGGGCAAGACAATGATGCCAAAGAAATAGGGATCTTTATCGGCCCGGAAGGTGGCTGGGATGAGGAAGAAATAAAAAGAATCCGGCTCAGTACAAACTTCGTACTGGCCGGACTTGGAGCCACTGTCTTAAGAGCGGAGACGGCGGCTATTGTTGCTTGCTTTTCAATACTTTTTTAAATTTAATCTTACAACTGCGCAAAAACCGCAGCCACCGCATCTTATGACGTGATATTTTTTTTCATAAGATGCCAAAGTCACCTTTCCGCATTTAGGGCATTTTTTTATTTCATCCACATTTAACTTTACATCAGGTTTAGCCCCTACACACCAAAGGTGATTGTATTCCGTATAAAACACAACATCATCATCGCTGAAGTTGCATAACGCATTCAACACATCCAACCTGCTTTCTCCCAGGTAGACTTTGAGTTTGCCGGCATTTTCGGCATTCTCCTTAATCAGATGAATGTTCCTCCAACTCAAAAGAACTTTATTCGGCGTAAATAATTTTCCGCTCATCTTTTGTCTCCTTAAAAATTTTTAAGATACAAAAACGTTTACTTAACGTGTTTCTGTCTATATGATACAATATTTTTATGCGATTATACAACACTGCCACAAAACAGATAGAAGATTTTAAGCCGCTTAATCCGCCTAATGTTGCCCTCTATTCTTGCGGCCCCACGGTATACGATTATACTCATATCGGCCACTTGAGGGCTTATGTAAACGTGGATTTGCTCAAACGCTCGCTTGTTTATTTAGATGGCTTTAAGGTAAATCACGTGATGAACATTACCGACGTTGGTCACCTCACCGGAGACGATGATACCGGAGAAGATAAATTGGAAAAAGGCGCTAAGAAAAAAGGATTGGATATTTGGGATCTGGTAAAAATTTATACCGATTATTTCTTCAGCTCTCTGTCTGCTCTAAATATCAAAAAACCAAATAACTTTTACACCGCCACCGGTCATATAAAAGAAGAAATAAATCTTATAGAAAAGTTGTTTGAAGACGGCTTTGCTTACGAAACGGATGAAGCTGTTTACTTCAACACGGCAAACTTCAAAAACTATGGCGCTCTCTCCGGCCAAAAACTTAACGAGAAGATATTGGGCGCGAGAGAAAATGTGCATGTGGATACTAAAAAAAAGAATCCGGCCGACTTTGTTCTATGGTTTAAGGCTGTAGGCAGGTTTAAAAATCATATTATGCGTTGGCCTTCTCCTTGGGGTGATGGCTTCCCCGGATGGCATATAGAATGTAGCGCCATCAGTATGAAGTACTTGGGAGAAACTATAGATATTCACGCCGGTGGTGTGGATCACATAAGCGTTCATCATGAAAATGAAAAGGCACAATCGGAAGCGGCTACCGGCAAGCCGTTTGTAAAGTATTGGTTCCATAGCGAGTTTCTGATGGTGGATGGGCGGAAAATGAGCAAATCTCTTGGTAACTTTTACACCATAGGCGATGTTAAAAATAAAGGCTTTGATCCTATGGCTTTACGCTTGTTGTATCTGCAAACTCATTACCGGCAAACAATGAACTTCACGTGGGATGCGCTGGAAGCGGCCGATACGGCTTACAAAAGACTAAAGAACCATATATTGGAACTTAAAGAAAAAACCGGAAATAAAAAAGCGGATATCGTTGCCAGTAAATACAAACAAGAATTTAGAGACGAATTGCTCAATGACCTTCAAACGCCAAAGGCCGTCGCCATTTTGTGGGAAGTGGTAAAAGCTGATATTGAACCAGACGAGAAACTCGCGCTTATATTAAACTTTGATGAAATTCTTGGCCTGGGACTTGATGAAGCGGATGTGGTTAAAGCCGATATTCCTGAAGAAATAATAAAATTAACCAAAGAGCGGGAAGTAGCAAGAGAAGAAAAGAACTTCGCGAAATCGGACGAACTTCGCCAAAAAATAAATGAGAAAGGTTATGAGATTAAAGACACGGAAGAAGGTTATAAAATCACTAAAAGATAAAGAAACGCACCAAGGTTAAACCTTGGTGCGTTTCTAGCTTTATTTTAAGTCATTTTTCGCCGCTTCTATAAACTTTTTAAATAAAGGATGAGGATTGAGCGGTCTAGATTTAAACTCCGGATGAAATTGAACACCCACAAAGAACGGATGCTTATCTCTGGGCAGCTCAATTATCTCCATCAATTTGCCGTCCGGAGATTGGCCGGAAAATACCAGACCTGAGTTCTCCATGGCTTCTATATAATCTTCATTTACTTCATATCTGTGTCTATGTCTCTCGGAAACACTGGTTTGCTTGTAGGCCGCATGAGCTATTGAGCCTTTTTTAATCTCGGCCTCGTAAGCACCCAAGCGCATGGTGCCGCCGTAATCATTTTTCTCTATCTTGCTTTTCTGCTCTCTTTGTATATCTATCACCGGATATTCTGTTTGCTTGTCTATCTCGGTAGTAGTGGCACCGCTTAAGCCGGCAATATTACGAGCGTATTCTATTACCGCCAGCTGCATGCCGTAACAAATACCGAAATAAGGAATTTTATTCTCTCTAAGATATTTAATTGCGGCAATTTTGCCTTCTACTCCCCTACCTCCGAAGCCTCCAGGCACTATGACTCCATTATAATTTGAAAGTTCTTTAATTTTTTCTTTATTCTGTTCAAATTCTTCTGAATTAAGCCATTCTATCTCCGGTTTGATTCCTGTGGCGTAAGCCGCGTGTTTAACAGCCTCTATGATTGATATGTAGGAATCAGCAAGCACGAATTCGCCCGTGGTAAAATATTTACCAACAATACCTATCTTGATCGGTTTTACCGACTTTTTAATTTTACTTACAAATGCTCGCCATTCTTTAAGATCAACTCTCTTCGGCTTTATTTTTAGTTTCTTTATTATAAAATCGCTAAGATTGTCTTTCTCAAAGTTTACCGGTATATCATAAATGCTCTCCACGTTTGGCGCGGAAATTATACCATTCTCTTCCACGCCGCAAGAGATAGCTATCTTTTCTTTTCTCTTTTTATCTATGCCGTTTTTTGATCTGGCAATTATTATATCCGGCTGGAGTCCGGCGCTATTTAAGGTGCGCACGGCGTATTGAGTGGGCTTCGTCTTAAGCTCGTGTCCATCACCGATTATCGGTAAATAGCTCACAAGAACGAGCAACACGTCGCCTGGATTTTCCGCCTTAAGCATGCGAACAGCTTCAAGAAAAAGAATGTTTTGATACTCACCCACAGTGCCGCCTATTTCCGTTATCACTATTTCGGCTCTGTTTTTCTTGGCAGCTTTTTTAATCTTGTTTATCACTTCCATCGGTATGTGAGGCACCACTTCCACGCACTTGCCTTTATACTCAAGCGCTCTTTCTCTGTTTATCACCGCTTGATACACGCTACCAGTAGTCATGTAATTATCTGACGACAAATTTACGTCTAGAAATCTTTCATAATTGCCCATATCCTGATCGCATTCCATGCCGTCATCAAGCACAAAAACTTCTCCGTGCTCAGTAGGATTCATAGTGCCGGCGTCCACGTTCACGTAAGGATCTATTTTAATAGCCGTTACGCTAAAACCTCTGGACTGCAGAATTTTGCCTATGGAGGCCGAAGCAATGCCTTTACCCACGCCGGACATCACACCTCCTGCCACGAATATATATTGAGTGCGCATTTTTTTACGTGATTGAATTATTTAAAAACTTGATAAACCAGACTCATCGTTTCCTCTGCTCTCTCTCTGGCAATCTTGCCACCATCTTTTAAAACATTTTTTACAATATTCTCATCGCTTTTAATTTTCATCAATTTCTTCTGAAAATTCTCGTTAAAATCGCAAACAATTTCTGAAATAAATTTTTTAAGTTCGCCCATTACCTGTTCTTTCTTCATGTGCCTGGTTATAAGACTGTCTAATTTATCATGCGCTTCCTTGTCGCCGGTAAGACCTTTTGCCATCTTTATAATACTCTCAAGATTGGGTGTCATTTCTCCCTCAAAGGCGGTTTCCGCTGATTTTATTTTCTTCTCAATTTCTTTGGCAGTATCGGTAAGCAAGATAGCCCCTTCCGGTTTGCTTTTACTCATTTTACCCTCACCCTTAAGAGAAAGGATTTTAAGAGCGTTTACCGCGAAAGGTTGCGGCGGAGGAAACACTTCGCCGTATTTGGAATTAAACTTCCTGGCAAGCTCTCTGGCCGCTTCCAGGTGAGACACTTGATCTTCCCCCACCGGCACCTTTTCCGCTCTTTGGATTAAGATATCGGCGGCCATAAGTATAGGGTAGAAAGCCAGAAGCGCGTTGGCTGTTTCCGGACCCACGCCGGGCTTTATTTTATCTTTAAGCGCCGGCACCCTGAGAAGTTCAGACACGGTAATACCGCGCGCCAGTATCATGGCTAAATCATACACGAGGTCTTTAAGATCCGATTGCATATAAATGACATTTTTCTCAGGATCCAGACCGAGCGCCAAGTAAATTGCCACTATTTCTTCCTTGCGTCTATTTACAACCTCCGGTTCATTGTCGGTAAGAGCGTGCAGATCGGCCACAAAAACAAAGGGCTTCTCCCCGTTTCCTTGAAGATCTAAAATTGGCTTAACCGCCCCGAGATAATTGGCAACCGTAAGCGCGTTTGTCGGCCTTAAGCCCGTTAAAATTTTTGTTTTATATTCAGCTTTCATGCCGATATTTTAACATAAAAAATAATCATGTTCCACCGGCTGTCTAGTTAACCTTCAAGGGTGACACTGTGGATAAATAATAATTAAGTTTTTCGACCGGTATCATTCCATTTAAATATCTTCCAAGATGAATGCGCTCGTAATTGTAAAAATGTAAATATTCTTCTAAACTTTTCCACGTTCTTTTAGGATTAAGATAATATTCTTGATCGATAACTCCATGCGCTCGCTCGACCGCTCCATCCCAAGTTGGTGATGATTTTGGGATGAAGTAATGAGCAATGCCTTTCTCTACTAAATGTTTATGGAAGTCTCCACGATTTTCACTTCCGTTGTCACTTTGAATTCCAAGAATTTTAAATTGATAATATGTCTCTGCTTCAAGAAACGCATTAATGGTATCTTCTGCTGTCATAGTGCTTGTCACGGTGGCAAACTGCATACCAGTATAGATATCAATAAATGTACGCTGATATTTACGCGTATTGTCTTCCCAGACATACTTGGCGTCCATTTGCACCACATCGCCCGGCCCCTTGGGTATCACGGCTTCTTTGATTGGCGCATACCAAACCAGTTTCTTCTGAGGCCGGAAAATCAAACCTTTCTTTTTGTAGAAGATGAAATACAAATCACACACATCGTCTACTGTTTTCCCTGATTTCTCAACCAGAAAGTACCATTTTGCTCTTACTTTTGATTCATATGCGCACTTCTGATTTTTGTTTGCCATATATGGTTTTAAAGCTTTCGCCTTGTTAAATATTGATAGTTAACCTTTGTCACCCCAATCTATCATATTTGTCACCCCATAAGGTTAACTGTACAGATTATTGATTGAAATTATGATATTGTTTAAGTTATGGAAAAAGAAAAAATTCCAAAAATAATATTTGGATTTGACAAAGACTGGGAATTAAAAAACTGGTATGACACTATTACCAAAAATATTAGCTATAATACGGATAACAAGAAAACAACATGGGGGCTTGGAAGTATCCCCGAGGTCATCAAAGACGTTAGGGACAAGCATAATACTGAACAAAAAATAAAGCGCGAAATAAAGAAAATTTTTGATGATTTTATAAAGACAAAAAAGGCAAAGACTCTCAAAAATGAGGTCTTGAAGAAAGCTAAAAAAGAGTGGGGTTATGTTGGCGCTCGCGGTCTTTTCTTAATGTCTAATATGCTGGAAATACCAATTAAAGAATTTGAGCAAAAGTATTACGCTTTTTTTACTTTTAGCGGACGAGCGCCTTTTTATGAAAACAAGTTCATGTTTAATCAGTTTGGTAATTTTACCACTCAAGCATTCCATGAAATAATGCATATTGAATTTTTAAAAAAATATCGTGATTATCTTTCCGACAAAGGTCTGGGCAAAGAACAAATTGAACATCTCAAAGAGATTTTTACCGTTTTACTTAATGAAGATTTAAGGGAATTATTAGTCGTTCCCGACAAAGGATATAGCGGGCATCAGATAATAAGAAGTAAAATTCTAAATACATACAAAAAACACAGAAAAACACGACAAAATTTCTACACTTTCATCGATAAAGCGGTTAAGATTTTTAAAAAAGAATGACCATAGATTAGATAAGACTCCTAATCTATGGTCATTAAACTTATTTACTTAACCATCATAACAATCTCCATCACAACAGTTGCAATCTGAACATTCGCATTCGCGCTCCAAAGTATCTTCTTTTTCATTTTTATTTGCCTCCTGCTCCGAGAACACAAATACTTCTGTTTCCTGTCTTTCATATTTTTGCATTTTTTATCACCTCCTTTCTTTTGTTATAAAATTCCAGGTATTTTCTCAACAATTGGTGTGCCCTAATCTCAATCAATCTAGGTATTATTTTTTTAAAAAAGAACAATAAGGAGAAGCTACTGCGCTGCTTCCATAAACATCATAACTTGTCATAGAGCATCCTCCCGAACACACCAATGCCCATTGGCAATTTTTACAGTCATCGTAATCAAAGACAATTTTATCTTTTAATTCCGGAAAAGCATTTTGATTCCATGCCATTTCAAGAAAAGTAAAACTATCACCCATGTTTCCGATTGAATTTTCATTCATCTTCGCTTGGCATAAAAAAACTTTGCCATTATGATCAACAGTCACTCCGGATATGCCAACATTGCATGCCCTAAAATTAGGTTTGCCATTCAAATTGATTTCACAAAGCTGATGTTTGCTTTTATTTTCATTATTAGTTATGGCGTGAATGTAATAATCATAACATTGTTCAAGAACACTAAATACTCTGTCTGAAAATTCTTTATAAGCGTCACTTCGGCCAGTGTTATTGCGATACAGACTGTAACGAAAATGGAAGTTAGAATCTATAAGATAACGATTAAGGAGCGGTATACCATGAAGATTTTCATCTGTTATCGTAGTTAATATTGTTGGTTTTAAACCACTTGCTCTCAACCAGTGCAAATTTTTTTGTATGACTTCAAAAGAACCGGTATTTTTTCCAAAAAACCTGCTAACATTATGCCATCCCCCTATACCGTCTAATGAAAAACAGATATTTACGTTAAAGGTATTAAACAGAGATATAAGTTTATCGTTAATTTTTGTTCCATTTGTTAACAGAATAAACTTGATCAAGACACTGTCTTTTTTAAATCTTTTGTTTAATTCCTTAATGATATAAAACAAAAGATCTTCATTTAACGTTGGCTCACCTCCTGCAAATCTTATTGTTACTGATCTTAAGCTATGTTTCCAGATTGTATATTCAAGTTTCTTTAAAAACAAATCGGCAACTTTTCTCGACATCATGTTTCTATTTTTATTGGTAATATAGCAATAAGGGCAATTGAGATTGCATCGATTAGATATATGTAACCATATGCTCAGAGTTTTAGCTTTTTTCTTGTTAAATTTATGCTCTCTCACTGAGGCACTATCATACTTTTTTCGCACTAGCCCCTTACTCAACAAAAGCAAGATTCTCCCTAAATCATCTTCCTTAACAGCCTCTAAGTTATCCAGCGTAGTTTTTGTTTTATAATCCAATAAGACAATTCCTTCTTCACTTCCAGGCACAAAAGCATACCCATACTCGTTTATTTCTCCTACATAACAGTTTTTGACTTTAACGTATGAATTTGCTTCACAGATCATAATTTCACCTACTTTCTTTGGTTAAGTTAATTTTTATTAAATTTTTAAAGAATCAATCTAATTTAGAGGCTATCACGGGGGGTAAAAGTCAACCGCAAGAAAATTCGCGCTTCTGTTTTTTTACACCTCCGGCAACTCCACGCCCAACGTCAAACCCCAATGTCAAGGTTGAACCTTGACATTGTTAAAATGTTCCCAACTCCACAAAAAACCTGCTTCCCTTTCCCTCTCCTTCCGATTCGGCCCAGATGCGTCCTTTGTGAGCTTTGATTATTTCTTTGGCAACATAGAGGCCAAGGCCGGAGCCGTTTAGCGTAGTGTTTTAACCACAGACATAATAGAACCGAGCAAAGAACCAAACAACTCACTCGCGATGAAATTTTCTTTGGTAGATGGAGTTATTTTTGCAGAAAACATTCCAATAAAAAATTTACAACAATCTAATGCTATATTGTACTTATAAAATGTATGGCATAAAAAGACATCTGGCTACAAACAAAAACCCCTTGCGAGCATCATGTTGCGCAAGGGGTTGTTTTTCTGTCTCAAACTTTCATTTTTATTAACTCTAACGAAAGTGTGGTTGTTTAGAAAGAAGGATCGGCCAATTTATTTGCTCAAATGGTCTATCGCATTGCGTGGAAACAAACATTTTTTTAAGCTTATCAATATCCATTATTTTTTGACTTGTGACTCCACGTTCTCTTACCGAAAACGCATTGTCTTTACTTTCCTTATCTCCAACTACAATCACGAATGGAGTCCAGTTGAGCTCTGCCTGCCTGATTTTCTGAGAAAGAGTCTCATTTCTGTCATCAATTTCTAATCTCACTTGACAACTTAGATTAGAAGAAAGCTTTAAGCAAAAGTCTACATGTTTTTCAGAAACAGGCAGTAGACGTAATTGGACTGGAGACAGCCAGTAAGGAAGTACTGGAATTTCTTTTTTTGGCAACCCACGAGCCTGTTGCTCTAAGATAGCGTACAAGTTTCTATCTATTGAGCCAGAAATAGAAGCGTGAAGTAAAAGAGGATGTTGTCTTTTGCCTTCTCTATTTATGTATGTAATTTCAAATCTTTCGGTATTTTCAACATCAATCTGAACAGTCGAGAGAGCGGCGGCCTTGTGTTGGCTATCTACTACATTAAACTCAAACTTTAGAATAAAATAGAAAAATCTTTTTTCCCATTTCTCTATAAGAACAGGATGCCCGAAATCTTTTACTATTTTTAAAATAAAGTCTTTATTTTTCTCAAAAAAATCATCTACAACCCTTATGGCCATTACATGTTTAACCCCAAGATCATTCATCCATTTTTTAGAGAGAAGATATTGTTGATAGAATTCATTTTTTGCTTGCTCAACATCTTCACATAAAGTATGCATATCGGGCATCGTGAACACTCTTAAACGCCTAAGTCCGGCTAATTCTCCCGTTTGTTCTCTTCTAAAAGAGTATCTTGTCATTTCATACAATTTAAGTGGTAGTTGAGAGTAGCTTATTTGCATATCATGCATAACCAAATATTGTCCAAAACATGCAGCAAAACGCAAGAAATATTTTTTTAACCCACTTAATAACTGATACTGCCTTGCAGGAAAACGTTTTAAATAACTCGACAAATGCGGGTGTTTCAAATCGTACATAATTGGAGTTTCAATCTGCATCCCTCCGTAGTTGCGAACTATTTTTGAAACATATTTTTCCATTAAGTCTTTAATCATAAAACCTTTGGGTAACCATCTGAAATTTCCAGAATCAGCCGCAGGCTCATAATCGACAAGGCTCAAATCTTTCATCATTTTTACATGCTCTGGAGGCTGACTTGCTTCTCTTGTCCCAGAATTCTCATACTCATAGAAGATTTTTAAATCATGATCATTGTGTTGCCAACTAAAATTATCCGCCTTTACAATTGAACCATCAGAAGAAATAATTAACCACTCAGATTTTTGTTCTTTTTTTGTCATTTTTTCTTTTCCTTTCATAAAATTACTAAACTTGCTAACACCATACTTAGTTATTGCTAAAGTTTAGTATGTTTTTCTTGACTTAGCAAGACCTCATTTATACCAACATGTGGTATCTGATGATAAAAAGTCGCCGTTAGTACCATTTGCAACCGCCCTGCATCCACCACAAAGTCTTTTTTTGTCGCACTCTTGACACTTACCCGTAAAATTTCTATCAATAAGTTTGTGTATGACTTTTGAAGAAACATAGTCTGATAAAATCTCTTGGATTGTTTTACCTACAACATTTGTTATTGGCCTTAGTAATGTAGCGCAAGGAGTAATTGTGCCTTCGCTATCAACATTAAAGCCCGTTATCCCCGCAGTACAACCGCCAAAAAATGATTCAGAATAACAATCGCAAACACCGTAATCCCAAACCTTACATGGAATAGCGAATTTTAGCGGGTCTTCTGTTGTAATATCAAGACTTGTATATTTTTTCCTGCAGGCAGAAACATTTTCAAGAAATTTTTTCTTCTGTGACGATGTCATTATTAAGTCATGATTAAGCATACCTGCTCCAACTGGAATTACTGAACCAAATCCAACACGCTCAGCACCATTTTTTTTTGCCAGACAAACAATATTTTCAATTTCGTCAATCATTGATGGCACAATAGTTGATCTAAAGGAGGCAGTAATCTTGGAATTAGCCACCTTTTTAAGACAATCAATGGCTTTATTGAAAGCGCCTTTAAATGATCTAAAGTTGTCGTGGAATTTTTCATCTACCCCATCTACACTGACTTGGATGCAGAGATTTTTGAACATAATTGATTCCAAATCAATTATGTTTTGATCTGTAACAAGAGAGCCGTTTGTTGTAATTATCACATACTCTATGTTTGCTTCCTTTACTAAACGCATAATTTCAATGATACGAGGGTGAATAAATGGCTCACCACCAGAGATTGTTAGCCTAAAATCATCATTAGAATTCGTTTTTGCAAATATGAGAATTTTTTTTATAACATCAATCGGCATATTTGTTTTTGCTTCATTTAATGCCCTGCAATGCTTGCATGCCATATTACACTTGCCGGTAATTTCTATCTGCGCATGCTGAAAAAAAGTTTCGTAAATGGCTTCATCTGTTTCAATTTTCATCTTTAATTCATCCTTTCCTATCTAAAAAATCCGATTCATTAAATTAGAAAAATATGAGGCACGCATTACTTGCCACACCTCATATTTAATCGATCAACCTGCTAGACTACTTGTAACTGCCTGACGTTGAGCAAGTGTTTTTACCAACAACGACCTTAATGTTTTTTTTCTTCACCATCGTGGATTTTTTTATTCGCTTTTTCATTTTTTTCTCACCTCCATCCTTTCTTTCAGAAATCATCAGAAATAAAATACGGTTGTTGCGCTTTTTATCTTTTCCACCTCCTTTCTTTTAAATTTTTAAAGAACTTGTTTAAGTTAAAGGCTACCATAGGGGGGTAAAAGTCAATCGCAAGAAAATTCGCGCTTCTGTTTTTTTACACCTCCGGCAACTCCACGCCCAACGTCAAACCCCAATGTCAAGGTTGAACCTTGACATTGTTAAGAGGCCGAGGCCGGAGATCAGTTTTTAATGTTTTTTGAATTAAAACATGATAATATGATTTTATGCCTAACATAAATTGCTTTGATGTAGAAATAAGCAAAAATCATAGAGATATCGGTAATTTTTTGAAAGCGACGCAAGGAGAGTTTACTGATTTTTTTGGCATACAAGCGCCAATGCCATCTTGTTTTTTGATAGATTCCAGAAAACAATTTGATGAAATTTGGGGCAAAAAAACAGAAGATTGGCAAGTCGCGTGGGTAAGTGATAATAATATTTTTATATTGAAACCGGAAAAGTTCTTGGAAGAATCGAGTCATAACAACCAAGATAATTTTTGGAAAATTTTAAAACATGAGTATTCACACATATATTACAGAAAACTCTCCGGCGGTATCAACAAGCCGAAATGGTTAAATGAAGGACTTGCCAAATATCTGGCAGGGCAAAAGGCTGAAGAAATATCCTTAGAAGATGCTTTAGATGTAACAGAACTTCACGATGACCCCGGGGCAAATAAAATGATTTTTCCAGTTGGATTATTTTGGGTAAGATTTCTTTTAAAAAATTTTGGGAAAGATAGGATGTTGCATTTAATTATGGGTTTGAAGGGTAACCCTTCAAAAAAACATTTTTGTGATGAATTCAGAAAAATATATGATTTTGAATTTAACAAAAAGGAGTTGTGGAATAAAATAAAAGGGTTAACTGATTAGTTAACCCTTTTTGTTGATTTATAATCCGAATATAGTATATAATTTAAAATATAGTTAGCAAATAATTTCTGTTTCATTATGTTACCAACACTTTTAACGACAACCATTCTAACAAACAAAAATGGTGATCTGCTTTTAGTAAAGCGAGCAAATAATCCTTTTTTTGGCTTATGGAGTCTTCCTGGTGGAAAAGTTAATACTGATGAATTGCTTAGTGAATCTTCTATACGAGAGATTGAAGAGGAATTAGGCATAAAGATGAAAGAAGTGACCCCTATTGGTTTTATTGAATTAGACAAACCAAATCATGCAATAGTGTTTATATATTCAAGCATTTTTATTTTTGATGAAGACAAATTAGATCCAGCTACCCGTGAGATTTCAGATATTAAATGGGTTTCAATAGATAAAATTGATTCTTATGAACCATTTCCGCCTAACCACCGAAAAGTAATTGATTTTTATCTAAATAAAATACAAGCGCGGAAATGCTAATCGCCGCGCTTGTTTTATACCACTAAACATGTATATATCTCCACTTTAATTGTTTTCTTGCCATCATTTGGAAAGTTCTTTCGCATGGCAAGTCAAGCAATTTAGAAAACGCCTGACATTTTAATAAAGATTTAACATGATTAGGAATAAAGATTTTACGTTGTCGGCTAAATTCATCAAGAATTTTATTATACTCATCAAGTCCATTAGAATACAGGTCATTTACTGATACACTTGGTTGAAATATCCACGGTAACAAGATATTGCTATCTCCTTCCTCTGAAGAAATTTCAATAGTCTTGATATGCTCAGATATTTTTTTTGTTCCGATAGTGCAATATAAACCTAACACGACAAAAACAATACACTTATAATTTAACACCAATTCAGCTGTTTTAATCAATGTGGCTGAGATGGACTCCTTTG
The DNA here is from genome assembly GCA_000996035.1 of Parcubacteria group bacterium GW2011_GWA2_40_143. Lineage (GTDB taxonomy): Bacteria > Patescibacteriota > Minisyncoccia > UBA9983 > UBA9983 > UBA9983. Next base: position 10,501 of record LBYH01000011.1, on the reverse strand, counting down.
TTTCATAAGGGGAGCAAAATATAAGATTTATCTCCGGCTGAATACCTAATTCGATTGTCTTATAAATAACCTTATCTATCTCTGCATTAGAAAAACTCTTCCCAAGCTGATAACGTACATGTTTGTCAAATGACTCAACTCCAAATGAAAGTCTTATGAACCCAGCAAAAGAAAGGGCTTCCAAAAGTTCATTCGATGCACCATTTATTGTAAGCTTACCATGCTTCGGTAATTTTTGTATCGAACTTTTTCCGATCAAACTGCAAAGATCAATTATAAATTTTTGATGTGTTGAAAGGTTATTATCTATAACCGACATATCAGTATGCCAACCATCTCGAATTTTAGATTTGATCGCCATCAATGCCTCATATGCATCATTATACACAAGACCATCTTTAGATGATACGCACCAGAAACAAGTTTCTGGACACGCATTTGAAAACTTTTGGTATAACACTTTTGATGTATATCCATAAGGATGAACTATATCACCTTCACCATACGGTAACATGCTTTCATCTAAATCAATAGATGGTAGTTGTATTGGACCATTTAGCACTTTTGGTGAAGAGTTTTTTTGTTGCAACTTTTTATTGTCACATAAAGAATCTATTTTCATGACAATGTCTCTGATGATAGTTTCTCCGTGTCCTGTGATGATATAGTCAATCGGCAAAATGTTTAAACTTTCCCAATTGGCCAGAGCTTGAGAATCTACACCACCAAATACGATAATTGCTTGTGGTTGATATTTTTCAATAATCTTGAGTAATCTTAGATCCTCTTTCAAATTTGTAGACATGCCACTAAAACAAATTAAATCGTATTCCTCCTTTTTCAACAGAATTTCCAAGAAACGAATTCCTCCAAGACTTGGGTCGCACACCTGTACATCTACATCTACTGAGTGTGTTGCGATGTGATATGCTAATCTCCAGATACCAAATGAAGGCGTTGTAACATTCTGTTCATGTTCATCAATAATATTTGAACTTGTAGTAAACAAAAGCCTTGCTCGTATTTTACTTAGATTTATATCAACCGTGTTTACTGTTGTTTCTTTTAAAGAATTCCATGTTCCACACGAAATCATATACATACCATCAACAATATTATCATGATTAAGTTTAGATAATACTTTTTCAGGAATATTCAGTTTTTGGTTGATAGATCTGGCGTAAATAATACCATCTTTGATTTTGAGAGTAATATTTGGTTGATCCTTCATGGAGAGTCTCCTTTGTAAAGTTTGATTTTCTCAACATACAACATTGTGTAAAAATAAAAACTTATCCAACATGGTTTATAGTTAGATATATTAGATATAGTCTGTGAAGCTTTGTTGACATTCTCGAAAACTACTCAGGACAGAAAGATCCCTATTATGTTCAGAAATTGATGGATCCGAAGAGTGTATCGCATGTAATAAAACTGGCATATTAATCTTGTCTATCCAAATCCTAGAAACAGGAACTTTTTCTTGTAAGCGTAATTCTTTCTTAATATCAAGAATTTTTGAGTATGATTGAAGAATACTTAAATTACAATGAGATAAAAACCAAACTTCCGAATACTCTGCATTACCACCACGAAGTGTAATCTGATTAAGTCCTTCATGCATAGCATTAAAAAAAATACGCCCCTCTTTTGGATTTTGTTGAAACTTATTTTTATACATTTCAACAAATACCTTGGGTGTGTTTTGAATTTTAAAACTATGCTCAATCAAAAAACCATGCTCTTTCAACAACTTATCTAATAGCCGTAATCTTTGCGGAAAGAGAAAAGCAGCTGGGCGCACCCAGATAAATGGCAGTTCGTCTGTTTTTGACGCAAAGTATCGAAACGATCCAGTAATATTTCTACTCTCAAGTATAGCTGAGCCAATGATAACACCCCTACATTCTTTGAAATGTCGACAAATATCGTAATTGGTCTTAATGCCAGATTCACCGATAACATGAACGTCTTTAGGGATAAGAGTCTTCAATTTATTAATTTTAAGAAGGTCAACTTCTCCCAGATTTTCAATGTTACGTGTATTAATGCCTATTACGTCTGGATTAAGCTTAAGAGCTGTCTCTATTTCGTATTCATCTTGCACTTCAATAATAACTTCAAGTCCTAAAGATTTTGCATACTTATTTAATGTTCTTAGTTCTTCATTATGCAAGATCGCTGAAATTAATATAACAGCATCTGCTCCTCGATTAAAAATATCCTTAATTTGTTCTTTGGTTACGAATAAATCGAGAGCAATTAGGGGCTTTGTTGTTTTTATACATGCTTCATCCATCCAGTTTTGTTGTCCTTTAAAAATTATATTATCTGTTACGACAACTATTGCATCCGCGTAAGCATTGTACACATTGAGTAATTCACCAAGATTTTGAGTAAAACCACTTCCATTATACTCTGCTTCTTGGTGAATCTCCGCACAAAGCACATACGAATCACTGTTAACAAGTGCGTGCTTAATTGATACAATCTGTCGGTTTCGTTCAGAATACTTCTGTGTACAACTCACAAGTGAATCAAGTTTATGTTTTCGTAAATCACTGGCACCTTTTTTCATGGTAACCCTCCTTAAGAATTGTTGATATAAATTAAGGGTATTCTCTAAAATTTCTTTTCAAATTGTCCTCCCATTTCACTTTTTTTGCTCACCCCCCCCTCACCTCCTTTCTTGATTAATGGTTATTTTTATTAAATTTTTAAAGAATCAATCTAATTTAGAGGCTACCATGGGGGGGGTAAAAGTCAATTGTAAGAAAAATTCGCGCTTATGTTTTTTAAACCTTCGGTAAATTAATAAAATTGAGTTTAATGAACTATGCGATCGTCTTTCAAAACATTCTGACTGGTCTTTTGACGGATCTAAAAAACATTTTAAAAAACTGGCAGGAATGTTGTCCGCTTACTGATTAATTCTGATTATTGATTGAAGCAAAAAAATAGCTACCCCTAATTGTTTTTTAAACGACATAAAACGAAAAATTAGTTCGCCGGTAGCTCCACAAAAAACCTGCTTCCCTTCCCCTCTCCTTCCGATTCGGCCCAGATTTTACCTTTGATAAAGAAATAAGGTAAAAACTAATTACTAAACATTTTCTTCCACCCTTGCTCAGCTTCATCAATATCTATGCCGTATATTTTTTTAAACACCTTTTTATTTTCTTCTGCACCTTTCCCTCTGCTAGTTTCTTTATACAATTCTTTAAACTTCTCCATGCCAAATTTTTCTATAATAAATTTTGTAAATGAACCGGCTAAGCAATAATAATATATTGCATTTTCATCTGGTAAATCCATCCAAGCTTTTTGGCTCATTAAAGATTCTATAGATGGAAAAATTTTTCTCTTAAATCCTTCTCTAATCTTGATATTATGGCTGTTGCCATACCAATCATGTCCGGTTAAATATTCTGCTAAGCCTTCAGCCCAAAATCCTATGGATAATCCCCATGGCAAAGACAAGAGATGAGTGTCTTCATGCTCGCCCACCGGTTTAATCTCACTTGTGTATAAAATATGCACGCAAAAATCATGATAAATGGATTGAGCGTACCAATCATCGCCCATTAATTCTTTTTTTGTTTTTTTGCTTGGATAAAGATAATAGCTTATTTTTTTCTTAGGCGGTTTCAACCGCAAAAATGAAATTATTTTTTTGAAAGCTTTTTCTTGTCTTTCGGCTATGAAATCAACCTCTTTTTCAGCCAATGAGTCAGGGAAATAATTGAATGTATAATGCTCAGTTTCCTTTTTAAGCCAGCGAGTGTCTTTCTTAAAATTTTCTTTATAGAAAGGAAGGTATTGTTTTATATCTGGGGTATTGTTCATATTCACAGTATATGAGAAAAAAAAGGCCGTATCAATAGATACAACCTTTTTTCAATTATTATTTATCTGAAATTCAATTTTAGGAGTCCTAAGTTAATTTTTCCAAGAAGTGTTTTTTGGCAAAACCTTCTTTTGAAACCTACCTTACCATAAGCTACTATACTATCATGAATGCAACCACCACCGCAGATTGGAAGATAAACGCATTCTTCTTCTATGCATTTATTAATACGATCAAACATTTCAAACCTATCATCCTTTGTGTATGAAAGTGGCTTAGAGAAAATATTGTTAAAATTAAACTCCGGTTTTCCGACAGTGCAAAAGCATTTCTGCAGCGTGCCGTCCGGCTGCAAAACAGCGGAATGTTTTGCGATAGCAACGCACCATGGTCCCGCCATAAATTCATCAGGAATCTCAAAACCTTCCTTCTTAGCAATAACCCAGACATTCAAAACTCGCTCAGCCGTTAGTTTTTGCGAATCTTTTTTAACATCAACATTAATTCCCGGAACAATAAGTCCTAGACTCAGTTTTATCTTTTCTTGCCATCCAAGTTTACCTAAAAATTTTATCAATTTTGGTATTGAATCGTATGTTTCACCATCTAAAGAAATACGCAGATCAATTTTATCAATATAATTATTCTCTATAAGCATTTTTATATTACTTATGATCTGATGAAAAGATAATTTTCTATTTGCATTTGTTCGTCGTCTATCATGCGTCTCGCCATAGCCATCCAAAGTAATTTGAGCTCTTTTCCAATTATAATTAGCCAGTGTTTTTGCCACATCTTGATTAAGAAATTCTCCGTTTGTCGTTAGCTCTGTCCAAAAAGACTTCTTGTAAATTTCTGACAATCTTTTAAATTCAGGAAGAAATGTTGTTACCAAATCTTTGCGCAAAAGCGGCTCACCGCCAAAGATTATCAGCCTTAGATCGTCAATGGCTTTATTAATATCAAGATATTGATAAAGCCATTTTATTGACTGACCCAATATATTAAAGTTCATATCTGTCTTGCTTGTGCCTTTTTCAAAACAATAATTACAAGAAAATTGACAATTGGTCGTTGGTAAAAAATGAAGACTAAATAAATTCGCTTTTTTATTCCTGGTAAAAAGAAACGATTTTTTATAATCTTCAAACTCATCAAGATCATTGGACACCAAGATGCCATTCTCGCCAGACAAATTGGCAAGACATTGCTGAGGCAGAGAACTTTCTGACCCTTGAATCCATTTCTTAATTCGTAAAAATGTCTTTTTACTCATTACTACAATTGCACCAGTTCTGGTGTTTTTTATTACAACCCTATTTTCATCAATAAGATAAAGACAAAATTTGCTAAATTTATATTTCATTTATACCTCCTTTGCTTTAGAATTTACCTCGCAGACTAATACTATGCCTGCGAGGTAAGAACGCTTAATAACCACATCCATCTTTACCAAAATTATTAAAACGCAGAAGACTGTTTTTGCCTGTTTTCAAAACAATAATATCATCCTTAGCTTTGCTGGACATTTTTAGTCTAACGTCTTTTTTAGTTCTCTGTTTGGGATTCATTTTAACCTCCTTTCTTCCTCTAAATTTTTCAGAAAATAAAATACGGTTTGTGTTTTTTCCTGTCGGTCTCGCCTCCTTTCTTGATTTAATGGTTATTTTTATTAAATTTTTAAAGAATCAATCTAATTTAGAGGCTACCATGGGGGGGGTAAAAGTCAATCGCAAAAAAAATTAGTGCTTCTGTTTTTTAAACCTTCGGTAACTCCACAAAAAATCTGCTCCCCTTTCCCTCTCCTTCCGATTCCGCCCAGATTTTGCCTTTGTGAGCTTTGATGATTTCTTTGGCGACATAGAGGCCA
>LBYH01000011.1:0-4547 GCA_000996035.1 Parcubacteria group bacterium GW2011_GWA2_40_143 | reverse complement strand
TCTGTTTTCTCAAAATTATATTCCATGGCGCCACGTTCTATGTGAGACACATCCAAGAAATCACCTATTATTAAAACCAATCTTTGAGAAGATTGAAAATGTGGACAATGATTATATTATCTGTTATTATTTTTATGGATATCAACTGTCCCTTAAAATATTTTTTACATTTCAAATTTAACAAAAAGGAGGTAAAATAGCCATTATGTATTACTTTTTGGAAGAAGATTTTAAAGATCTGAACGAAAAAATAATTGAAACAATTAATATCTTGGAAAAAATTGGCAAAGAGATGGGAGAAAGCACCACACAAAGCTCGGAAACTTGGCATGATAATTTTGGGTTTGAGGAAGCGAAAAGACAATATACGATATTTCATGAAAGATTAAATGAATTGACTGACATTAGGAATAGAGCAAAAATCGTATCTGCTGATTTATTGGGCAATGCTGTAGCCATTGGGAAAGTGGTCGTCTTAAAAGATGAAAATACCGGGAAAGTGGAGACATACAAGATCGGCAGTTATATGATTTTTAAAAGATTGCATGGGTATGTTTCCTATTCAGCTCCATTGGCTAAAATAATCTTAGGTGCGAAAGCTGGAGAAGCAAAAGAAGGAGAAATCGGAGGAAAGAAGAAGATTTTTAAAATTTTAACTGTTATTTGAACTTGATTTAGTACTAAAAGGAGACACAGAATGTTTATTGCTATTGAAGGAGTTGATGGAAGTGGAAAAAGCACACTTTGCGCCATTCTTGCCAAAAAATTGGGGGCAACATCTTACTCAACGCCACCCAAAAAGTACCTTTCTTTTCGTGAACGAGTTGATAATAATGCGTCTCCAGAGGAACATTATAAATTTTACAGAAATGGTATTTATGATGCGTCCAAAGAAATAGAAGTAATTATTGCAAATAAAGGCAAGGTTGTTTCTGATCGCTATTGGTTAAGCACATATACTTATCACCAAGTAATGGGCGCGCAAGTTTCAATGAATGATTTTAGTCAAATCATTCTACCAACAATAACAGTTATCCTTACTATCAACGAGAACATCCAAATTGATAGAATATTAGCTCGCGGGATGACCGCCGGAGACAAAAGAATGCTTGATCAACAGAAGGAACTTGCCACAGCTTTTTATCAAAATGTTTTAAAAAATGGCATACCTTTTTTAATGATTGACACCCAACGATTCACGCCGGAAGCATGCGCGGAAATTATAATCAAAGCAGTTGAACTTTAATGTAATGCAAATAATCACACATTAACGACAGCGACCAGCTTAAAAACTGGTCGCTCTTTTTTATTTTATCAAAATGTGCTAAATTAAAAATAAATGAAAAAGAAAGAAAATCTCAATATAGAACTAGAGTTGCGAGCGGAAGTTTCTTCAAGGCAATTTTATAATTTACTGGAACAATTTAAAAAACAATCAAAATTTGTTTCTAGCACAAAAAGACTTTCAGCAATGTTTCTTAGTAAAATCAATGGCGCAAATATTGACATTAGAGTTCGCATTGACTCAAATGGAAAAACGGAAATTGTAGCAAAGAAAGGTGATTTTCACGCCCACAACAGAACTGAATTGTCCCAAAAAATAAACAAAGATCAATTCATCGGTATCATTAAAACTTTTGCGCTTTTTGGTTTTAATTCAAAAATAACAGAAAGAGAAAATTTTGTGTTTGATCTCGGAAATGATATTGATTTGACGCAATTAATAAAATTGAGTTTAATGAACTATGCGATCGTCTTTCAAAACATTCTGACTGGTCTTTTGACGGATCTAAAAAACATTTTAAAAAACTGGCAGGGATGTTGTCCGCTTACTGATTAATTCTGATTATTGATTGAAGCAAAAAAATAGCTTCCCTTGATTGTTTTGATTATTCCTGTTTTATATTTAACATTACTTATCTTTTCCGCAATTAGTTTTTTAAAATTTAAGAAACTCAAAAAACAACCGCCTTGATCACCCAAAAAATATCTATAATAGCGATTCCAAGTTTTTGCCAAAATACTTGAATTGCAAGGATCATCTATATCTATAATAATCAGCTGTTTCGAAATATTTTTAAGATTGTCTATTACTTTGACCTGATGTTTCTTGTCGATGTGATGCAGCGTGTTTTTAAAAATAACGAGATCAAAAATTTTTTTATAAGGCAAATTTAGGATGTTGTGATTGGTAAAAATCGCATTATGCTTTTTACTTTTTATAAGAGATATTGTTTTCCAAGATATGTCGTTTCCGACGCATATTTCCAGTTTATATTTTTTGTATAATTTGTTTATCAAATCACTGTCTCCACAAGAAACATCCAAAACGCTTTTGGGTTCGCCTAGCACCATTTTAAAGATTTCTTTTTCTATTTTGCGTGATGATGCGTTTCCTATTAATTTTATAAAATATTTATGTATTTTATACGCTAAAATAATCTTTTTGCTTTTAACATTTTCTATTTCTTCTTTAGGCAACTCATTCTTCTTGCTTCTGATTTTTTCAAACGCCAAACCAATAATCTTCTCATTTTGATAAGCTGTTTTTATCTCTGCTTTATTTGTAAAAATATATTTTATATTAGATGGAAGTTTCAACATCTTATTTCCCCTGCTTGAAGCGATGAAAGCGATTCCTGTATGCAATATCGTTTTTTGTCCGCAAGTAAAAAAATTTTTAACTATGGCGACTGGTTCCATCTCGTCAATCTCCAATCCAATTTCTTTTTTTGAAATGCGGTGAATGGCCTCCTCAATGTTCTCATTTTTGTCAACACTGCTTCCGGGGATTTCCCAACCTATGTTCTTATTAAAATCTCTTATTAAAACAATTTCTTTTTTAAAATTATATGCGACAATAACGACAAAATAATGAACTTTTTTATAAAATCGCAAAAAATCGTCGGAAACCTGTTCTTTTAAAACAATTTCCGGCAAATTATAAATCTCTTTATTGTGAGCTTTGATGATTTCTTTGGCGACATAGAGGCCAAGACCGGAGCCGTTGGCGTGCAAAGAGGCATGGCCGCCACCTCGCACGAATTTCCTAAACAGATTAGGCAAGGTCTTCGCCCATAATTATAAATTTCCAACAATAGCTTTCGTGTAACGTTTTAGTATACTATGGCCGCAATTAGGTATACATACATTACGATTAATTAATTCATGGGAACGCTTCTTTATTTTCTCAGATTCTTTGTCTCCATACAGGGCGATAATATTTTTTGATTTTGTTTTGCCATATTTTATTTTTTTTAAATCATTTAACCACACATCTCCTATATTTTTTCTCACAATATTTTGCATGTGCTTCGTAAGGTCTTCTTCAAGGAGCGGTGATAATGAACAAATAATTACCTTATTAATCTTTCTGTGGGTAGATATTTTGTAAACAATCAATGCACCAAGTGAATGACCAATAATAATATCTGTTTTAATAATTATTTTTTCTAGAGCAGATAATGGTTTATTCCAATCTATTTTAATAAATTTTACCTTAGCTTTTTTACTAAGTTCTTTAATCAAATATTTATAATGTTTTTTATTGCCTTTATATCCGGGGATAATTGTTATTATCATAATGTTTTAAATATTAAAGGAGGAGGATAATACGTACCCCTCCTCCTTTTTTTTGCAAAACAATTATACATCAAACTCGCAATTTTTTACTGCCTTAACAAACTCGCGCCATTCACTAGCAGTAAATTTTAAAGTTGTTTTGCTTGCATCTTTGGTATTGCGAACAGCAACAGTTTTATCACTTATTGCAACACCAACGCAGAAATACGGTTGCCGACACTGCGATGCTATGCGAAAATCCTTATCTTTAAATTCTGAGACTAGCATTATTAATCACCTCCTTCCTAATATATTAATGGTTTAAAAAATAATCCTATCGCCAATTTTAACGTTACACCGTCTTACTTGTCCACGAGCCAACTCTATTGCATAACGGATAGGCACATTACTTATTACTGTTTTTTTATTATGAGCAGTTAATCTTTTTATAGAAACAACTATTCTGCGCTGATTAAGAAAAATTAAGTCAAGATTAAAATTTATTCCTTTCATCCAAAAACCTTGTACTTGGCTCTTCCTAAAGTCAAATAACATGCCACTATTTTTATTAATTGAATTACGTCCAGCAAGACCTTTTCTCATCAGATCTATGGTATTAGCAATTTCTAAGTAATAATGCACACAACCAATTCGTATATTTTTAAACACCATGATTCTCCTTTTGTCGTCATTTAAAGACTGGAATTTACACGAAAACAATCACATTAAAACAACCTTTCTATTTTTCTATTAAAGAACTGAACACTTTTTGTATAATAACATATCAACTTTTTTTTGCAAGCTGCAGAGAAAATCAAGGACTGTCTTTGGTATAGAATAATGACTAGCGGTGTTATTAGAGTATCGTTAAAAATTATACCGCCACCAACTCCACAAAAAATCTGCTCCCCTTTCCCTCTCCTTCCGATTCCGCCCAGATTTTGCCTTTGTGAGCTTTGATGATTTCTTTGGCGACATAGAGGCCA
>LBYH01000010.1 GCA_000996035.1 Parcubacteria group bacterium GW2011_GWA2_40_143 | reverse complement strand
TGCGACGATATTTCTTTCAGACACATTAAGATTATTTAAACATAGGAAAAAATAAAAGAAATGAAAGGTGTGGATAACTTTTACTCCAATGTCAAGGTTGAACCTTGACATTGGAGTAAAAAATAAAATGGCTTCCGGTTTTATGATCTAACCCACTTGGAGATTGAGTCTCCAAGTGTTCATACTGCTTTTCATTCCTCAAAACATCAGCTTAATATTCCTTCATCACAACTTGAGCTTCTATTTGTTTGGAAGTTTCAAGCACTACTGACACCACAATGAGCAAGGCCGTGCCGCCTATGGCGAGAGTGGATAAACCGGTAACGGCTTGCATGCCTAGTGGAAGCACGGCTATAAGACCGAGAAAGAGCGCGCCCACCAGTGTGATCCGGCCGATTATTCTGGAAAGATAATCCGAAGTGGGTTGGCCAGGCCTAATGCCCGGGATAAAGGCGCCTCCTTTTTGCAAATTGGTGGAAATCATATGCGGGTCAAAAGTAACGGCTGTATAAAAATAGGTAAAGAAAAATACAAGAATAAAATAAGCCGCGCCATACATCCAAAGATTGTTCATGAAAATATTGATGTATCCGGAAATTATATTTATCGCGCCATTATTTATGCTAGAAAGGAAACCGGCTATCATCTGAGGAAAAAGCAGTATTGATATGGCAAAAATTATAGGTATAACACCAGCCTGGTTTACTCTGAGCGGTATGTGAGTGGATGAACCGCCATACATCTTTGAACCCCTGATTTGCTTAGCGTAGGAAACCGGCACTGATCTTTCCGCCTCGCTGATAAAAACCACTCCGGCAATAATAAGCAAAGCGGAGGCGATAAACATCGCGTATACCGGAATTTGGGAAGGATCAAAAGTAAAAATTAATTGTCTTATCGTATTTGGCAAACTGGCCACGATGCCGGCAAAGATTATGAGAGAGATACCGTTGCCGACTTTTTTCTCGGTAATAAGTTCCCCGAGCCAAAGCAGTATCATGGTGCCGGAAATCATAATGGCGATATTGGTGAGTTTATCAAAAATTGATAAATCACCCAATATGCCCTGACTCTGCAAAAGAGCCATAAGCCCGAAGCCCTGCATAAAAGCCAGCGGCAAAGTAAGTAATCTTGTATATTGATTAAATTTCTGTCTTCCAGCTTCTCCTTCTTCTTGATAAATTTCCTTGAGTTTCGGGAAAATCATAGTGAAGAGTTGCATAATGATTGAGGCGGTGATGTAAGGTCCCACGCCAAGCATCATAACGGAAAGATTAGATAAACCGCCGCCGGAAAAAATATCCAGCAAACCGAAGAGTTGATTGCCAGACATGAAAGCCTCCAACCTTGCTTGATCCACGCCCGGAATCGGAATGTTCGCTCCTAATCTAAAAAGAACCAAGGCAAAAAGCACGAAAAGTATTTTTTTGCGCAAATCTTTGTCTTTCAAAATTATTTTTATTCTGTTTAACATTTTTAACCTATTGTCCCGCCCGCTTTCTCAATTTTTTCTTTAGCGGCTTTGGAAATTATGCATCCGGCAATTTTGAGTTTCTTCTCCAAATTGCCATTGGCCAAAATCTTTACAGCCTTAATTTTACCGCCGGTGCCGCCCAATATCTTTTTCTCAAACAAAACTTTCGGATTTACTTCATCACCGTCTTTGAAGTTGCTGTCAAGGACGGTTAAGCTCACGATGAGCGGCTTTTCTTTAACCGCCTTAAAGCTATAACCTCTAAGCTTTGGGATTTTCTTGATAATATCTCTCAGCTCCGGCCTCATCCTTCTGCCGGATCTTGATTTCTGCCCTTTTATACCCTTGCCGGAGTATGTTCCGCGCTTGCCTCCACGGCCCACTTTTCTAGGCTTTCTGTTTTTGGTTGTTGGTTTTAATTGATGTATTTGCATATTATTTCAATTTTTCCAAAGCTTTTAAAGTCGCCATCGCGTTATTAACCTTATTTTTGCTTCTGGTTAATATTTTAGCGTTTACATCTTTTACGCCGGCTAAATCAAGAACGTCTTTGGTAGAACTGCCGGCCACAAGACCTCGTCCTTTAGCTGGTCTTAACGTTACATAGCTGCTGGTAAACTTTGCTTCCAATTCATAAGGTATGGAAAAATCCTTTGTTAGTTTGAGTTTTATCAGATTCTTTTTAGCGGTTCTGAAAGCTTTTTCTATGGCACCGGCCGTATCGGCCGATTTACCCATACCTAAGCCCACTCGGCCCTTTCTGTCTCCGGCCACGATGGTTACTCTAAAGTTAAATCTTTTACCTCCGGCGGTAACTCTCGCTACGCGTCTTATGTCTATTATTTTTTGGTCAAATTCGCTTTTAACTTTTTGCCCGGCGCCAAAGCCTCTGCCACCCGGTCTTCCTCCTTTGCCATGTCCTCCGCCGCCCGGCCTTCTTGCCCCGCCACCGCCACCTGCGGGGGCGCCAAAGCCTCTCCCTCTTGGACTTGGAGAATTTTTTGCATTATTATTATTTACTTTATTTTCTTCCATTTTTTTAAGAATTAAAATTCCAAACCGCCTTCTCTTGCCCCTTCGGCAATAGCTTTAATTCGACCGTGATATTTATAACCGCCTCTGTCAAAAACAACTTTCTTGATATTCTTTTCCGAAGCGGCCTTAGCGACTCTTAATCCAATCTCCTTGGCTGAATCAATCTTTTTTGCTTTTACTTCCGGCTTAGCGTCATTGGCGGAAAAAAGAGTTTTGCCAGCCTCATCATCTATCGCCTGAACGTACGTATGTTTGTTTGATCTGAATACGGAAATTCTGGGCACGCCGGCAGTGCCGCGCACTTTGGCCCTTATTCTTTTATGTCTTGTTGTTCTGTTTGTTTTTTTGCTATTCATCTTGATTTTTTCAAATTATTCTTTTAAGAAGTCGCGGACGCTCTCTTGCCGGCCTTTCTTCTTATTATCTCGTCATTATATCTTATGCCAGTGCCTTTGTACGGTTCAGGCTTTTTGAGCGATCTTATGTTGGCGCAAAACTGTCCGATAGCTTCTTTGTCCGAACCGGATACGGAAGCCGAGTTTTTCTCCACTTCCACTTTTATCCCCTTTGGAATTTCTAACTTTACGGGATGAGACAAGCCTATGTTTAACAAAAGATTCGCGCCTTCCAATTGGAATTTAAATCCAACACCTTCAATCAATAAAGTTTTTTTAAATCCTTTCGTTACCCCGTCTATCATGTTTGATATATGAGACGCGAATGTTCCCCATAAAGCCAAATTTTCAAGCTCTTTTTTCGGAGAAACTTTTATAATATTATTTTCTATCAAAATATCCAGATCACCTTTAAAAGATCTGCTTAATTCGCCCAAAGGCCCTTTCACGCTCAAAACATCGCCGTCTTTTTTTACTTCAACGCCACTTGGTATTATTATTTCTTTTTTGCCTATTCTACTCATGATTTTACCAAACTTCACAAATTACTTCACCGCCGACTTTTTCTCTTCGCGCCTCTTTGCTTGTCAAAATACCCTTTGGAGTGGTCAATATCTGCGATCCATAACCGCTTTTAACCATTCTCACTCCGCTTACCGGCACGTAAACCCGCTTAGACGGCTTGGATATTCTTTTAAGCCCGTTTATGGCCGGTTGGCCGTCATCTGAATATTTAAGATTGATGCTTATAACCTTATTGCTCTTTTTACCTTTATGTTCCGCGCCCTTTATAAAATTCTCTTTTAAGAGCAAATTGGCTATTTCCATTTTTATTTTTGAATAAGGAACAGAGACCGTTTCTTTCTTGACGGCTTGCGCGTTTCTTATTGAAGTTAACATATTTGCTATTGTATCCATTGTTTCAAATTTACTATTTTACCATGATGATTTTTTAACACCCGGAATCATGCCTTCGTTGGCCAACTCTCTAAAACATATTCTGCACAGATCAAAGTCTCTCATGTATCCTCTCTTTCTGCCGCACCTGAAACATCTTCTCACTACGCGTGATTTGTATTTCGGTGTCTTTTTTGATCTTGCTATTACTGATTTTTTTGCCATTTTAATCTTATCTTAAAATTTTATTGCTCGTTTTTGTAAAACGGGACACCGATTAATTTCAATAACTCAACCGCCTCTTCTTTGCTTTTGGCACTTGTTACCAAAGTGATACCCAAACCGAAAGCGTTTCTGGCATCATCTCCCGCCGTTTCCGGAAAAGCCACGTGATCCTTAAAACCGATGGTAAGATTGCCGGAATCATCTATCGCCTCTGGATTGATACCTCTGAAATCTTTTACTCTTGGCATCGTAATGTTTATCAATTTATCAAGAAAATCGTACATTCTTCCGCCCCTCAGGGTTACGGAATATCCAATCGGCATACCTTCTCTTAATTTAAAAGAAGCGATGGACTTTTTAGCTTTATTTACAAGCGGCTTCTGCCCCGTTATGGCGGCAAGCGACTTCTCAACAATAGGTTTCTTTGCTTCGTCTTTAAAGGAGCCGGTGCCGGCGCTTAAAACCACCTTCACCATTCTGGGAGTAGCCATAACGCTCTTGTAGCCAAACTTTTCTTTCATGGCTCCCGCTACTGTTTTATAGTATTTTTCCTTTAAATTGGTCATGATTAACAAAAAGAATGGCTATACAGCCAGTTCTTAAGGTATATTACATCTTTTTATAAATATTGCAACCGTAAGAAATCATAATCTGATAAAATTAAACAATTCTCGTTATATTTGAGCCTTGCACTTTACGCACACTCTATACTTTTTGCGACCGTCTTTTTTGGCGCCAAGTCTTGTTGCCTTTCCGCACGATGGACAAGAAAACATAGCATTGGAAACATGCATGGATCCGGCCACTTCCAATGTTTGACCTTTTTGACCTTGTTTTCTCGGTTTAACATGTTTCTTTCTCATATTCGCGCCTTCAACAATTATTCTTTGAGTATCAGAAATAACCAAGGCAACTTTGCCTGTTTTACCTTTATCTTTGCCTGATATTATTTTAACTGTGTCTCCTTTTTTAATTTTCATAACTTTATAAACTTTTAACTTTACAAACTTATCTACACCACCTCCGGGGCCAATGAAATTATCTTGGAATGACCTTTCTCTTGAATTTCTCTCGGTATCGGTCCGAAGATTCTTCCGCCAATCGGCTCATGTTTGCTTTTGTCTATCAACACCACGGCATTCTCATCAAAACGCACATACGATCCGTCTTTTCTCCTGTAAGGATTTCTTTGTCTTACCACCAAAGCATGATGCACGTCCTTTTTCTTAACTGTCTTTCTAGGCTCCGCGACTTTTACGGCAATCACCACCACATCGCCTATTCTGGCGTATCTCTTCTTGCTTCCCCCGAGCA
Source organism: Parcubacteria group bacterium GW2011_GWA2_40_143 (assembly GCA_000996035.1). Lineage (GTDB taxonomy): Bacteria > Patescibacteriota > Minisyncoccia > UBA9983 > UBA9983 > UBA9983. The sequence continues at coordinate 32,019 of LBYH01000010.1, read as the reverse complement.
CCTTAAACACCTGCGCCAGTTTGGCGCCGGTATTGTCCGCGATATTTACCATTGTTCTTGGTTGAATCATATTTTTACGCTCTTCCTATTATTTCAAAATTTTTATCCTTTGATATCGGCTTGCATTCCTGAATAATGACTTTGTCGCCAACTTTATACTCCTTATTTTCGTCATGCGCCTTGTATTTTTTGCTTATCCTTATGTATTTCTTATACTTTGGGTGTTTTACGTAACGCTCTGCTAAAACCACCGCGGTTTTCTGCATTTTATCAGATACTATTTCTCCTTTTATTTTTCTTTTTGGCATATTTTTATATTTTATCTGGCAACTATTTTAGCCTTTACCGGTAATTTGGCTGAAGCTTTTCTCAAGGCTTCTCTGCTTTTCTCTTCGCTCAAGCCGTCTATTTCAAAAAGAACCGTTCCCGCTCTCACTCTAGCCACGAAAAACGCCGGATCGCCTTTGCCGTGTCCCATGCCCACCTCCGCCGGCTTGGTTGTAACAGGCTTATCGGTAAAAATCCTTATCCATATCTTCCCCGCGCCTTGCGCCAGTCTGGACATTGTTTTTCTGGCCGCTTCTATCTGGTTTGTTTTTATTTCTTTGGCTTCCTGCGCGACAAGGGCAAAAGAACCGAAGCTTATCGTGTTACCTCTAGTGGCAACTCTTTTTTTGTTCGGATTCTCGCGATCTCTTTGCCACTTTCTGAATTTTACTTTTTTTGGAAAAAATGCCATGTTTTTTATTTATCAAACTTATCTCCTCGGTAAATCCATACTTTAATACCAATCTGACCGTATGGCAAGCGCGCCTCCTCTCTGGCAAAATCTATATCCGCCCTTAATGTCTGCAAAGGGATTCTGCCTTTTCTAAGCCATTCTTTTCTGCTCATTTCAGCTCCATCCAATCGTCCAGACAACATAATTTTTATACCCTTTACGTCTCTATTGGACATTCCTTTTTCCAGAATCTGCTTCATTACTCGCCTAAACGGAGTTCTTTTTTCAAGACTCTCTATTGCCATTTGAGCCACTATTCTGGCGCTTGCCTCCGGTTGTCGCACCTCCTCAACACTTATCTTAATATCCTTAGGAATTTCCGCTTTTATTTTACTTAAAATGGAAATGATCTGGCTCTTAATCTTCTCCGCGCCTTCTCCTTTCCTGCCTATTACCAATCCAGGCCTTGAAGTTTTTATAATTATGTGGAAAACAGCCGGCGTTCTCTCTATCTCTATACTCTCAACAAACGTCCCTCTTAAAGACTGCGTAAGCGCTTCTCTGACTAAGACATCGGCTTTTAGAAACTCTCTGTATTTTTGAGAGTTAAACCAGCGAGATTTCCATCCTCGCAGTATGCCAATCCTGAATGAATATGGGTGTACTGTTTTACTCATGTTTCTTAATTTTTGTCTTTTTAACTTTGCTTATCGTCTTTTTCGTTTGCTCTATAATAACCAATGAAACTCGGCTTGTTCTCTTTTTTATCATAGCTGAAGAACCTCTAGCTCTCGGCATGAATCTCTTCAATACCGGACCGCCGTTTACTTCTATGCTTTTTACAATCAAATTACTTTCGTCCGTGACATTAAAGTTATTCTTAGCATTATCCGAGGCCGATTTCAACAACTTCATAAGCGGCGTGGCAAAACGCTTGCTGGTAAAATTAAGCTGCGCTATGGCATCTTTCACCTTCTTTCCTCTTACGATATCGCAGACAATCCGCGCTTTTCTTGGCGAAATTCTAAAATTATTAAGTTGGGCTTTTATTTCTTTCATGATTATTTTTTGTCAGTTGTGGCCTTGGCCGCTTTTGACGCCGCTATTTCCGATTCCTTTTTCTTGGCTTCTATTTCTTTCTGCATTTTGCCTCCGTGTCTTGTGAATTTCTTTGTCGGACTGAACTCGCCAAGCCTGTGGCCAACCATGTCTTCATTAACACTCACCGGAATAAAATCTTTGCCATTGTGCACGCCAAAAGTAAAACCTATCATTTCAGGAGAAATTTGTGAATCTCTTGACCATGTTTTTATAACTTTGACACTATCTCCAGGCTTAATAACGCTTATCTTCTTAAGCAATTTCGGATCAATATACGGACCTTTTTTAAGACTTCTGCTCATGTTGATTATTTTTTATTTTTATTCTTTCTCCTGCTAACTATAAACGGATTGGAATATTTCTTGGGTGTTCTGGTTTTCTTCCCTCTTATGCCTTTGCCCCACATGTTTTTCGGCCTTCTCATACCAGCGCCTTGTCTGCCTTCTCCTCCTCCAAACGGATGATCTACCGGATTCATGGCGCTGCCTCTTACCGTAGGTCTTCTGCCCATGTGCCTTGATCGGCCGGCCTTGCCAAGATTCCTAAGCTTGTATTCTTCATTTGAAACTTGACCAATACTGGCCCAAGCGCTGTCAGGAATTTTTCTAATTTCAGTGGAAGGCATCTTAATCAAAGCATAATTATTGTCGTGAGCCAAAATTTCAGCAAAGCTACCTGCCGATCTCACCAATTTGGCTCCGGACATAGGTTGAGCTTCCACATTATATATAAACGTGCCTACCGGAATCTTGCCAAGCGGCAATCTGTTGCCAGGTTTAATCTCGGCCTTCTCCGAGACGATAATTTTGTCGTTCACTTTAAGCGTGGTCGGAAGCAAAGTGTATCTCTTCTCTCCGTCGGCATAAGCCAAAACACCGATAAAGCCGGATCTATTCGGATCATATTCTACTGATTTAATGGTGGCCGGTATATCCTTTTTGTCGTATTTAAAATCTATTTCTCGGTAAAGTCTCTTCGCGCCGCCTCCTTTGTGCCTCACGGTAATTCTACCGGCGGAATTTCTGCCAACAGCTCTTTTAAAGCCTTTTGTAAGATTCTTTTCCGGTTCAGTTTTAGTTAAAATATCGCGATACAAAATACCGACGGAACCTCTCTTTGATGCTGTTGTTGGCTTAAAATATTTCATGATTATTGCGCTATTGAAATTTTATCTCCTTTCTTAAGATAAACCATCGCCTTTCTGTATCCCGATTTTAAAACTCTTCTTTTTCTCAAGAAAACCGTTTTAACCGGAGAATTGACTATCCCTATTTTAACAGGTTCAACTCCGTAAGTTTTCTTAATAAAATTCTTCATCATAATCTTATTTATTTCCGGCTTTATTCTGAAAACATAAACGCCTTTTCCCGAAAGAAAAGTGGCTTTCTCCGTTACATGAGGGCGAATTTTCGGCTTTGTATCATTTGCGGTCTTTACAGCTTTTACAACCTTCGCTTTCTTCGCGACAGTTTTATTTTTTTCTTTATCAGCGGAAACATCTTTTTTTGCTTCTGCTTCTTTTTTGTTTGTTTTAAACAATGCCATGTTAAATAAAAATTCCCTTCATCGGGACTATGCTAGATACTAGCAAAAATGCGTCAAAAAGTCAAAAATTTCCGATTACTCAGCCAGTCCGGAAATAGACTTCTCCGCTCCCGCTATCACCAAATACTTATTATTAAGCACATCCAATAAACTTAAATTGCGGACTTCCACAATATTCGTTCCGGGGATGTTCTTAAAGCTCCTATACGCATTTCCATCTTTTTCCGCCGTGGCAAACACCGCTTTCACGCCTTTCTTTAAAGTAAGCTTATTAAAGCCCTCAATCTTCGCCAGACTGCTTATCAAGCCGGCGGCTTCTTTCGTTTTCGCGGAAGACAGGTTTAGGTTATCCAAGAATAAAATTTCATTATCTTTAAACTTTCTGGACAAAGCCGTCAAAAAAGCTTTTTTCTTCATCTTTTTGTTTATCTTTCTGGAATAATCTTTCTCGTTTATCGGTCCGTGCGATACGCCGCCGCCAACCCAAATCGGCGATCTTATAGAGCCGTGTCTGGCTCTTCCCAATCCCTTTTGTCTCCAAGGCTTTCTGCCTCCGCCGGCCACTTCTCCTCTTCCCTTGGTGTGAGCGATAGGATCTCTTTTATTAGACATCATAGAAACGGCCGCTTGATGCACAAGATTGGCATTCCACGGCAGACCGAAAACAGTTTCCGGCAGTTTTATCTCTGAAACTTTCTCACCTTTCTGATTGTAGATTATCGTTTCCATATTTTTTAATTTCCTTTGATTTCAAGAAGGGTTCCCTTTCTGCCCGGCACGGCGCCAAGCACGAAAAGCTGGTTATTATCCTTATCAACCTTAACGATTCTAAGATTCTTTACCGTTATTCTGTCGCTACCCATTCTGCCGGCCATTCTCATACCCTTCGGCACTCTCGTTCTTAAGCCGCCGCCGATGGATCCGGGCTCTCTTTCGGAATGTTTCTGACCGTGCGTTCTCGGACCGCCTTTAAATCCGTGTCTTTTTACCACGCCTTGAAAACCCTTTCCTTTTGAGATTCCGCTTACCGTTATTTTATCGCCATTTTCAAAAACCGAAGCGTCAACAACAGAACCGATTTCCACGCTACCGTTCTTAAATTCCTTTAAAAAAGCGAAATTGCCAAGTTTTCTCTGCGGTTTTTTTACGTTCTTCTCTTTTTTTGCGCCATAACCAAAAACAATCGCCTCATAGCCGTCTTTCTCCACCGTTTTCTTGCTAACAGCCGTCATCGGACCGGCAGAAATAACGGTGGCCGGAACAACTTTGCCGCTTTCGTCAAACACTTGCGTCATATTCTGTTTTCTGCCAAGTATAAACTTCATGTTTTGTTTATTAACATCTGTTGGTTAGTTAACGTCTTTTAGCTCATCTTTACTTCAATATCAACTCCGGCCGGCAAATTAAGATTTGTAAGCGCGTCAATCACATTTGGAGTAGGACTCAAAATATCTATCAGTCTCTTATGCACACCCATCTCAAATTGCTCGCGAGAGTTCTTATCAATAAAAGAAGCTCTGTTTACCGTATATTTCTTGATCTCCTTCGGTAAAGGCACCGGACCGGCGATTTTCGCGTCATATCTTTTCGCCGTATCCATAATCTGCTTTACGCTGGCATCAAGAACCTTGTGCTCATAAGCCCTGATTCTGATACGAAGTTTTGGTTGTTGTTCTTTTTCTTTGGTCATAAATTTAGTCGCTAGGGTCTAACCGTTAGATTTATATTTCTAACGATTAGTGGCTAACGCCTAGCTTATTATCTTAGTTACCACTCCGGCGCCTACGGTTTTACCTCCCTCTCTGATAGCAAATCTTTGCTTTTCTTCAAGAGCTATGGCTGATACCAATTTTACCTTAAAGGTTATCGTATCACCCGGCATTACCATTTCCGCTCCTTCCGGCAAAGTTACTTCTCCTGTTACGTCGGTGGTTCTTATGTAGAACTGCGGTTTGTATCCCTTGAAAAACGGGGTGTGTCTGCCTCCTTCTTCTTTGGTAAGCACATACACTTCAGATTCAAACTCGGCATGCGGAGTAAGCGTACCCGGCTTGGCAAGCACCTGACCTCTGGTTAATTCTTCTTTTTTGGTGCCTCTCAAGAGGATACCGGCGTTATCTCCGGCTTGACCTTCATCAAGAGATTTGTTAAACATTTCCACTCCGGTTACGGTAGTCTTTCTTGTTTCACCAAGACCAATAATCTCAATTTCTTCGCCAACTTTTACAACACCTCTCTCAATTCTGCCGGTGCAAACAGTACCTCTTCCTTCAATGGAGAAGATGTCTTCTATCGGCATAAGGAACGGCTTATCCGTCTCTCTCACCGGGTCCGGAATATAGTTATCCAAAGTGTCCAAAAGCTCTTTTACCGGCTTCACCCATTCGTCATCGGCTGAAGTAGCTTCGTAGGCCTTAAGACCAGAACCCTTTATAACCGGCGTATTGGCGCCATCAAAACCGTATTTGGTAAGAAGCTCTCTTATTTCCTCCTCTACTAAGTCTATAAGTTCTTTATCGTCTACCATGTCCACCTTATTCAAGAAAACAACGATAGAAGGCACACCCACCTGTCTGGCAAGAAGAATGTGCTCTCTGGTTTGCGGCATCACACCGTCCGTGGCGGCTACCACAAGCACGGCTCCGTCCATTTGGGCGGCTCCGGTGATCATGTTTTTAATATAATCAGCGTGACCCGGGGCATCTATGTGAGCATAGTGTCTCTTAGCTGTTTCGTATTCGCTATGATGAAGAGAAATAGTAATACCTCTGGCTTTTTCTTCAGGGGCTTTGTCTATTTCATCTATTTTTTCCACCTTAGCCTTGCCTCCGGTAAGATTTACAACATTCAAAATACCGGCGGTAAGAGTGGTTTTACCGTGGTCAACGTGACCGATTGTGCCGACGTTTACGTGCGGCTTTGACCTATCAAATTTTTCTGCCATTTTTTTTAAATTTGCCGCCGAAGACCGTTTTTAATGATCGCGGTGGCAATTAACAATTATTTAATAATTTTTAGATTCGACTTTATTTTTTGATTAAATAAACAATAAAAACGCTTTAAGCGCATTATGTACATACTATAGCAAGCCCTTAAAAATGTCAAATCCCATACTTTCTTAAGAAAGTATGGGATTGTTTTACGAGTTTTACGAGAGCGCCTCCAGTAAGAGGCAGTCTAGGCAAAGACTTTCACCCGTGACTACATCTCCTTTGGCAAGTTTATCTTTAATCTGAGGTTCAACTTCAGACCGGTCAATATTTCTCTCGCATTCCCGGCAAATTTCTTTTAGTATTGCCGGCAAAATTTTCTCTTCTGCCTCATACAAATCTCCTTCAAAATCATCATCAAGAATCATCTTTCAACCCTCCTAAAAAAATCCCTACAATAAAATACAAGGTTCAAAACCTCGTATTTTATACTCCATTTCTCATTTAAAGTCAAATAGGCAACTTATCTATATCTACACCGCTTTCTAGCTCTAAATCATCATCAAGAACCTCTTCGGACATAAGTCTTTCACCATTGTCTTCACTTGGAGATTGAGTCTCCAAGTGGCGGTTGTTTTCTTTTTCCATAAGTCCCTTTATAAAATTTTAGATAATGCCGGCCTACTTCTTCCCTTCCGCTATAGCTTGAGCCACGTTGTTTGGCACGATGGCATAGTGATCAAATTCCATAGTGGAGTTGCCGCGGCCTTCCGTCATAGATCTTAGAGACGTGGTGTAATTAAACATTTCCGAAAGCGGCACTTTGGCTTCTACCACTTTTAATCCGCTTCTGTCTGTCATGTTTTCTATCTGACCTCGTTTGGAGTTCAAACTGCCGGTAATATCACCTAAGAATTTCTCCGGCGCCATTACTTCCACTTTCATAACCGGCTCCAATATGACAGGCTTGGCTCTTTTAACGGCTTCTTGAAGCGCCATGGAGCCGGCCACTTTGAAAGCGGCTTCAGATGAATCCACATCGTGGTAAGAACCATCATAAAGTTCCACCGCCAAATCCACCAATGGGAAACCGGCCACCACACCTTTCTCCATAGCCTCTTTTACGCCTTTTTCAATAGGATTGATGAACTCTTGCGGAATAGCGCCGCCTCTGATTGAATTTATAAACTCAAAACCCTTGCCTCTCTCAAGCGGCTTAACTCTGATTCTGGCATGACCGTATTGACCTCTTCCGCCTGATTGTTTGATATATTTACCTTCAGCTTCAGCTTCGCCGGAAATTGTTTCTTTATAAGCCACCTGCGGTCTGCCAACATTTACTTCCACCTTAAATTCTCTCTTCATTCTGTCCACTAAAACCTCAAGATGCAATTCGCCCATGCCGGAAATAATCGTTTCCATCGTCTCGGAATCGGATTTAATCTTAAAGGTAGGATCTTCATCAGACAACGCTCTGAGAGCAATACCCATTCTCTCTTGATCTTGCTTTGTTTTAGGTTCAACTTTAAGAGAAACTACCGGTTCAGGGAAAGTAATATTTTCAAGAATTACCGGTCTGTCGGGAGAGCAAAGAGTATGTCCGGTTCTCGTATCCTTGAGACCGACGATAGCGGCAATATCTCCGGCGTTTATTTCTTTTATTTCTTCTCTTGAATTTGCATGCATACGCAAGATTCTGCCTACTCTTTCTTTGTTGCCAGTGGAAGTGTTGAGAACATAAGAACCTGATTCAAGCCTGCCTGAATAGACTCTGGTATATATGAGCTGACCAACGAAAGGATCCGTCTGGAGTTTGAAAGCGATGGCGGCAAGCGGCTCATCGTCAGTGTGATTTACAAGTATTTCTTGGCCGGTTTTGGTATCTTCCCCCCTTACCGCCGGCAAGTCGGAAGGCGCTGGCAAATATTCCACCACGGCGTTAAGCACGAACTGCACACCTTTATTTTTAAGAGCGCTACCGCAAAATACCGGCACAATTTTATAATCAATAACCGATTTTCTAAGAGAAACTTTAAGATCGTCCACCGGAATTTCTTCACCGGCAAGATATTTTTCCATCAAAGCGTCATCGTTTTCCACGATTTTTTCCAAAAGCTCCGCCCTGCACTTATCCACATCGGTAATCATATTGGCCGGAATTTCAATCTCCACTATCTGCTCGCCGGCCGCGCCTTCAAACTTAAAAGCCTTCTTTAAAAGAAGATCCACGATGCCGAAAAATTCATCCTCCTGCCCTATGGGTAGCTGCGCCTTCACGGCATTCTTGGTAAGTCTTTCCAAAATAGTTTTGAAGCTAAAGTCAAAGCTGGCACCCGTTCTGTCTAACTTGTTTACAAAGCAAATTCTCGGCACTTCATATTTATCGGCCTGTCTCCAAACAGTTTCCGATTGAGGCTCTACGCCGGATACGCCGTCAAACACCACCACGGCGCCGTCTAAAACGCGCAAAGATCTCTCCACTTCCACGGTAAAGTCCACGTGGCCGGGGGTATCTATAAGGTTTATTCTGTATTGATAGTTTTTGTCTCCGTTTCTATAAGTGGGCAACCACGTGCAGGCGGTGGCGGCGGCGGTGATGGTGATACCTCTTTCTCTTTCTTGCTCCATCCAATCCATAACGGCCTCTCCTTCATGCACTTCGCCTATCTTATGAGAAACGCCGGTATAAAAAAGCACTCTTTCCGAGAAAGTTGTTTTACCGGCATCTATATGAGCAATAATGCCAATGTCTCTTGTTTTTTCTATAGGATATTCTCTCATAACTTTAGCGAACCTACCACGCAAAGTGTGCGAAAGCTCTGTTGGCCTCGGCCATCTTGTGCGTATTCTCCTTCTTCTTCACCGCCATTCCTTCATTCTTGGAAGCGGCGATTAATTCTTCGCTAAGTCTGCTTATCATATCGGCGCCGTCCTTGCCTCTGGCACCTTCCAAAATCCATCTTACAGATAAGGCCATTTTTCTCTCCGGCCTTACTTCTCTCGGCACCTGATAGTTGGCGCCACCGATTCTTCTTGATCGCACTTCCACATCGGGAGAAGCGTTTTTTATAGCCAATTCAAGCACTTCCAAAGGCTTTTCTGTTTTCATTTTTTTCTTTATTTCGTCCAGTGTTCCATAAACAATCTTTCTGGCTACATTCTTTTTTCCTTCTTTCATCACATAATTAACAAGCTTCTCAACTAAAACTGAGTCATAAACGAAATCCGGCTTTATTATTTTTTTATTTTTTATCTTTTTTCGCATACATTTCTATCTCAAAAATACATTTCACTATTATTTGGGTTTTTTAGCCCCATATTTGCTTCTTTGTTGTTTCCTGTTTTGCACTCCGGTGGTATCAAGCATACCTCTCACTATATGATATCTTACGCCGGGCAAATCCTTTACCCTGCCGCCACGAAGAAGCACCACTGAGTGTTCTTGCAAATTATGACCTTCTCCTGGGATATAGGCTGTTACTTCCATACCGTTTGTGAGACGCACTCTGGCCACTTTTCTAAGAGCTGAGTTTGGTTTTTTAGGAGTTTGGGTCGTAACCTTAAGACAAATTCCTCGCTTAAACGGCGAAGCATATTTTACCGGTCTGTTTCTAAGAGAATTAAAGCCAAAAGTAAGACCGGCCGCTTTTTGTTTGGCCGTTATCTTCTTTCTCCCTTTTTTTACTAGTTGATTTACTGTTGCCACAGATAAGAGAATAGCAGAAATAAAAATTAAGTCAAATTTTTTGCTTTGCGCTTTAAAATAATCCGGTAAATAAACGGAACATAATTAGAGCCAACGGCACCAAATAGCTGGCGAAAAAGAAAATAAAGAATATCAAGGCAAAAAGTCCGTATCTCTCCAAGGTAAACTGGATGTTTCTCCATCTATATGGCAAAACAGAAAAAAGCACCTTGGAACCATCCAAAGGCGGAATAGGCACCAGATTAAAAATACCCAGAAAAATGTTTATCCATACAATCATGGTGAAAAAAGAATAAAGGGAAATATAGAAATCGCCTCCCGTCAGACTGAAGGTGGAGATGGTGCCCACGGCAATGCCGGTCTTTAAAGAAGCAGCCAAAGGCAACAAGATAGATAATAAACCGAAAAAGGCGGCCAAGGCGAAGTTGGAAAGCGGGCCGGCAGCGGCCACGATAGCCGGCCCCCATTTTTGATTTTTAAGATTATACGGATTATATGGCACCGGTTTAGCCCACCCGAAGACGAAGTTCCCCGGCAAAAGCACTAAAAGCAGAGGTACTATAATAGAACCGGTAAAATCAAGGTGAGCAAGCGGATTCATAGTAAGACGACCCGCTCTTTTAGCAGTATGATCTCCCATCAGATACGCGGCGTAGCCATGAGAAACCTCATGCACCACCACGGATAGGATAAGAATGGCAATACCAAAAATTATGCTTAACTCTTGCATATATATGCTCTATATGTTAGCATACCATGGTGATTATTTAAAGAATTTCTTAGGTTCTTATTTTTAAATTTGATATTTTAATTTATGAAATACTGTCCATCATGCGAAAAAGGCACAATTATGGCCGGCAAGAGAAACTTGCTTCGCGGTAAATACAACCCCACAAAAACCAAAAGAAAATACCCAAACTTACAGTGGGCTACTTTCTTAAGTGGCAAGAGATACAAAATATGCGCCACTTGCGTTAAACAAGGCATTCATTTACATAAAGAAAAACCTGCCGCAACCATCAAACGCGCGACACACAAAAAGAGCAAATACCTCCACGCTTCAAAAACAAAAAAAGTCGCTCATGGCAGCCGCGGCATCAAGAAAATCCGCCCTGTTCAAATAGATAAAAAAGCCGCGGCCAGAAACACCGGCACTCATTTGGAACAATTTATATCAAGAGAAGGCCGCAAAAATGTTAAGCAGACAGGCAGACACGAGTAGAAAGAAAGTTCCTTGCATTGACTTTTGGCTTAAAAACAATTATTTTTACATAAAACATATATGAAGCTTTTTTTGACATCAAAAATTTGGAAGGATGGCAAGTATTATATTGCCTACAATCCGGAACTTGATGTCGCATCGCAAGGTAAAACGCAAGAAGATGCGGCAAATATGCTTAAGGAGGCTATTCGTCTTTTCATTGAAACCACTAAAGAAATCGGCACATTAAATCATGTAATGAAAGAGGCTGGTTTTATTAAAAAAGAAAAAGAATGGCTGACACCCGCTATTTCGTTTTCTTCTTTAGAAATGAAAGTCTGAGATGCCAAAGATTAATCCGACTCATTGGAAAAAACTGGCTAAAGTTTTTGAGCATAGTGGCTGGGTGCTAAATAGAATCGAGGGCGATCATTTAATTTATATAAAATCAGGATACAATCGCCCTGTTGTAATTCCAAAAGCAAAAGAAGTTCAAGTTTTTATCATTATAAATAATTTAAAAACGGCCAGAATCTTAAGAGAAGAATATTTTAAATTATTGAAAAAATAAAATCTGGAGGCGTCGCATAGTGGTCTAGTGCACCTGTCTTGAAAACAGGAGTGTCGCAAGGCACCGTGAGTTCGAATCTCACCGCCTCCGCCAATTTTTCTTCTAAAAGGAAAAGAAAACTATTTCAAGAGAGCTAAAAGCGAAATTAGAGACGGAACACAAAAAGCTCAATCCTCTTGTTTTGCGTAAAGAGGTTGAAAGACTTCAGAAAAAAGTTTATGATATGCAAAAGCGTTAAATGTTCCGATTGAGGATTTAATAACATGAACAAACTAATCATTCTAATTGTTGTAATCTTAATTATTGCCGCAGGTATCGGCGCATTTTTTATTTTGCAGAAATCTGATTTGCCCGAGCCGCAAGTGGAACAAATAACAAACTTTAAAGACTGTGCCAATGCCGGTTATCCTGTTTTGCAAACCTATCCTCCTCAATGCACAACGCCCGATGGTAAAAAATTTACAGAATCGCCTGAACAAGAAGAAGATCAAACCATTTCCAAAATTTCTAATTTGAGTCTTTTAAAGAAGGTGGAAATTGTAAATGGAGCAAGACCCGAGGTTGTTGCAACCCGAGACCATCTTTTTGTCGTTTATCGCGATATATCGACAAAACATACTCCATCTTTTTCAGTCAGGATTTATGATAAAGATATGGATAAAGAAATAGTTTATAAAAAATTGGTTGAAACATCGACCAAATATGGCATGCCTACAGATATTAGAGTTGCTTCGGACGGTAAATATCTCTATGCTTTTTATGAGCAGACCGATGGTTCCGTCGCCAATCTTTTCGGGGCAAAATACACTTTAAATGATAATTTTGAAAGAGTGGCTTATACATCAGAACCGATCGTTACGGCGCCAGCATGGAGAAAAGAAGAAGTTGGCGACGAAGTACTCAATGATCCAATAGCTTTAGTAGCTCCAAATTCTATTTTTGTAATCACCAGAATATATCAAGAATCATCATCTATCGGAACCCCAACGATTTACAGAGTCAGGGAATTTACTAATGATCTGAAAACAAAACTTTCTCAATTTGATCTTAATTTATCAGATTTGGCCGGCGCTGAAGGTAATGCGAGACAAGCAAGCGCGTATTACTCTAATGGATATTATTACATGATAGCGCCAACCACATCCAAAAGTGGTTCTTATGCTATTGATATGACTACCCCCTCCGATTTGCTTTTGGTGCAATTTGATAAAGATTGGAAAATAGTAAAATATAAAAACCTTTCAGAAAATCACGATGATATAGAAACATTTATCACAGGATTTAAAATCTATAAAGGACTCTTCTTGGTAACCTATAGAAAGGGGAAGCCTTTTGTCGCTCCCTTAAATATTTACGATTCAAATTTCAATCTTCTGTTGTCTAAAATAATCAAGGAAGAAGAGGGAAAATCAGCCCTTGAGATTACAGACGACAGGATTTATGTTGGATTTTCAGGTGGGCAAGGCCCTCAGTATCCCAGCCAATCATCAGAAACTCCAAAAGCAGAGATTTATATATTTGAATTTGGGGGATGATGGAATAATTTCGGTTGGTAGATATTTAGAATTTCAGCTCATTTACAAGTAAATTTAGACTTTTTCTGATACTTTTCTTATGTATGAAGTTATTACATAAGAAAAGTAGATGCTGTGGCGCTAAAATAATTCGTTTTGGCGTTAAACGCAGGCAATGCGTTGTCTGTAAAAAAACATGGCGAGTTTATCCCGCTAAGCGAGGACCAAAACCTTCTCGTAAACAATGCGGCTATCTGAAAAAAATGTTTAAGCACGGATTTAGTGTAAAACAAATCGCTTTACATTCTAAACTATCAGAAGGCGCTATTTATAAGCGATTCGCCAAAAACTTGAATCGGATTGTTGACGAGAAAAGAATTATCAGAGTCAAGGGTTCAAAATTGATTTTAATAATTGATGCCGAATGGCATTATTTCAAAAAGGAACTTTGGACGCTGTATTTCCTGGCTATTAAATCCGTTGATTCAAAATCAGTCGTTATCCTCGACCCCATTCTTAAACAAGGCAAGGAGAATGCCACTACTTGGGATAAAATATTTGATCAATTGCCGTTAGGAATTAAAAAACGCGTAATTACCCTTGTTTCAGATGGAATTAGGGGTATTGAAACCATCGCATTCCGCAATAATTGGATCATCCAACGTTGCCACTTTCATTTACTTAGCGCGTTGCAAAAAAGACGCGGCAAGAGAGCTTCAACGCACGGCAGGATTGTTCGGCAAGAAATATACTTTTTGGTTAAACAGGCTTTGGTTGAGACATCAACGCGCAGATTAAATATTCTTTGCAAACGGTTGGCATTATTAACTTGGGAAGAAGGTTGTCCTGAAGCCATGAGAATGATAGTCAAAGACTTTCTAAGACGCTTGCCTGAATTTAGAGCATATTTAAACTATCCCGAATTGAATTTACCAACAACGGTTAATGTGATGGAATCGGTTAATAGTTTTGTAAGAGAAAAAACTAAAACAACTAAAACTTCGAAATCATGGCATAAATGGTCAATTGCTTGCGCTAGATTAAAGCCTAAATTTACTTGTAAATGAACAAATTACCAACCGAAATTATTCTAACTACCCTATATTTATTTTCCGTATCCTCCCGAATGTCTAATTTACCGATAATCCATACTCTCAATATTCCATAAATTATTGCTACTTGTGCAAAAAATGCTTCAATGAATCTTTCATCCTTTTCTGCCGAATGAATGAACTTTAAGAAAACATCCGCTGATCCTAACTTATTTTTTTATTTCTTCTCATCCCTTTTTTACTTTATAAACTCCGCTCAATAATAATTCTTTTGTGAAGTAATAAATGTCAAACTATATATTACTATATCCACTAATCGTAGAACGAGTTAATATAAAAGCCGACCAATAACGCACTTTTTAATGTCATTTTTTTTACGAAAATTATTTTTCTCCCCCAAAATTGTATAAAAATTGCAGTTAAATATTATCAAACAACACATCATACCATGCATAACCTCACATACATCCTGGACTCCATAAGGTCGTAAACCTTATGGAGTTTTTTAATCATATTCATTGTAAATATACCGGTGTTAAAGGATTTTTGACCGTATACAATGATGCGATAAGATACCGGTATATGATTACAGCAAAAGCCAAAGAAAAGACCAGAACACTTATATTCTGGGAAAAGTATGGTCTTGAGGCTACATTAGACGCTTTCCCTGATAAAAAAAGGTCAACATACTACTCATGGAAAGATCAATGGATAAAAGGCGGTAAGAAAATAGAAGCATTGAATGAAAAATCCCGAGAACCGCAAACTAAACGAAAACGTTTGTGGCCGGATGAAGTAAAAAACGAGATCAAGAGATTAAGATCGCGGGAAGTCCATCCTAATTTAGGCGAAAAGAAACTATATCCACTGCTTTTAAAATTCTGCGGTTCTAATAATTTTAAATGTCCCAAGCCGATAACCATCGGAAGAATTATTAAAGATTGCGGCGGTTTGAGAACTTTTCCTCAAAAAGTATCCCATTTCGGAAAAATCAAGAAGGTTAATCGTCAAAAAGTATTGAGAAAACCTAAGGATTTTAAGCCTTTATATCCCGGCCATTTAGTCGCCCTAGACACCGTAGAACGATTCGTTAACGGCTGCCGGAGATACGTGATTACCTTTGAAGATATTTATACCCGTTTTAGCTTTGCATGGGCAACTAAATCGCATGCTTCATCGGCTGCCAAAGAATTTTTTGACTTATGCGTTAAAGTATTTCCTTTTTCTTATCAATTCCTTTACGTTTTAACCGATAACGGTTCGGAGTTTAAAAAACATTTTGACGCGGAATTAAGGCGTTTGCGCATGGTTCATTTTCATACCTATCCCAAGACCCCGAAAATGAACGCCCATTTAGAACGATTCAACCGGACTATTCAAGACGAATTCATTGATTACCATTCTTTTCTGTTGCTTACCCCCGATAAGTTTAATAACAGACTTATTGATTATCTGATTTTTTACAATACCGAAAGGGTCCACTGCGCTTTCCAAAACAAACTTTCTCCGATACAATTTATGATGTCGTTGAATAAAATACCAATAACTGTTAAAATGCCTTCGGAGTCCAGAATAGGGTGTGGTTATACATGTTTATAACTACAGTTCAAAAATCAGCGGAGATTTCGGGAAAGATGATGTTTGGGTTGAGAAATTCAAACAGGGCGACAACAAAGAGTTGTATATATTCTTTAAGCCATTCAAATATGTTTCCGGAAAATCAATTTCATTAGATAACGAAACGGTAAATTATACATTGAATTTAAGCAAAACCCCCAAGTCGGTTACTCTTACAGACATAGACGGCAATGTCTCAAATATTACTGCAAGCAAAACGATAACTTTGCAGGCGGTTAATGCGCCTAAATATTTAGAGGTGGAATATTAAAAATTAATTAAAAATATGTATAAAAATCAATCAGGCTTCACCCCTATTCAAATAATCCTCTCAATCCTCGTCGGAGTGGTTGTCCTTGGCGGAATTGTCGGCGGGGTTTTGTATTATTCAAAACAGTCAAATCAGCAAGTCCAGCAGGGTAGTTGTGGAGATGGCGTGTGCGGACCGGCGGAAAAAGCAGATCTGAATTTATGTCCGCAGGATTGCGAAGGACAAACAGTTGCTCCGTCAGCTCAAGCACCATCACCAACGGGGCAACAACCGACCAATACTGAGCAAATCAATTGGGATTCACCGTTTGGGATCTTTGGTCCCTACGAAACATTAAGTGCCCAAAATCCTTTGAAGTCTGTTTCGAAAACCGATATCAATAGCATCCTTAAAGATATTGGGGTGTGGGTAGAGGAGATGCCTCGTGGTGACAATATCAATGAGATTTCAAAGAGTGGAGCCAATATTTATTCACGTATAATGTGTACGGGGAAAACCCCGCCCTATACTTCTGATCAAAAATGCAAAGATTCTATACGTTCAACTATCAACCAGTATAAAGACACCATAAAATATTGGGAATTCGGTACCGAGCCAAACGGGCTGACGCCACCAACGGGTTGGAAAGGATATGCGAAAGAATACGCCACTGACTTAAAAGAGGCTTATACTATTGTGAAAGAAGAATGTCCCGATTGTTATGTGGTTTTCGGAGGATTAGGCGGAGTAGGGGTGGGTGCTACAGAAATGCCTGGTGGAGCAGCTGATTTTCTTAAAGACGCTCTTTCTGCCGGAGCCGGAAGTTATTTTGATGTATTTGAATTTAAACAACACAGCGCCAATGCCAGCGACTATAAAGAAATTGTAACTAAATTGAATATCTATTCCAAAATATTTTCCGACAACGGCGTGAATATTAATAATAAATTGATATTTATAGAAACAGCAACTCACGATGGGAGTCCCAACCCAAAATATAATTATAGCCCCGGATTAAAATCTCAGACTCAAGCACAACAAGCAACAGGGCTTTTAAAATATTATATTTACAGTATAAGTCAAGGGATAGATAAGATATTCTGGAATCTGGTTTATGAAAGGCATAATTTTGGATCAACCGGCGCCACTCGTCCGGATGCTCCTTCCATTCCTGAAGGCAGCAGCGTCTTTGATTATTACGGATTAATAAACAATCCTGACAACGACGGCGATTCTTCGAAAAAACTCGCCTACTACACCTACAAAAAAATGGTGGAAGTTTTGGACGGCTCAGATTGGAATAATATTCAAACAATCCAAGAAAAAGACGGCATATATATTTACAAATTTACCAAAAACAATAAGGTGACGGATTACAGCACCGCATTTAACACTGAAACAAAGACTGTGAGCGGAGGAAAAGTGACGATAACTCTAAAAGATATTCCGGTGTTTGTGGAGGGGAATTAATATTAAACGAATTTACTCGCTCGCCATTATTTTTACACACGTAACATTACGATGTCTTGCAGGGGGGGGGGTAATAGTGATAAAATAAAGATGATTGTGGAAAACCAAACCACAACAAAACTTTTATAAACAGTATGGATCAAAATAACGAAGACAACAAAGGAATAGATTTAAGCCACGCGCTTGACGATTCAAGCAGTCGCGTAAAATTTAAAGGTGAACAGCAATATGTCCGTCCGTATTACTCCGACACTCCTATAATCATCCAATTGGTGATGAAGTATTCTGGCGGCTATATCAAGGACGAAAAACAGGCGGGTTATGTTTTGCTTGGGTTTGTGGCGGTGGCGATTGTTATAGTTTTCTTTTTTGTCATGTCGGGCGGTTCAAAAGCTCGAGGTCCAATTCCTCACGGAACATCGCTCACCGTTCCTGGATAAATTTATGAAAAATGCAAAAGGATTTACACTTATAGAATTACTTGTTGTTATTGCAATTATTGGGATATTGTCCTCCGTAGTTTTGGCAAGTCTTAACACCGCGCGCGTTAAAGCGCGTGACGCACGTCGCCAATCTGACCTCAGCATTATCCGAACTGCGCTTGAACTTTATTATTCCAACAAAAACGCGTACCCGGTTGGCGGAGCAGGAAGTGATCGTGATTGCTGGGTGAATCAACAAACGACTGATCTCTCTTGCAATCCGCTTGGCGCTCTCATAATTGACGGTGATATTCCAACTGTGGCTTATGACCCGGGAAGAAACACTTATGTTGGGAGTGGATGTGGCGGCGCACAATTTTATGCGTATTGGAGTGACGGACAGCAGTACCTTCTTGGTGCCGTGAACGAGTCGCAAGGCTCTTCTGGTTGTACTCAGGTTGGAAATTGGGGTGGGCCAACCGCGAGCAGCTATACATATCAATTCTATCTTCGAAATTAAATTACGAAACACGGGAGCCAGCCCCCGCCGTTTTTATAATATCTCCTAAAAACGGCGGGGATTTGTGCGCGAACGGGAGGGTGGGTCAAGCACATACAGGTTTATTTGTGCCTAGCACAATCCATATTTAAAGAATTACCACGACCAGTGAACGAAGCCACAAAAGTTTAGAGCTACCACCAAACGCCGAGAGGAAGCGCCTCGTCTCGCCGTGAGGACGGAGAAAAGAGCGACAAGGTATCACCTAAAGTGATAAAATAGAAATAGCTCATTTCGTAGTCTGAAGCGACGAAGCAAAACCAAAATTTCCTTTCCATTTTTTTTTCCGATTCGCAGCGGAGGATTGGGGAAAATATGTTTTTTAAAAAATGATACTACCATTAATCAAGATCTAAGAGGCATTATTCCACTGCCTTTGGATCATGGCCATATTTATTGTCGCCTTTAGTTCCGTCGGTAACTGCTAAAATAAGATTATAAATTGGAATTAAGATAAACCAGCTGCTTTTGTTTACATCGTGCATCCTACGAACACCTACAGCTATAGACGGAATTAATATGGCTAACTGGTAAATACTTACCAGTACACTTCCATCTGTTCCAGAAGCTATTCCTGAAAACCATTCAAATAAACCAAGACCAAGGGCTATGATAATATTGAATAAGACAAAATACCAATATTCCGCCCTGCGAGCGCGGCCGCTGAATACAGCGTACTTTTTTAAAACTGATAGATAGTAATTCATAGTTATTTTGTTAAATATTAATATAAAAAATTTAAGTCGCAAAAACTAACTTTATTCTACTATTTTAAGGGGCAAAGGGATATATGGCAACAGTTTGCATGATTATTAAAAAATAAGTAAAATTGAGTCAGTTTTATGTTGTTCTTTTACTTTTAAATATTTTTTTAAAAGAGGGCTTAATATCAACTTTTTCAAAGGAGGTTAATATGGGAAGACCAAAATCATTGTTTCAAGTCGGAGAATTGGTTGTTTTTAATGGGGCGGGTAATTTTGGAAATAAGCATGATCGCCTGTTCCAAATCCACGCCACGCGGTACGGTAAGTGCGTGAACACTGAGAAAAATCAGTTCTGGTATTCCGGGTGGCTATTGGAAATCAGGGAGTATGCAAGCGAAGGGCTGCCACGAGTTCCGTTTTTTTCAACATCCCTGACCAATGCGGCGGAGGAGCAATTGCTACCGCTGGAAAAATTAAGAGGAAAATTTAATCCATATAAATAGCACTCTTCGCGGGAATGAAAAACATTCCCGCCCTCTTTCAAAAAAATATGAATCAAACTATGACACTAGCCGAAGCGTTAAAAGGCAAAGAGATACCGAAGAAGATAAAAGACTCTCTGGAGATTATTGATGTGCCTTATTTTTCTTTCGGTGGCGAAAATTGCATCGGACAATTGGTAACACATAAGAATCTGACCGATGAAACAAAAGATATCTTTAAAAAGCTTTTTATCGCCAAATTCCCAATCGCAAAGATCATACCAATTTGCGAATACGACTGGTCTGACGATAAATCAATGAAAGACAACAACACTTCCGCGTTTAATTACAGAAAAATTTACGGCACAGAAAGACTATCCAGTCATTCCTACGGTTCCGCCATAGACATAAATCCAATACAGAATCCGTATATAGCGAAAGATGGCTCAATACATCCGGCTCTTTCCTCTTATGACCACACAACGGCAGGCACCATTACCTCCGACGGTATTGTGGTAAAAATTTTTAAAGAAGCGGGTTGGCACTGGGGCGGAGAATGGCAAACAGTAAAAGACTATCAACATTTTGAAAAAAGCGGTTTTACTTCTTCTTAATTTTTGGTTTAGAAAATTATATCAAAATCTCAATGCTGGCAGCCGCGCGCAGCTTCTGAACATGCGCCGTGATAATTTCTTGCTGTTTCTGGCCGACAATAAATGATTCAATCTGACCTCGCACATCTTCAAGCGGCGGGACATTTTCCGATACCGCGGCCTGATTATAGAGCGCGTTCACTTCCTCGTCTGAAACCGTTATTGACGCGATATCCACCGCTTGCTCAAGATACATTTGCTGCGCCAGTCTCCCTGCCACTTGCGAGCGCAAATCAGATTCGGAAAGTTTCTGCTCTAAAAGCGCTCCTTTAAATTGCGAGTCATCTTGAAACTGACTCTTAATTATCGTCATTTGAGCGTCAATTTCTGCTCCCGTTGCCGCAATACCGGAACTCGCGACAGCCTGCTGAATTAAGGCATTGGCGATAAGCGCGTCAAGTGCTTGCGTTTCCAACTGCTTGAGACTCGCGGCATCAAGCGATGCCACATCAATTCCTTGCCCCATGGCGATTTTCGCCTCAGCATCTTCCAGTTTAGCGCGCGCGATCTCTTCGCCATTAACACGGACAACCGCGGCGGAAAGTTCGGCTTTGCCGTTTTGCGGCGATATTTTTCCGTTCAAGAAAAAGAACCACGCGCCGGCGGCAACCGCGCAAACTCCGATAATGACCATAAGTAATTTTTTTCTTTGCATATATTTTATTATTAATTATTTTTTAGTATTAAAATCCGCTGACTACAGATTCACTCACACACGATATTATGTCTCTTATCTTAACAAAGCTGACGCAAAACACAACCCCCTCCTTCACCGCCCGCAAATTTAAAAATTTGACTTTTTATTTGTTTAATGCTCAAATATAATCTGTTACTTAACAATTCCAAAAATTTTAGATAAGGAGAGTGGCAATGTGTTATCCGACATTTTTCTATGACCCGAGCGATGATACGGATTATTACGATAAACTCTGCAACAACGCCTTTATTTTCTTTAACGACATAGGAGAGAAATTAATACCCATCATTTCTTATGCTCCAAAAATAGAGGAGCATTACATGGAAGCTTGGTGGAGATTCACTTCGTTTCGTGAATCGGTTGAACCAACAATATGGGACACATTTTGCCATATTGTGAACAATGAAATTTGTTGTCTAAAAACACAGATCTTGTTGGCCAAAGAAATTAAAAAGGCAGCGAGAAAAGAAAGGACCGCGTTTGGCCAAATTATTTTCGGCAAAACGGTTGAAATGGAATTAGGCTGTTTCCACTGCAGAGAAAACTGCTCACTGAAAAAAATAAAAATTATTGTTTAAACAATAATTTAAAAGGCCTGTGCTTAGCGCAGGCCTTTTTGTTTTGAATTTGTGTCCATTACTTCTTAAAGATTCTCCCCTTCAAGCACGAAAACGGCGGCGGCTATCACCGTGGTCCAGATGCCACCTTTGTGTCCTTGAGCCGATTGAGTGATGTTGTTGGCGGTAATAAACTTACCGCTTGATTTGTATAACTTTTCTCTCTCATCCCAAGCTTTGTCCGGATCAAAGTCCACGCCAAGTGTGCTAGCAAGCATGGTGGCGGCAAGATCTTCGGCATACTCGCCCGCCTTCTCTTCCGTTTCACCGAAAGAATGATGCTCGCTAAGATAGCCGTATTGATTATTGTCTCTCGGTATGGCTAAGCCCACCGAGGCGGCTATAAGTCTGTTTGGCTCATCAGTGGCATTGCGACTCATTACGCAAAAGCGAATGGAGCCCGGCTTCATATACTTAACACCTTCAGCTTTAGCAATACGCTTGCATCCCGGAGGAAAGATGCTGGACACCGTAACTAAATTTTGAGTCTCTATGCCGGCATCGCGAAGCGCCAGCTCAAAAGACTGCAAATAATCTTTATGTCTGCCCACACCCTTGGTGAAGAAAACTTTTTTAGGAACCATCTTATTTAATTTTTATTTTATAACTTCTATTTTACAAAACCGGAAGTTATAAAATTAGTTAACCAATAATAATCAATTGAGAAAATAATACCACTTTCACGCAAAAGTTAAATAGCAAAAGATCTGTGGATAACTCTACATCCTCGGAAACAGTCCGAGCCTGTCTCCCTCTTTTATTTCACCGTTCTCAAGCTTCGCGATGTAATCTTTGGCCTGCTTAATCTTAGCGGGCATAAACGGTTCCAACAAGTCTGAAACTTTTTTAATCCCATCAAGCAAAGTGGCTAAAATTTCATCCAAATTATCTTGAGATTTTTTATCTTCTTTTTTATTAAGTTCCCAAGGCTTCTTCTCATTTATATACACGTCAAGAGTTTTTATAATATGAAAAACCGCGTCAAGAGCTTCAAACAAATTTCGTTCATTTAAACTTTTTTCGTATTTTTCTTCAGCCTCAGTAATTATTTTTTCCACCCCTCCATCAATTTTTATTTCACTTTTTATTTTACCGCCGCGATAATCACTTATCATTTTGCAAGACCTCTCAAGAAGATTGCCCGCGCCATTGGCCAAATCGCTATTGTACTTGGCGACAAATTCTTCAGCTTTTACGTCACCATGCTCGGCAGCCGGGAACTGTGAAAGTAGCAAGTAGCGCGTGGCGTCAGCGCCGAATTTCTCCACGAGATCAAGCGGATCAATCACGTTGCCTATCGTTTTACTTATCTTCTGTCCGTCTATGGTAAAAAGACCGTGTATAAATATTTCTCTGGGGAGCGGCAATTTGGCGGCAAGGAGCAATGCCGGCCAGAAGACGGTGTGAAACTTATTTATTTCCGCTCCTATAACCTGAAGATCCGGCGGCCAAAAGATTTTAAATTTTTCGCCGTTAGGATAATCAAGCGCCGTAAGATAATTAACCAGCGCTTCAGCCCATACATAAATTGTTTGCTCTCCTGCCGACAAATCACTTCTTAAGAACGGGATGCCCCACTTCACGCTTTCTCTGGTAACAGAAAAGTCTCCGATATTGCTTTCTATTATAGAAAGGGTTTCGTTCTTCCGACTCTCCGGCGAAATTTTTATTTCACCTTTTATTATTTTCTCTTTAACTTCCGGCAAATATTTTTTAAGATTAAAGAAAAAGTTTTTCTCTTTAATCTTTTGCGGCACGGTCTTGTGGTCGGGACAAAGCCCGTCTTTTAAATTTCTCTCCAACACGAAGTTTTCGCAACCCACGCAATACAAGCCTTCATATTCTCCCTCGTAGATATCGCCCGCCTCGTCTATTTTTTTAAAAAATTCTTGCGCACTTTTCTTGTGCCTGGCTGAAGTGGTTCTTATAAAATCGCTGTATTCTATGCCGAGAGCATGCCATGTGTCCGTATAAATATCCGCCAGCTCATCCACAAACTCTTGCGGATTTATTTTGGCATCTTCCGCCTTCTGAGCGATCTTGGCGCCGTGCTCATCCGTGCCGGCGGTAAAAAAAACATTTTTACCTTTCTTCTTTTGCCATCTCGCGAGCACGTCCGCGTATATTAAGGAAAAGGCATGGCCGATGTGAGGCTTGCCGCTGGCATAATATATGGGGGTTGTTATGTAGAATTTGTCCATTTTTCTGTTTACCGTTTACTAAACTATGCTATCATTAAAGTATAGTTCAATGCAAAGCCAACCTAAAAAAATTTCGTGGCGCGCGCCGGAATACCACTACCACGAGAAAAGCTCAAACTGGTTTTGGGTTCTTGGTATTATCACGCTGGCAATGATGCTGGCCGCGCTTATTTTGGAAAGTTTTCTTTTTGCCATACTCATCGCCATATCCGGTTTCACCATATCCATGTACGGCGCGAGAAAGCCGAGCACCGTAACCTTTACGCTTGATCCTCGCGGAATATTCATCGGAGAAAAATTATATGATTATGAAAGTATGGATCATTTTTGGATAGAGTACGCCCCTCCTCACAGAAAGGAACTTCTTGTCGCGCTGAAGAAAAAATTTTCCCATCACATCACCATAATGCTCGGCGATGCTGATCCGGAACAAGTGCGCGACCATCTCATTTCCTATATAAAAGAAGAGAAGATTGAGGAACCGCTCATTACTTCAATCGCGCACATGATGAAGTTCTAGTTGCCTTGCAACAGAAGTTAAACCTCAATTTTCAATTTCTAGTTAAGATACTTTCTAATCCTCGTATCATTATAAATCTTTTAAATCAAGTTCCTCTATAATTCTAATTTTTTAATTCACAAACAATAATTTTTGGCCTCAAATAGGCATTTGCATTTGTTATAAGTTTTAATTGTAAAGATTGTATAATCTTAAATTGTGATTTTGAGAGTATCGATTCAATCAATTCATACTCACTGGTATAGACTACCAATCTTCCCCTCGGTTCCAGTTTTACCTCGCAGTATTCAACAAAGGTTTTGTATAGGTTTTCAAGGTCTTCGTTTTTCGATATCAACATTCCAAATGGTAAATCTGATGCTATTGCATCAAATTTTCCGAAATCAGGCTTATAAAAAATATCTGCCTCCTTTACCTTAACCCTCTTTATCAAGTCGGCTTTTTTGATATTCTGAATTGATAAAGATAAATGTTTTTTGTCATTATCAAATCCGATCAAGTTCTCTAAGTTGGGATATGACTGCCCTGCTTCGATAAGGAGGGTGGCACTTCCAGAAAACACATTCAGATAGGAACTTGCCTCCTCTAAATTGCAAAATGAATTGACTGCATGAGCGATAGTTGGATCCATTGCCCCGCTCATATTTACCACTTTGTAGTCCCTTACTGATAATGGCCGAGGGGTAATCTGAATGCCTATTTCCCAAGTATCTTCAGGCTTAATAATATATATTTTTAAATCTGCCTCTTCTTTTTCTTCCAACTCGTATGTTTCCTCTATATATTTAGCAATACTTCTTACTTCCGACGAATCAGCTCCCGCGCAATTAATTCTAAAACTTTTAAAAGATTTTTTATTGACCTCAAGAATAATATCAATCAAGTTCCCTAGAACAGATTTGTGGTTTGATAGGTATGTCGGGTGATACTTGTCACTCTGAATAACGACGTATGCACGAGCAACGCTCCTCAGGTGTTTAATCTTTGAAAACATATCATCTGAAAACTCGACGTATACAGAATCATCAGTCTCATCAAGTATTTTAAAATCGTGCTGTTTAAGTTCTTTTAAAACAACTGGTTTAAGACCCACTATGTAGGACAGTTTTATTTTTATTTCTGGTTCACTCATATATTCGTTTTGTTGGCAGATTTCTTTTATTGTCCCAACCAACAATTGTTATGTTGTCGCGTTGGCGGTTGTTCAAATTTCATAATTTTGTTGATTAAGCCGTTGAATGCTTAAATTATATCACAAACTATGTTTGTAATAATATGAATTTTGCAGAAATATTAACCTTTGCGCGAACCTTTTTCCAATCGCGAAGCGATTGACTTTCCCGCGCGCCGAGCGCGTGGTGGCTTGAAACCCAATCGTACGCGCGGAGTGCGTGCCAACGCCAACCCTTTGCGCGCACAAATCCCCGCCGTTTTTAGGAGAAATTATAAAACGGCGGGGATGGCTCCCTTACCGACGAAACACATCTTTAATCTGAACATCTTTTCCGTCCTTGGTTTTCAAAAGATGATTATCTGGATTATTAAAAATATCAATCATAGTTCTAATGAATCTATTTTTAATATCTTTATGTATTTCAATAAGTCGCTTAGTATCTTCAGCTGTTAGCTCAGCTTCAAACTTATCATTATCAATTCCTAAAAATTGTTTTCCAACATCTTCTGGGACAACTTCATTTGCTCCAGTAGGACGAGTACCAATAAATTGGTACTCGAATAATTTTCCATTTTCCTGCAATAATTTTAATATAGCCATTCCTCTAAATGGAAAATTGGCAACATCTCCCTCCCCAATGATTTTTTCAGCAAGAGCTCTTTCTTCTGGTGATATTTCAATATCTTTTGGTACATTTCCAATACCTACATAACCAGAATAATATATTTTTCCAAACTCTTTGAAAAAATCATCGCCAAGAATTTCTTTAGCAACTTCGCGGTTAATGTAATAGTAAGCGCTATTAGCGTCTAAAACTTTTTCCGCGAAAACATCTCGTCCCTTTCCAGTTCCAGCATGACCATCTTTGTCATGATCTAAAAGTTCAGAAAGTTTTTCTTCCGTGAGTTCTTTTCCATCCTCGGAAATTATTTCGTGAAGCAATCTTCCAGTTCTGCCATTTCCGTCAGAATATGGATGAATAGCTTGAAGTGCGTAGTATGTTAAAAGTGCACGGTCTTCATTGTCTGGTATTTGTTTGAGTGCGTCAAAACTTTCTCTCATCAGTCCGTCTTTTTGTTCGGCGGCGGGTGGCAGATATGAAATATCTCCCATAATGCCGAAAGAAATCTCAACACCACTACCGTCCACCGCGCGCTTTTTAATCGGTACTTCGCGCAAAATTCCATTCAAGCGAGTGAGATAGTTTGTGTAGTCTTCGTAAGAGAGTTTTTGAAGCCACTCATTAAATTGCTCGCCAGATTTTCTAACATCCAAAAACTTTGTGCGGTCTAAAAACTCAAAAACTTTCTTACCAGTTTCTAGCTTTTCCTCTACTGGTTCTTGTTTCTCTTGCGGAGGCGTAGGTTGTGTGAGTGATTCAAAGCTCATAAATGTATTTGTATAGTAGTAATATTGAAATGAAGTATGCAAGTTCAACTATTTCAATAGTTACATCCAAAAGGACAAAAAGTCAAATTATATAATGAACTTTGACAATTTCAAGTTTTTTTGGTGGCTTAATAAGTAGTACTCCATCTATTCACCAAAAGATTACTTTTTCCTGGCGCAACTTGCCAGATATCACCCGTCTGATCAATATGAAGCAATTTTACCATCCCAATAGTAGTGTAATCACCATTTCGAATATCAAGAGTAGTCAATAAGTTGCCGGTCGAATCATATTTATGAACTTGCAATTTCAGGCCGGTCTTATCTCTTGTTTCTGTTTGTATATGGATATTGCCACTTTGATCTTCGCCTAAGAAAGCTATGGTTTGTAACCCGTCTATTTCGATTGTGATAATTTTTTCTTTGTTGCCGGATTGATTGATTATTTCTACTAGCCCCTTTCTGCTTTCAACTGGTATAACAGTACCCTCTGGACTAATGAAATTGACTGCCACGTAGTATCTTTTTCCGCTATTACCAATAACCCCATTTACTTTTTCGGATTTAGATTCTAAATTTCCACTTGTTGAAGAAACAAGGTAGCTATTCTGTTGATTGTCAGTAATGTATAATTTGTTGCCATATATATATAACTTACCATATACATTATTACTTGAAGAGATTTCAGAAAAAGCAGATGGGTTTTCAATTTTACCCAACAAAGAACCACTACCATCGTACTTGTATAGATGCACGCCCGGGGATCCGGAGCCAAACACATAACCATAAATATCGCCATTATTATCTACGGCAATATCTGCAAGTGGTACTGTGTTGATTATTGATGTTTGTTTCCCTTCGGAGTTTAAAATTTTCACTCTATTATTTTGGGTATCAGTTATGTAAAGATAATTCCTATTATCAGTAGTAAAAGATGAAGGACCTGCTCCGCCAGCTATTCTGATAATTCCGAATTGTTGTTCACTATTGCCATAATCAAAACTTTCCGAGACCATTTTCTTATAGTTCGTATGCGCCGAAAGATTTAATTGATTAGAGGGTTGAGGTGTTGGATTAGATTTTGGCGTATTTGTCGCTTGCGTCGGCGTCGGTGTTAGTTGTTGCACAACTAACACCGACTTTCTAATAAATACAAAATACCCAACCGCACCTACGAGTATGACAATTACTACAACCAAGATTATATTTGCAAAACCTTTTTGATTCATATTTATGAAATTATGATTATTAAATATTTTATTCAACTAAACAAAATGAATAAAAATTTTCTTTTCCACCGTTCCACTCGTTTTTGGTCAAAAGCTAAAAAAGTGCAGCAGTTCACTTTTTCTTGACGCTTTTGCCCTCGTGAGGAATCGAACCTCAATTACAGCTTCCGCAAAGCTGCGTCCTATCCGTTGAACGACGAGGGCATAGATATAATCTAATGTAAAACAACATAAAAAACAAACCCGCTCGCTGGCGGGTTTGTTTTTTATTTTACCAAGAGCTTGGCGAGACGAGACTTTTTGCGGCTTGCGGTGTTTTTCTTTATAATTCCCCTTTTGGCCGCTTTATCTATTGCTTTATACGCCACAGATAAATGTTTTTGAGCTTCTTCCTTACCCCCGCTATCTTTAAGTTTCTTTACCACCTTTACTTCCTTCTTCATAGAGATCGCCCGTTTAACATTAAAGACTCTGCGCCTGGCGCTTTGTCTCATTGATTTTTTGGCTGATTTTATAATTGGCATAAAATATATCTTAGCAGATTAGTATAAAAATGCAATATTTGTATAATATAGATATGATTTCTTTTCTAAATGGAGACGTAAAAATGCGGGGAGACAGATTTGTGATAATTAATGTCGGCGGAATTGGCTACAAAGTTTTCGCGCCACCAGAAGTCTTAAGCATGGCCGGAAAAACTCAGAAGATAGAGCTTTGGACACACCTAAGTGTGAGAGAGAACGCTCTTGATCTTTACGGCTTCAAAGAATATCCGGAGTTGGAATTTTTTGAAGTTCTGATTCAAATTTCCGGCATTGGCCCCAAAACAGCCTTGGGCGTACTCTCTACCGCCCCCGTTGATACTATTAAAAAGGCTATCGCCTCAGGAGAGATTTCCTACCTTACTAAAGTGTCAGGCATCGGTAAAAAAACAGCGGAAAGAGTGGTTGTAGAACTAAGAGATAAAATGGGCGCCATGGACGCGGCCACCAGTATTATGTTTAAGGAAGATGAAGATGTGCTCCAAGCTCTGCAATCTCTAGGCTATGGCAATAGTGAGATTCGCGAAGCCATTAAAAATATTTCTAATGATGCCTCCGGCGTAAACGCCCGCATCAAAGAAGCGCTACGGATATTGGGGAAATAATTTTTATTTTTAGATTTTATTTTTAAGATTGAAACATATGCCG
The DNA here is from genome assembly GCA_000996035.1 of Parcubacteria group bacterium GW2011_GWA2_40_143. Taxonomy (GTDB): domain Bacteria; phylum Patescibacteriota; class Minisyncoccia; order UBA9983; family UBA9983; genus UBA9983. Next base: position 2,504 of record LBYH01000010.1, on the reverse strand, counting down.
GAACTCCCAGAGGTACAAACCACCATAGATGGAATGAATAAGCTTCTCCTTAAGCTTAAAATTTCCAATGTATGGACGGACACCGAAAGCCTGTTTCGCAAGGGTGATTTTAAAGATTTCAGAAGACAAGTTAAAGACAAAACTATTTTATCCGTGGAAAGAAAGGGTAAAAATATTTTAATAAATTTATCTGAAAACAAAACAATATTGGCGCATTTGAAAATGACGGGGCATCTAATGTATGGTTCATGGATCATAAAAAACGGCAAAGCGTTCGCCGAAGAAAGCGGTCCCATTAGCAACGATCCCTACAACAGATTTGTTCATGTGGTGTTCACTCTTTCTGATGGCAAGCAGCTTGCCCTCTCCGATACGCGTAAATTTGCCAAATTGCTGGTATGGGAAACGGGAAAATTGGATGAACTTGAAGATATAAAAAATATCGGCATGGATCCTTTTGATAAAAACTTTACTTATAAAAAGTTTGTGGAAATTATAAAAAACAAAACAGCAAGATCGTCTTCTCTTAAAATCAAGCTGCTTCTTCTGGATCAGTCGCTTGTCGCCGGTATTGGCAATATTTATGCCGATGAAATTTTGTGGCAAGCAGGCATCCATCCGGCGAAAGAGATCAGCAAATTAAGCGACCAAGAAATTAAAAAAATTTATACAACCACAAAACCGATACTTAGAAAAGCTATCCGCGCCGGCGGCAGTTCCAACTCTGATTATCGCGATATCGCCGGCGAAAAAGGCCGATTTCAAAACATGCAAAATGTTTACAGGCAAACGGGCAAGCCATGCAAAAAGAAAGATGGCGGGATAATCACCCGAATAAAAATCGCCGGTCGTTCGTCTCACTTTTGCCCAATTCATCAAAAGATGTAAAATATAACAATGGACGCGGTTAAAGAACTTAAATATTTTTTCCTTGTGCTTTTCATACTCGCAATAGTATGGCTCTTTACAGGTGGGCCGTTTCGTCCGGAAGCGACAAGTGGTTTATTTCTTAAAGATCCGCAAGGCAGACGAGCAAGAGACGTGCAGAAAGGAGTGGATAAAATTACGGATACAACAAGGCCGGACGAAGATGATACTGTTGAACCAAAAGATGACGACGCAAAAGAAATTCCAAAAGACATTGTAACCTTAAAAAGAGCAAATGCGCGAGATACTGATATAAACGATGAGTATATAGAAATTGTGGCAGCCAAGGGAAATAAAAATGCCGTCAACATAAGCGAATGGAAAATTGAAGGGGAAAACGGACTTGATCTTAAATTAGGCTACGGCACTTATGTCTATACTCCGGGCATAAGCAATCCGAAAGAAAATATTTTTCTTGAGCCGGGTGGCAAAGCAATAATCACCACAGGTTACAGTCCGCTGGGCGCCAACTTTTTAATCAATAAATGTTCCGGTTATCTGGATCAAGATAAACAATTCTCCCCTCGCCTGCCTCGCCAGTGCCCTCTTATGGAAGACGAAGTTTTGCCTGAAGGATTAAATGATGAATGCTTAGATTTCATAGAAGACATTTCCAAATGTGAAATTCTGGACACCATACCGTCATATTTAAATTCCGCTTGCCAAAGCTTCTTAAGTGAAAAAGTAAATTATAAATCATGCGTAAGTCTCCACAGGAACGACGCGGACTTTTTCGGCAATGAATGGAGAATATTCCTGAGCAGAAGCAATGAACTTTGGAAAAAATCCAGAGAGCAGATAACTCTCACGGACGAGAACGGCAACCTCATTGACTCAATCGCTTATTAAGGTTATATTACTTTCATGCCAAGTCTTTTTCCTGAATTCTACAGCTACGCTCTTATAGCGCCTTTTTTATTAAGAATTGTTTTGGCTGTCGCTTTCATTAAGTATGGCGCAAAAGGATTTGGCGAAACAAGCTCCCTGCTTTCAAAAACTATTGGCGGCATAATGTTAGCTTCAGGCGCGCTTCTCGTCTTGGGACTCTTTACTCAGGCGGCGGCATTGGGAATAATGGCATTACTCGCGCTCATTAAAATTTTAAAATCAAAAACAAGCATGGCAAATATCGCGCCGGAATCCAAAATGCTTACTGCATTTATGGCAACAATTGCCATCGCAATTTTCTTGCTCGGCCCGGGTATTTTCTCTTTTGACTTGCCTCTGTAATTTTTTTTATGCCTTCATAGCTCAGTTGGTAGAGCAGCTCCCTTTTAAGGAGACGGTCCCAGGTTCAAATCCTGGTGGAGGCACAATTCATAACTTGGAATATAACACAACGGAATACTATTATATAGATAATGACAAAGGCAATTTTTTCAAAAGACCATAAATATACCGTAGAACAACTTAAGAAAGCTCGCCTTGAGGCAGGTTTGGATCAAGCTGACGTAGCGAAGCTACTCGGTAAAACCCAGCCTCATATCTCAAAAATTGAAGCAGGACAAAGACGACTTGATATTACGCAACTCAAGGAATTTTCAAAAGTATATAAAAAAGACTTATCTTTTTTCATA
>LBYH01000009.1:32064-43676 GCA_000996035.1 Parcubacteria group bacterium GW2011_GWA2_40_143 | reverse complement strand
GGCAAGCAATGGGGCATATCCGATGTGGGTATGGACGCGCTTAAAAACATAAAAATGGTGGAAGCGGCCAGAGAAGAATCTCAAGAGATTATTAAAAATGACCCGAAATTAGCCAACCATCCGCTGCTTCTTGCCAAAATTAACGAACAAGGCAAAAAAATCCATTTTGAGTAAAAATCAAAATACTTGACAAAGATAAATAATAAAGCTAACCTTTAAGAAATTAGTTCTTTTAACATCCCCCAAGATAAGTGCCCCCTTTCTTGGTATGGCGAAACGAGTTTATTATTATATAGATGAAGGATTATCTCCTTTTTCCTTCCCGCTCGTTTCGCCTATAAACTAACGTGGGCGCCTTGCCTTATGCTAGTCTTTGCTTTTTAAGAAAGACGTTACGCCTGCAAGCGCCCACGACCATATAGCCCTATTTATATAAACGAATTTTATTTCCACACTTTCCACATTCGTTTAATAAATAGGGTTTTTTTCTTTATCTAAAATGCGCGCACTAGGACTCGAACCTAGGACCACGGAGGTATAAGCTCCGCGCTCTACCAACTGAGCTATGCGCGCTCACATTGTCTCTCAATTCTTCACTTGTTTTTATAAGCTCCGCGCTCTACTTCACCCCGCCTGCTCTAGGCGGGGCAAGCTGAGCTATGCGCGCGCTAAATCAATTTACAATTGAACCGCTTCTTTCTCTCCCTTTTTCGGTCTTATGCCATGTTTTGAGATTATAGCATCAAATTCGTCATTTTCAATCGTTTCTTTTTCTATAAGCACGTTGGCTATCTCATCTAAAACTTGTCTATATTTTATAATATTTTCTTCGGCTTTTTTCTGACCTTCACCCATAATCCTGGTAATCTCGGCGTCTATCTCCTTAGCCACCGATTCGGAGTAATCTTTTTCTGAAGAAAAATCTTTGCCCAAAAATATCGGTTCATATCTGCCGCCCCAAGCAACCGGTCCTATCTTATCCGACATGCCGTAGCGAACCACCAAACTTCTAGCCACTTCCGTAGCATACTTAAGATCATTTGAAGCGCCAGTAGTGATATCGCCGAAAATTATTTTCTCCGCCGTATAGCCCCCCATCGCCACCGCTATCTCATCCAAGAAATGCGCCTTGGTGTATAGATGTCTTTCTTCCACCGGCAATTTAAGCGTATAACCGGCGGCTCGGCCGCGAGACACCACCGACACCTTATGCACCGGATCGGCGTGAGGCAAAACGGAAGATACCAGCGCGTGGCCGGCCTCGTGATATGCCGTTATTTTTTTTTCTTCTTTGGTAAGCAAATGGCTCTTCCTCTCCGGACCAAGCATCACTTTCTCTATTGATCTTATGAGATCATACTGACTTATCTTCTTCCTGCCGTCTCTGGCGGCGAGAATCGCTCCCTCGTTCATAAGATTTTGCAAATCCGCTCCGGAGAAACCGGGGGTTCTCTCAGCTATCACTTTGAGTTTTACATCTTCGGCGAAAGGTTTGCCTTTTGAGTGAATATCAAGTATTTCCTCTCTTTCTTTCACATCCGGCAAATCAAGCGTTACTCGCCTATCAAAGCGGCCGGGTCTTAAAAGAGCCGGATCAAGCACATCCGGACGATTAGTGGCCGCCAAGACAATCACTTTCTCGTGAGGTTCAAAACCGTCCATTTCCACCAATATTTGATTAAGAGTTTGTTCTCGCTCATCATGCCCGCCGCCTACACCACTGCCTCTGTGTCTGCCTACCGCGTCTATCTCGTCTATGAAAATTATGGCCGGAGCGTTGCTTTTGGCAACTTTAAACAAGTCCCTCACCCTGCTGGCGCCCACGCCCACAAACATTTCCACGAATTCAGAACCGGAAAGATGAAAGAACGGCACGCCCGCCTCGCCGGCCACCGCTCTCGCCAAAAGAGTTTTGCCACTGCCCGGCGGCCCCATAAGAAGCACGCCCTTGGGGATGCGAGCGCCGATGTCTATAAACTTCTTCGGATATTTAAGAAATTCCACTATCTCGTTTAATTCTTCTTTTACATCCGAAATGCCGGCGACATCTTTGAAGGTTACTTTTTCTTTTTTGTCGTCAGGGCTGATCATTCTGGCCTGCGTTTTGCCGAAACTGAACGATTGCAAATTAGCGCCTTTTACTTGCCGTGTAGCCATCCAAAAAAAGAACACGATGATAAGCAATGGCAAGATAAACGGCAGCGTGGCTCCAAGCCAGAAACCAAAACCGGACGGGCCTTTTACATCCAAGCTTATTTTAGCCAAATCTTCCGCGGAAACACCGTAATTGGAAAGAGTCTGAGAGAGCGCCGCTTCATCTTCCTTTTTAGACACAGCAACAGAATCATCATTCAAGGTTACTTTCAGCTTGCTACCTTCCACTTTTATGCTTTTTACATTGCCGGCTTTTATTTCAGACACGAGTTCAGACACGGGTATCTCTCTGATCTGGCTGAATTGTCCGGACAACATGGAAGAAACGGCCGCCATTATCATAAAGACAAGCAGAATGGTAACAACATTCTTGGAAAAGGAAAATTTTTTGACCGGTTTCATCTTCATAGGTTTGAAAATTATACTATTGAAGCTGTTATAAATCAAGTATAATATGAAGGCATGCCCGTCTTCGCGGAAAACAAAAGAGTTTATTTTGATTATGAGATTCTGGAAAAAACAGAAGCCGGTTTGGAATTGCTCGGTTGGGAGGTAAAATCCATAAGAAGTAAGAAGATTTCTCTCTCAGGATCAAGGGTTATAATGCGAGGAGGAGAAGCTTTTTTGATCGGTCACACTGTATCCCCCGCTCAGCCAAAAAATGTGTCGTCCGAATACGACCCGCAAAGAACCATCAAAATTCTCCTTACTAAAAAGGAGATAAAATATTTCATAGGCAAGACGCATGAAAGAGGCTTCACTCTCGTGCCAATCAATATTCACAGCAAAGGCAGAAAAATAAAACTGGAAATCGGTCTTGCTCGCGGCAAAAAGAAATACGAAAAACGCGACAAAATTAAGAAAAGAGAAACGGAAAAGAATATAAGGAGATTGATGAAGGGATAATGACAAAATTATTTATCGTAAATCTCATGATCGCCAATGGCAAGCAATACGGCTTCGCTTTTAGACAAATAAACAAAAACTATTCTGAATTTGTAATTGACGGAAAAACTGTATCTGCCGGCTAGCTCGCCATGAAGCTTATGGACTTTAAGTTGTTTATGATTTTTAGGATCTTTAAAAAATTCTATTTTTTCAAGGGCTTCTTCCTGCAAAGATTTTTCTAATTTTTTAAACTTTTTTGTAAATGACGGCAAAAAAGAAATCTTCATAACATTAAGGCATTTTGGCGATTATCTCTCTTAAATCACCTTTCATTATCTTACCATCCGCCAGCTCTTTTTCCGCCCTCAAAACTTCGTTTATGGCTTCTTCTTCAGCAAGCCTAATAAGCGCCTTGCGCACAACCTCAGCCTTATTATGGGCAAACCCGCTTTTAACCATAGAAATCACTATTTCCTCAAGGTCTTTGTTTAATGGAACTGATAAAGTACTCATTTGTTTTATTTATTATTTATTAATAATATGATTATATCATATTAAATTATAACATCAAGTTTGACATTTTTAGTAATTTCATGCTATTATTTTGAACTCAGGGGATGATCGGCCTAGACAAGAAGCACTTTTAAATTATGCGAGAAGAGTTTTCCAGAATCTCTTTAAACTTCCGGAAAAACGAATAACTGTAAAAAACTTATTCAACACACCTGTTCCGGCTTTCGCTTTGGCTTAAGCCGCTTATAAACAGCGTCTCCCTCGCCCATTCCCGATAAGCGAGACGGGGCGTCAAACATCGGGATAGAGATTTTGCCGTTTCGCCAAAATCTTGAAATTAAAGAAACTTTAGATTCGGGGGTTTTGTTTGCTTAACACCCCGCGTCCGAGAAAAAACAAGCATCCTACTCTCGTAGATTTAATTTAAAAAACTTTTTGCACGGCGGTTCGATTCCGCCCATCTCCATAAATGATTAAAGGGATTCGTTTATCTTCACCTGTTATAATATTCTCGCTCTCGGCCATTGTGGCGGGCGGGTTTTACGCGTTAGCGGCGGAAAAATATAACGAATATTCTTCCAAAAAAGCTCAAAAAGAAAATCAGATTCAAAATATTCTTATCGCCCAGCAAAATTCTTTAAACGAGATAAAAAAAGAAATTGATTTGCTTAAGCAAAAAGACGAGGAAACCAGACTCTCCACCACCAAACTCATAATCAGCGCTCAGAAAATTGAAGACAAAATAAACGATTCTGAAAATGAGACAAAAATAAAAGAAGAAAATTCTCAGAGAAAAATATTGGAAATAGAGGATAAAATTTCCGGCCTCTCAAACGAAACAAGCATTGTGGTGAAAGAATGGCGACCGAGAGTGGCCCGCATAGTTTGCCAGTGGCAATATTCAAACGGCCTAATGCGTCTTATTAAAAACGGCTCCGGCTTTGTGTTTGGCGAAGATGCTTCCGTATACGGCGGGATATGGACTCTTACCAACAAACACGTTTTCTTGGACGACAATGGCCAGCCTCCTTCAACCTGTTCCATCAAATTGCCGGAAAATGATAAAACCTTTCAGGCGCCGTTTGTCTATGGGAGCTATAAAACTTTCAGCTCGGTGGACATGGGTCTTATTGAGATAAAGGATTCCAACTCACAACTTTCGGCAACGATAAGCTCGGAAAAAGAGATATTTTGCCAATATAACGCCGACATAGGAGAGAAGATGGCCATCTTGGGTTACCCGTCAATCGGCACCATCAACGACATAACAGCCACGGAAGGCATTGTCTCCGGTCACGAAGGCGACTATTATGTAACATCGGCCAAGATAGAATTTGGCAATTCCGGCGGTATTGCCGTCTCCACCAAGAATAATTGCATATTGGGCATACCCACCTTCGTAAAAGCCGGTCAAATTGAGACACTAGGCAGAGTCCTTTCCACCGAAGCCATGTTTGAAGCGTGGGGTATTTCCTTCTAAATGGAAATGAGGGTTAAAAAATTGTTCAACCTCCAATGTTGAACAATCTAGCGTTTCGCTTTACAAATTATTAAAAACAAGTAGAATAGAGATTATTAAAAAGCCAAGGATAAACAATCAAATAACCGCCCCGGAATTGAGAGTGATAGGTAACGATGGTGGCAATTTAGGCGTTTTAACCACGTCTGAAGCCATCAAGATAGCCAGAGAACAAGAACTGGATCTTATAGAGATATCACCCACCACAAACCCGCCAATAGCAAAGATAATGGATCTTGGCAAATATCTTTACCAACAAAAGAAAAAACAGAAAGAATCGGCCAAAAATGCCAAAGAAGTGGAGTTGAAGTCAATTCAAATAGGCATCGGCACTTCGTCCCACGATCTTGAGATGAAGGCCAAAAGGATAGACGATTTCCTAAAGGATGGCAACCGAGTTAGAGTGGAAATGCGTCTTAAAGGCAGAACAAAGTATTTGGAAAAGGGCTTTTTGGAAGAACGCTTGAGCAGGATTTTGCACCTTATAAGCGAAAAACACAAAGTAGCTGACGGGCCTAAAAAAAGCCCCCGAGGCATAATGGCGATAATAGAAAAAACATCATAAAAGCAATGAAAATGAAATTCAAAACAAATAAATCATACAGCAAGAGGCTAAAACTTACCAAAAAAGGCAAGGTTCTTTCCAGAAAATCAGGTCAAAATCACTTCAATGCCAAAGAATCAAGAAGCAAACAACTCGCCAAGAAAAAGACCAGAAGCTTTACTCTTAGCAGTAAGAACATAAGCAGATTTTTACCAAGTAATTAGAAGTTTTTAAACTAGCATGACCAGAGTCAAACGAGGAACAATAGCAAACAAAAGAAGAAAAAACGTCCTTAAGATGGTTAAGGGTTACAGGCATGGCCGCAAGTCCAAAGAGAGAATGGCGAAAGACGCCATCGCTCACGCCGGCGCTTACGCTTTCGCTCACAGAAGGAAGAAAAAGAGAGTAATGCGCGCCAAGATGCAAATTAAGATTAACGCCGCCTCAAGAGAAAATGGCATATCTTACAGCAAGCTCATGGGCAAACTTAAAAAGGAGGAAATCGGTTTAGACAGAAAGGTTCTCTCTCAACTGGCCGAAAATAATCCTGAAATCTTCAAGCAGATCGCGGCAACAGCCAACTAACTAAAACGCACCAAGGTTTAACCTTGGTGCGTTTTTACGAAGGAAGCTTGCCTTCCTCCGCCGTCCGGTATGTAGTATAATAACTACATTTCGCACACGCCGGAGACACAAGCCAGCTCTTTGGAGCCTTTCGTCTCATCTTCTCTTTCGTAGGTCATTATTTTGGAATAATCCAAACCTTCAAAGCGCTTCATCATCTCTTTGTAAGTTTTCTCGTCTATCTCCTCGTATGGCGCCAACTTGTACACATGATCCTCTCTTGGCAAAAAAGACAAACCGCCAATGTAATCCCAATTCTCATATATCCAGTTAGCCACGCCAACCCATTCGCTCTCGCCAACCGATACCGTAGTGGAAGGATTGTGCTCGGTGAAATTCATTTTTACGTTTTTCCAGTACTCAAGCTGCTCTATAGCGCTCATATCATCTCTAAAAACGGACTTGTCCGGCGACTTTACCGGAAATTCTATCACGTACGTATTGGCGCCATCCATCGTCTGCCCCACTTCCGGATGATACGGTACGCCTTGGTCCTTGAGCATCTTAAAAAGAGAATCGGTGGTTGATATTCTGACTCTTCTTATGTAGTACTGAGAATGTCTCGGGTGCATACCAGACGCCGAATCCACGAGCTGAGAAACGGTACCGGAAGGTTTGACACAGGTAATGCAAGTGGACGGATTTATCTTGAACCTTTTGGCATATTCTTTATTTACCTTAAGCGCTTCTTCCCTAAGCTTACTCAAAATCTCCGGCTTTCTGGCTGAGGGAGAATCCCACTGACCGGTTATAGACACGCCGAGGAGTCTTTCTTCTTCGCAATTTTTTTTCCATTCGCTGGAAAGATATTTAAAATTGGTAAGAGTTGATTGATAGGTGCCAATGATAGTGGCAATCCTTATCTTTTCCAAAAGAGTTTTTTCCGTATCTTCGTGTCTGGCCACCACTTCCGTGAGATTGCAAAATTGCTTTGATCTTAAAATTATCTCGCCGCAAGGGTTGGTACCGGTGGTATCTTTATGCTTGCCAAGAGTTTTCCATCTTCTTTCCGGCAGTTGCTTCTCCAATCCGCCGCGGTTAAAGATTCCTCTTTCGCCGGATCGGCTTTCTATTAACGCCAACCACTCACTGAAGAATTCACTGCCATTCGGCTTTTCCAAATACACGGCTGAGTTATTTGCCATGCTTCTTTGCCCTTCAGAAAGATAAAATTGGCCTTTCTTGGCATCTCGCATTTCTTTATCATCAAGATCGGAGAGCGAGATAAGAGCGCTCCTTCTCACGCCGCCGGCCACCACGATTTCGCCTATTTTGCAAATAACATCATGCAAATCAAGATTATTTAATCTCTTCCCCTGTTTTTTAAGTATTTTCTCTCTGGAAAAACGCATTAAATCCATAAGCGGTCCGGGGCCTGAGGCTTTGCCGCCCATAGTTTTAAGTTTGGCGCCCATCGGCCGTACCTTGGAATAATCAAACTCCACATCCTCTCCGGCAAACCATGTTTTAAGGCCGAAAACAAAAGCTTCCACCCAGCCGATTTTACTGTCCGCCACGACGTGCGTCTTTCTCTTTTTGCCTGTTTGTCTTTTTATAAGTGGGAATTTCTGAGCAGTATGACTTTCCACCGAGAAGCCTACGCCCGTGCCGCACATAGAAAGATACATAATCTCACCAAGATCTTGAAGTTTGGATGGCGCGATAAAAGAGCAATTATAACCTGTTACGTTGGACTCCCTGGCAGCCGCGCCGGCGCTCCACATAAGCCTCATGGAAGGCATTGTTTTTAGATTTAAAATATATTCCCTTATTTCGCCATATTCCGATTCCTTAAGCTTGTCGCCGAGATTCTCTCTCATGAAGGCCATATATCTATCCACGGTCTCTATCCACGTCTCTCGCCTGCCTTCTTCCTCTATCCATTTGGAATATGACCGATAATAGATAAACTCAGCCAAGGAATTTTTAAAATATTTTTTGCTTTCTTGCGCGAGTTTATGCACCTTCTCCGGCACCACGTAACCTTTTTCTCTCAATTCGGCTTTTTTGCTTCTGTATAAAATATAAGCTTTGGATGTTTTAATATATTCACCGAGGATAAGTTCCTTTTCTACCGAATCTTGCACGCCTTCCACCGTGGGTACGAAATTTTTGTATTTTTTGGAAATTCTCACCAAATCGGCAAAGACTTTGTTGGCAATCATGCTCGCTTCTATTTCACTGCCTTCTCCTGAAGCCAACATCGCTTTATAAATGGCATTGGCGATTCTTCTTAAATCAAATTCCTCCAGATGACCGTCTCTTTTCTGTATTTTTTTAACAAATTCCGTGGCCTTTGACGCTATCGCGCTGGTTTTTATCATTTTTTAATTAAAACTAAAGCTTATAATACTATTCTTCACTGTCTTCTTATTTTAACCTAAAATAGGCAAAAACAGGCTATCAAAAGCTGTGGATAACTCAAAAAAAGCAATCACGAAAACAAAAAAACAAAACTGTCCAGCTTTTTAATTCTATCTCAAAACTCAGAACTGCAGGCTGCTTACCGGACAGGCAGGCTTAAAACGGTCCAACTTTTTTAATTTTCAATTTGTTTGATAATTGGTCATTGGAAATTGTTATTATGATATACTGTATTTGTCCTGGGCCTAGCTTGGCGCGGATCGCGGGTTGCCACCAGCGGTTCCGGGGGTTCGATTCCCCCTAGGTCCAGGATATTTTTGTTATCCACATACTTGCCAAACAAGCTATTGACAAAACTTTTCAATCCTTTATACTGTTTTGTATTAGGTGGCAATCCGCGGTCCCGCTCCAAGATGGATTCGCCGAAAAACATCTCTTCGGAGGTGTTTTTTGTTTTTAGCGGTCATTGATGGTTTATTATGTAAATATAGTCCAGAGGTCGTAAACAATCGCCGATATGAGTCCGACTAAGACGGCTCCTTCAAGCAGTGGATTGAATTTTATGGCATCTGTTCTTATCTCTTTTACCACATCGTTTTTATCTCCATTCTTAAGGGTTCTTACCATGCTATAACGCATGAAGATTATGAAAACTCCCAATACTCCCATGCCAACAGTACCCACGATACTCAAGATGGTTATAAGCTCGTTTATTCCAACTAAATACATGGCGATAGGCGGCAAGAAAGATATGAGCCATGATAGAGCAAATGGCGCTTTGTAATCAAAACGAAATATATTCTTCAGGCTAACCAATAAGGCAAGGTAGGAAGTAAAGACGGCGAAGAAACCTATGAGCGAGCCAATGGTGAGCGCTTTGGCGCCGAGCACTCTCGCCGCTCCGGATAAGGCATCCTCCGTTACCAAACTGCCGCTTGAGCCAAGAACGACAAAGATAAACAATAAATAAAAGATAGCGGACAGAAACAGGCTTATTGAAATCACTTTTTTGAATTTGGCAAGGGAAGTTTTTTCAAACAAATCCCTTACTTCCGGCAAAGCGGCAAATCCACTCAAGGAAAACAGCCATACTCCGTAAGGCAGAAACCAATCAGCATTATAGAGCCAGTCAGGCTGAGTTAGAAAATTATCAAGACTGATGTTTGGAGCGGCAATGTAGATAAAATAAAAAATAAAGCCGATCAATGGAGCCGTAAGATAAAAACTTATATTGCCTATTCTTTTTATGTTAAAAAGAGAAAGAAGCGCGCCCGCTCCAAAAAAAGCTATCGTTAAAAGCTGCTCCGTATAACCATTGAAGAAATCAAAAAAGTTGGTCAAAAATTTTCCACCCAGAAGCCCATAAACCAACATAGAGCCATAATATGAACCTATCGTGATGATAAGAGCGATAAACTTGGCTTTATTGCCAAGATAAATTTGGGCGTAACCGGTAAGACGACGAGCGCCTTTTGTGTAATAGGCCACCTCTCCGTACCATTTGTGAAGCAATAAAATGACAAGAAATCCTACCAGTAAATGAATAAGCCCCCAGAAAAGCCCTGCTTTGGCGAAAGCGTAAGGCAGGGCGAAAACGCCGGCACCGATGATAAGGCCGGTAAGTATTCCCACTCCCTTTAAATACAGCCCGAGCATTTATGAGTTTTTATTTTTTCTTCATCCACCGCTTTTAATATTTTTTCCACTAATTTTTTCGGATCAGATTCATAGATTATTTTTCCATTTCCGCGATGACCTTCTTCAATGATTTTTTTGATTATTTCGTCCGTTTCCCAATCTCCTTCCAGAACACCTATGGGTTTATCGTCTTCAAAAGCAACAGTAAATTCGTGCAAAGTACCGATTCTGCCGCATCCTATGATAATGGCATCGCTGGTTCTGGTAAGCAAAATATCTCTACCTGGGTAACCCTGACCGGTGTACATTATAAGATCCATATATTCAAGCGGCAGGGCGTATTTCTCCACATGCTCTTTTTCAGAATTAGCCGGAGAAACTCCTATGGAAATACCGCCTTCTTCTTTGGCGCCCATGGCCGCCCAGAGAGGAAAACCGGTGGTGGCTCCGGTGGTAAGCACTGCTCCTTGCGCGGCTATTTCTCTGCCGAGAGTTTTACCCACTTCCAAAGCGTCTATGCCGCAATGCCCCGTCTCAGCCGCGCCGGAGACGCATATTTTAATTTTAAGATGAGGATGCTTAACTTCGTTTTTTTGGTTATTTTCCATAATGTTATTATATAAGATTTAAAAATAAAAACCACTTGGAGGCCTCGCCTCCAAGTGGTTGTATTTGATGAAGCGAATGATTTTTTGCATAAAAGGTTAAAAATTAGACTGTTAATAATTTTGCTTGACATTGTTTTTCTCTCATATATGCTTAAGGTATTGTTATGAAAAAGCACGCCGAAGGGTTCCGTCCCTAGGGGTGCTTTTTCAATTTATCCTTTGCTTTGTCTAAATAATCCACTTTTGATTTAGCGTATTTACTCAAATAACCGATAAATAAAAAAGCTTTTGATACGCCGTATTTTTCTTTGAGATATATGCGGAAGCGTTTATAATCAAAATGCCAATTCAGCGATGTAACGCCTAAATACAAATTCTGACCATCTATAAACGCATAGTTATGTTCTTTTGCCATATCTCTTCTTCCGAAAAATCGCTATTTTAGTTGTGATGATTTCTTTATCTAACATAATTCTATTATATCAAACTCAGGCCAAATTGATACCCAATTTTTTCCTCAACCTCCAAGAATTGCCAAACCTTGCGTAAGCCGTCCATGAAGTGATGGGTGCGTTAAGTTTTTCCCGCGTCATTTTGTTTTGTCCGACCATTAATAAATATTTTTTCTGTGTCCTATTTTAAGAATGATAATTTTATCGCCGTTTATATCAAATAAAATCCGATAATCGCCTACTCTATAACGCCATTGTCCGAACTTGGAATCAGTTAATTTTTCAGAAAATTCCAGTGGCGCGCGTTG
>LBYH01000009.1:0-31964 GCA_000996035.1 Parcubacteria group bacterium GW2011_GWA2_40_143 | reverse complement strand
AAGATCCTCTCTCATTTTCTCAAAGTCTTCCAACGATAAAATAACAAAAGGCTCCTTTCCTATTTTTTGAGGCTTTATTTTGTTTAATTTTTCAATCAATATATTCATATTTACCATATTACAGCAAATCTTTCTGACTATCAATCTTTGTGGACTTTTTATAACTTTTAATTTAACCGAAGCCTACTTACCGGAGAAAGGAATTTTTGTTTTCCAAAAATCATCTTTCTCTAGATACAGCCACAAAATCAATTCGTATGTTTTTTCAAAAATTTTTAAATCTTTAAGCACATTAAAAATAGTTTTTTATAAAATTATTAGATTTTCAGATACCAAATTTCAGATTTCTACAGAACTACCGGGAACAGCGGAAACCGATGTACGTGTCCGCGTTGGAGGGGGCATCGCCCAAGTACAGCGCGAAAACCCCGCCACCCGCGCCACTGAGCCAGCGGCCGCCGCGGAGGAATCCGCGCTGGCCGGCGGAGGTACCTCCGTAATACTGGCCTATGCCATTGGCGGATGACCAAGAAGGATTTTGGGGACGGGCGTAATTAAGAGTTATATAATTAGTGATGGCGCTGAAATCCTGCCAAGCGTCCGTGGCAGACGCCGGTTTCTCCGCCGTCCCGTTCACATAGGCGTCCGTCCATTCAAAGACATTGCCGGCGATGTCCCAGATGACATTGCCGTTGGAGAGGATATGAGTGCGGAGCTGGGCTTTGTTGGCGGCGCCGGAAGAATAGCCGGTGGTCGCCCAGGCTTGGCTGGTGCCATAAAAACCTTTGTCGGTATCATCTCCTCCGTAAGAGCCGTCGCCTTGGATTTCGCAGGAGGAGGCGGAGTAAGCGTTGGCGGCGTTTTCCATCGTGGCGGAAAGGTTGCAGCCGGAGACGACGGGGTCGGAAGCGGAAGTGGCGGCGAGAGCGGAAGCGGGAGCGTTGTCGGAGTGCCCGGTGGCGAGCTGAAGTCCGGCGTCATCGTCCATATCGTTTATCGGCGTTTGGGCGATGTTTTCGGCAATGGTCATCCATTCCGATTCGGAGATGAGGTGGTAGCCAAGTCCTATGGCTTCGCATTTTGTTATAGAGGTAGGCTGGTCTATAGAGACATACGGACCGCCGGTGGCGGTGGAGACGGCGTTGCCCGAACCGTCGTTTTTGGCTTCGTATTTCATAACGCAGAAGCCGGGCAGAGTGCCGAATTTGGCGGAGCCGGGCACCCAAATGTAGCCGGTGGCGCAGGTGCGGTTGTAACTTCCGCCGATTTCTATGTTGTTTTCCACAGTGAGATTGCCGTTGCCGGAATTGAGGGCGGTGGTCTGGCAAGCGTCTCCGGCGCAGACTTTGAGATTGTCGTCGGGTATGGTGATAGTGGAACCGGACGGAGTGAAGGTGAGATTACCGGAAGCGTCCACTGTCAATTGAGTGTAGTTGGTGTCCGCTTGAGCGATAGTCATCTGCGCTCCGGACGAACCCTTGAGAGAAAGGAGCGACCAAGGCGAAGTGGTGCCGATACCAATATTGCCAGATGTTTTAATAATAAACTCTGGCGCTGCTGGATTGACTACTTGAGCAATTATAAAATCATCTACAAGTGCCCCCGCATTATCCATCCCAAGCCACCATTTTCTAGAAGCTGTATCAAAAAATTCAAGTCTCATTGCCCTACCATATTGACTATGAGCTGAAAATTTAATTTCTGAACCTCCCGATTTAAGTAAAAGACCAGCCTCATTAGCCCTCACTATTTGGAAGGCATTACTCGGCGTCGTCGTCCCCACCCCCACATTCCCATTCTGCAAGACAGTGAGTCCCGATGAGCCGGCAACAGACATACCGCCAGCAAAAGTAGAGGTGGCGGTGGTGCTAGTGGCGGTGAAGTAAGAGGAGACTGTTTCCCCCACTATGCTGAGTTTGGCGTAAGGCGAAGTGGTGCCGATGCCGACGTTGCCGGTGGTGTCTATAGCTAAGCGCACATTTGTTCCTATTGTTGGCCCCGCTTGCAAAAAAAGCTTGCCGCTGCTGCTCTGATATCCCATGGTATAATCATTGCTATTCCCAAATCCAAGTAGCTTGTTACTGTTGATATTTAAAAAACTACCCAGTAGATATGTTTCTCTATTGAGATTAATTTGCGCTGTGGAGTCGATGGAAAACTCGCCTGCTGCTCCAACATAAATATTTCCGTATTGCGTTGATTTATCATCATACCCATATATTCTCAAACCCTTGTAATCTGCATCTTGTGCGATAGTTAACATCGCCCCCGAATTTGGTACCCCACCTATACCTACGTCGCCATTCTGCAAAACCGTTAATCCCGCTGTCCCAGCGACAGACATTCCGCCGGCAAAGGTGGATGTCGCTGTCGTGCTAGTGGCGGTGAAGTAGGAAGAGACTGTTTCGCCGACTACCGATAATTTGGCGTAAGGGGAAGTGGTGCCGATACCGATGTTGCCGGCGGATAATGTTGTCCCTGTGCCGGTGATGCCGGTGCCGAAAATTAAGTTGCCGATGTTGAGCTGGCCGGAAGCGGTGGAGGAAGGCAAGCCGATGTTGTTGCCGATGAGGATGTTCTGGGAACCGGTGGTGAGGTTGTTCACGCCCGTGCTGGAAGTGGCGGTGCCAAGTATTATGTTGTTAGAACCGGTAGTAACGCCATACCCGGCTCGATAGCCCAGCAGGGTGTTGTAGTCGGAAGCGTTGCCGGCGGAGTAGCCAGATTGATAGCCGAGGTAAACTCCGCCTTGGTTGGAGTAGATGGATGGGCCAAAAGCAGTTCTGTAGCCTATGGCGGTGGTAGAGGTGGCAGAACTATTGTTATATAGAACAGCGTCTCCAACTGCGGCGTTATAAGAACCCGTGGTATTTCTTTCAAGAGTGCTAAGACCTAAACCGGTATTTCTTTCGGCTGTGGTTTGGCTCATCATGGCACCGTCTCCAACTGCGGTGTTATAGGTTCCTGTGGTATTAGAATAAAGAGCCATATGCCCAAAGGCGACATTGACCGCTCCTGTGGTATTAGAATAAAGAGCACTATGCCCAAAGGCGTCATTGACATTTCCTGTGGTATTAGAATAAAGAGCACCGGCACCAACCGCAGTATTTTGATTACCTCTGGTGTTGTTTTTAAGCGCTTTATACCCCACCGCCGTGCTGGAACCTACATTTGAAATAGTTCCGTCTCCCAAAAGAGCTTGGTAACCAAGAGCGGTGTTGTAGTCGGTAGAAGTAGCATTTCCCAAAGCTTGATAACCTACTCCCGTGTTGCCAAGTCCTCCGTTAGCATCAATGTTTGTCGCTGATTGATACCCTATCGTCAAGTTGCCAGCGTCTGTAGTGGAAGAAGTCAAGAACCTCTGACCATTTTGGAACCAGTTGGAAGTTGAGCCGATGTTGATATCCCCCGCAAAAGTAGATGTGGCGGTGGTGGATGTGGCGGTGAAGTAAGCGACTGTGGGCGAAGTGGAGGCGGAAAGTGTTGTGCCGTCCGAATGAAGCCAGCCTTGACCGAAGGAAGTTTGGCCGGTGCCGCCTCTGGCGACAGTCAATGTGCCGGTAGTATCGGTAATGGCTCGATTGGTGATTTGAGTAAGGTTGGTCAGAGTGATGGTATCGTCTATATAAGTGTCGCCGATTAAGCTGCCATTCCAAGTTCCCGACGATACCGTGCCCAAGTAGGAATTGCCGGAAATGGTGAGAGCGGTGGAGGAGGCGTAGAGGAAAGTGGAAGCGGTGGTGGTGGAGGTGGCAGTGAAATAAGAAGAAACGGTTTCGCCGACCACTGACAATTTGGCGTAAGGCGAAGTCGTCCCTATGCCTACGTTGCCTCCGCCTGGGTTCAACACCAAATTACCATATTGAGTATTGCCCACCATGAAAGGTTGAATCTGGAAATATGTAGAACCCGATGTAGCACCCAGCCCCATATACATGCCACTGCCAGCAGAACCACCAACATAATCATTATTCCATATCTGAAAAGCTGTATTTACTCCCGACGGATTTTTTACTGTTAACGGAGAACCCGGCGCCGTCGTCCCAATCCCGACATTGCCGAGTTCATCTATTCTCATTCTCTCGGTAGTAACGCCGCTTGATGCGGAGGTATAAAAAGCAAGTTGCCCTTTTCTATCATTAATAGTGGCATTAGCCTTAAGACCCTTAATCGCGGCATACTGTTCATACGCGCCTGTATCATACTCACCAGCAAAACTTATCCCCGCTCCAACACCAGCAGCATAAGCGGTTGTATCATAAAGCACAATGTTAAGATCATCTGCTGACGTTGCCGCATAATCTACTCTTTC
Organism: Parcubacteria group bacterium GW2011_GWA2_40_143; assembly: GCA_000996035.1. Taxonomy (GTDB): domain Bacteria; phylum Patescibacteriota; class Minisyncoccia; order UBA9983; family UBA9983; genus UBA9983. Next base: position 27,652 of record LBYH01000009.1, on the reverse strand, counting down.
TGCTCCAACTACGTGTAACTTCTTCCCTGGTGCCGTTGTCCCGATACCAACGTTGCCGGTATTGTCTATGGCCAATCTAACATTTGTTCCTAATATCGCTCCATCTTGAATAAACAACTTATCGCTGCTGCTCTGATATCCAACGCTATAATCATTACCATTTCCAAATCCAATTTGATTGTTATTTTGAATATTAATAAAGCTGCCAAACAAATATACTTCTTCTAGAATATTAATTTGATTCGTGGAATCAATGTTTAATTCTCCTGTTGTTCCAATATTTATATCTCCGTATTTCCCTGATTGATCATCATATCCATAAATTCTCAAACCATTGCTATCTGCGCTTTGCGCAATGCTTAATTTCGTAGCCGGCGTCGTCGTCCCGATGCCGACGTTGCCCGAACTGTTCCAGATTCCGCTTCCGGGAAAGTAGGCGTTGCCTGTAACGGTTAAGCCTGTGGTGGTGGCGTTGGTTAAACCTAAGAGAGTAGTTAAATTCGGCAAAGTTGTTGTGGCGGACAATCTTGTGTCAAACCTGTTGTTGGTCCAGAAAAGATTAGAACCTTCGGTGAGGTCGGTGGTGTTGATGCCTAATGTTGAAGTGGCGACAAGAGCGTAGCCGGAACCTGTTCCTCTCAAGATTTGGCCGAAGGACGGAGCAACGGTCAAACCTGTGCCACCGTACTCATAACCGACGGAAGTGGTGGCGGAGACCAAACCATTGTTGGCTTGAAGCGGTCCGTTAAGCGAGCCGAGGTAAGCGGAACCGGAAACGGTCAGAGCGGTGGTACTCGCGTAAGGGAAAGTGGAAGCGGTGGAAGTGGTGGCGGTGAAGTAAGAGGAAACTGTCTCTCCTACTACCGACAGTTTAGCGTAAGGCGTCGTCGTCCCGATGCCGACGTTGCCTGTGTGTTTTATGCTCAACAATTCACTCGACATGCCATCGTTGTTTATGTAAAAGCCGATGCGTGGGTTAAGAACCGCTGGCGTTGCTTGAGTATTAGTCAATCTCATATAACCGCCATAGCTGCCACTTCCAGGAGTAGGTGATAACAAAATTTGAACAGCGTCGTTAACTTGCCTTGAGTAGTTATTTGCAACAATCAAGCCTGTTGTTGCACCAGAGCTATCAGCCGCACCAGTTTGCAATTCCAATTTCGCCCCCGGATTAGTCGTCCCGATGCCGACGTTGCCCGTGCTCGTATCCACATATAACTGATTGGTATTCACCGCCAAATCGCCCGCCCCCGAAAGATTAACATTCAAGTTTTGACCGGCTGTTGGCGTGAGAGCAAGCGAACCGCCCGCTCCAGTTCCAGCCAAAGTCAGACCGCCAGTGGAACCGACTGTTCCAGACCAATAGTTTGAAGCATCATAACCAAGACGCAGTTGTTCCGTAGTGGAGAGTGTGTGCAATTTCGCTCCCGGCGTCGTCGTCCCGATGCCGACGTTATCACTAGGAAAATTAACACTGTTACCCCCGGACGCACGAATATTCAAGTTTCCAGTTAAAGAATCAATTAGTGATGCACCATCGGTATAGATATAAAACTCAAGAGCATTTTCGCCTGTTGAACTTCTTCTAATTTCCATATTACCATTTAAATATATATTGCCATTAACATCTAATTTTGCTCCCGGCGTCGTCGTCCCTATCCCTACATTACCTGAACTGTTCCAGATTCCGCTTCCGGGAAAGTAGGCGTTGCCTGTAACGGTTAAGCCTGTGGTGGTGGCGTTGGTTAAACCTAAAAGGGTAGTTAAATTCGGCAAAGTTGTTGTCGCAGATAATCTGTTGTCAAAAAGAGTGTTGCTCCAGTATTTGTTGGTGGAGCCTTGAGCCAGAGCGTGAAGTTGGTGAGATTGTTGGCATTGGAATAGTAACTGCCTTCTTGACCGTCCAAGGTGCCAGTCCAATCGCCGGATTTGGTGAGGTAAGCGTCGCCGATAGTCGTGCCGTTCCAAACACCGCCGATGATGGTGCCGAGATTAGAGTTGGTGGTGACTCTTAAATATGGGAAGGTGGAAGTGGCGGTGGTGCTAGTGGCGGTGAAGTAAGAGGAGACGGTTTCCCCCACTATGCTGAGTTTGGCGTAAGGCGAGGTGGTGCCGATGCCAACGTTGCCCTCAATGATAGCGCCATTCGTGGGTGCGACAGCAGAGGTGGAAAAATATCCGGCTCCGATCGATAATCCTCCTGAAACATTAAGCTTATTGGGATTTCCTCCGGCCGGATATCCGGCGCCGATCGCGACGCTATTGCCTGTACTATTGAGCATGAGGACGCCGTTGGTTGCGGTAATATGTTGCTGTCCGACTCCGCTCGTCAGAGTCAAGTAGTGGGCAGAGTTGTTCGAATTAAGAACTAGGTTTACATTTCCAATCGCATAATCTGTATTTAACTTCACATCCCCTCCGTTTACCACGAACTTCGACACTGGTGTCGCCGTGCCTATACCAACGTTGCCATTCTGCAAAACCGTTAATCCCGCTGTCCCAGCGACAGACATTCCGCCGGCAAAGGTGTTTGTCGCTGTGGTTGATGTGGCGACAATATAATTAACCGTCGGAGAAGAAGAAGCGGACAAGGTTGTTCCGTCTGAATTGAGCCAGCCTTGACCGAAGGAAGTTTGGCCCGTGCCGCCTTTGTTTACGGCTATTGTTGAACCGCTCCAATTTCCGGAGGTGATTGTTCCCACGGTGGCGAGATTGGCGAGAGTGGTGAGATTCGGCAAGGTAGTTGTGGCAGAGAGTCTTGTGTCAAACCTGTCATTTGTCCAGAACAGATTAGAACCTTCGGTGAGGTCGGTGGTGTTGCAGACCATTGTTGGCTTGAAGCGGTCCGTTAAGCGAGCCAAGGTAAGCGGGACCGGAAACGGTCAGAGCGGTGGTACTCGCGTAAGGGAAAGTGGAAGCAGTGGAACTCGTTGCCGTAAAATAGGAAGCTCGGGCATAATTATCAAAAGAACCGATGCCCGCTACGGATAATTTCCAGCTAGGCGTCGTCGTCCCGATGCCGACGTTGCCTGTGCTCGTATCCACATACAACTGATTAGTGTTAACCGCCAAATCGCCCGCTCCTGAAAGATTGACATTCAAATTTTGTCCCGCTGTGGGAGTTAATGAAAGAGCTCCGCCCGCTCCAGTTCCAGCCAAAGTCAAACCGCCGGTTGAACCGACTGTTGAAGACCAATAGTTTGAAGCATCATAACCAAGACGCAGTTGTTCGGTGGTGGAGAGAGTGTGTAATTTCGCCCCCGGCGTAGTCGTCCCGATGCCGACGTTGCCGCTTCCTACTATTAACCCATAATTATTGTCTCCGCCTGACACGTCAACTTGTAAACCAATGTTAGTGGCGACTCCCGTATTGTCAGAACTTACAAAAGAATTGTTTATTCTCGCGCCATAATAACTGTAAGCACCGTTAACGCCCGCCGCCCCATCCCCTGTAAAAGCAACATCCAAGCTGCCAACGCCATTTATTTGAGCATCAACTCCGGCAGCTTTCGTTATATTAGTTGTAAAAACATTTTCATTGCCTCCCACAACAGTTAATTTTTGTCCCGGCGCCGTCGTCCCTATGCCGACGTTACCTCCAGTAGTCGCAAAATAGGCGCTTCCCGTTGAACCTATCTGCGTGGTGCTTGCATTGCCCGTTACCGTGAGCAGTGAACCGTCAAAAGTTAGATTGGCTTCATCTACTAAAGCTGATGTGCTATTGCCCGTAAGAAGACGATTATTGGTGAAAGTTGTGGCTCCCGTGCCTCCTTTACTTACTCCAATGGTGGTGGCGTTCCAAACGCCTGTTCCTATCGTGCCTAAGGTTGTGATATTGGAAGTTCCCGCCCAAGTGGAAAGAGCGGTATTTTCCACATTGTTGAGAGCGAGGGTGGTTTTGAGATTGGCGGTGGTTGTTCCCGCCAAAGTTCCCGTTCCTGAAGCGTAAAGAACATCGCCGAGAGTGTAGGAGGTTAAGCCTGTGCCGCCTTTGTTCACGGCTATTGTTGTGCCGCTCCAAGCGCCGGAGGTGATTGTTCCCACAGTGGCGAGATTGGCGAGCGTGGTTAAATTCGGCAAAGTTGTTGTGGCGGATAATCTCGTATCAAATCTGTCATTTGTCCAGAAAAGATTAGAGCCTTCGGTGAGGTCGCAGACCATTGTTGGCTTGAAGCGGTCCGTTAAGCGAGCCAAGGTAAGCGGGACCGGAAACGGTCAGAGCGGTGGTACTCGCGTAAGGGAAAGTGGAAGCGGTGGAACTCGTTGCCGTAAAGTAAGAAGCTCGGGCATAATTATCAAAAGAACCGATGCCCGCTACGGATAATTTCCAGCTAGGTGTCGTCGTTCCAATCCCGACATTTCCTGATGAACGATAGGCATTGCCGTCAAGCGATGTCCAATTGCCGACAGAAGCGGAACCAATAAGATTTCCGTTCCAATAGAGGTCGCCGGAATCGTTGTAGAGGCGATCAATGGTGTTTGATGGGGCGGAGATTTGAGAGAAATATGCCGCTCCATTTACAGAGAGAGTTTCCGAAGGAGAAGAGGAAGCGATGCCGACTCTGTTGTTGATTGAGTCAATATAGAGAGTGCCGGAGTCAAAGTCTGTGTCGCCTGCCAGAGTGGAAGTGGCGTTGCCGGAGACAGTAATTTGGCTGGACAAGGTTAAAGCTGCGCCAATTAACGTGCCGGTCATTGTGCCGCCAGAGAGGGGTAAGTAGTTTGAAGCGGTGATGTCGTTGGGAATGTCCGTGTCGGTTAAGCCGGTAACGCCACTAACGGTGATGTTGGAGAGATTGTCTATTTTGTTGGTGAGAGAGACGGCTCGGTAGACGGCGGTGGTTTGGGTGTTGGCTTGGGCTTCTGTTTGAGAAATTCTGTTTAAGAGAGAGGTGTTGAGATTGTTGAGTTTTTCTTCCAATTGGTCTTGGGTGATGACGCTCGCGTCGTAGGTGTAGATTACTTTGCCTTCGCTTGGCTGGCCCGAAGCTGGGGCAGCTTGAGTAACCACTCTTTCTATCACCGGCTGGTTTATAACGGTTTGGGTTCTATCCAGATTGGTAACTTCTTGTTTGAGGTTGGAGAGTTCTTGCTTGAGAGCTTGGGATTCTTTTTTAATATTTTCCGTTTCGTCTTTGACCAGTTTGTTTGTTTCTTCTCTGGTGTAAGAGAAGGTTGGTTGCTCTTTGTCGGTATTTTCTTCTTTTTTATCTGAGAAGATAAAAGATCTGAAGAAAGAACCGGCTGAGGCTAAGGTGTAGGAGATGAAGGATGTTGGTTTGACTTGTTTGAGTTTGTTGGCCAAATCTTCCACTTCTTGTTTGACTGATTTTGTTTCTTCCTTGATCAGTTTGTTTGTTTCTTCTCTGGTGTAAGAGAAGGAGAAGGTGGGTTGCTCTTTGTCGGTATTTTCTTCTTTTTTATCTGAAAAGATAAAAGATCTGAAGAAAGAACCGACTGAGGCCAAAGTGTAGGTGTAGGAGATGAAGGATGTTGGTTTGGAAGAAGATTCGGCGGCGAGGGCGGGTTGATAGGTAAACAAAATAACCGACAAGATAATGACGGTTAAGAAGAAAGTTTTAGAACGAGAGTTTTTTACTCTCTCTCTCCCTCTCTCTCTCTCTCTCTCGATTTTGTTTGCGACGATATTTCTTTCAGACACATTAAGATTATTTTAACATAGGGAAAAATAAAATGAAAAGAGGAACTGTGGATAACTACCACACCTATTGTGAGATTGTTCTGCTTTTCAATAGAAAAATTTTAATAAGCCTACAACTCTACTTCAAAGCAATCTCCGGATTTTACCACCGTCGCGTCCAAGCCGGCGTAATCCTTCAATCTCTGCGCGAAAAAGGAACCGGCCTTCAGCTCACCATGAGCCACAAAAATCTTTAGAAGGGTGTCGGCCGAGTGATCCACGAAGCTAAACAAGCCGTTCGCGTCCGCGTGCGAAGAATACCCTCCCATCTCAGCCACTTTGGCCAAAACCGGCACTGTCTCCCCCATTATGCTTACCGCCTTAGCGCCTTCCTGAAGCTGTCGGCCGAGTGATCCGGCCGCTTGATAGCTCACCAAAAGCAACACATTATTTTTATCTGGCAAATATTTTTTGGCATGATGCAAAATTCTGCCGCCATTTAACATACCTGAGCCGGCGATGATAATCTTCGGAGAAGGTTTGTTCGCGATACTTTTTGACTCTTCCGTTTCAAGTGTTTGGACTAGACCGGTAAAACTGAAGAGATCATCATCTTCAAGCATTATCTCTTTGACGTCGTTGTTGTAATATTTTGAATATCCTTTGTACACCATGGTCGCTTTTATGGAAAGCGGGCTGTCTAAGAAAACTGGAATTTTTGGAATCCTTCCGTTCTCAATGAGATTATTTATCTGAAACAAAATTTTCTGAGTGCGTTCAAGCGAGAAAGCCGGAATCATAAGCACGCCGTTTTTCACCACAATGTCTTCTATCATTCTCTCCAACTTAAGATCAGACTCGGCTCTATCCTCATGCAAGCGATCGCCGTAAGTGCTTTCTATTATAAGATAATTGGCATCTTTAACGCGAGATGTCTCTCTGAGAAGCGGCTCCGGAGAATTGCCAAGATCTCCGCTGAAGACGATCTTTTTTGAATCCGCGTTTTCGGCCAGCTTTACCTCTACAATGGCCGAGCCTAATATATGCCCCGCGTCCCTAAGCAAGAAGCTTAAACCGCCAATGGTAAAACCATCTTCGTATTCTTTCGCCTCCCATGCCGCCATGGCCGCTTGTACGTCCTTTTCTTCGTATATCAGCTCAAGGCCTTCTCTCGCAGCCTCTTTAGTAAGCACGCCCAAACTGTCCGTAAGCATAAGATTGGCAAAATCCTTAGTCGGATAAGTTGAATATATTTTGCCTTTAAAACCGTCTTTTTTCAGCTTTGGAACCCTGCCGATATGGTCCAAGTGAGCGTGTGTCACGATTACCGCGTCAAGAGAAGCCGGATCATAAGGGAAAGGTTCTCGGTTTTTATCTTCGCAAACTTTACCACCTTGATAAAGACCGCAATCTATGAGGACTTTGGTTTTCTTGCCGTCTCCGGCCTCCAGCTCCAATAAATAATTTGAACCGGTTACTTCTCCGGACGCTCCGTGGAAGTAAATTTTAACCTTGTTTTCCGATATGTTTTTTTCTTTCATGTAAAAATGCTAATACAACTAATAATCCTCCCGACAAATCCATAAATAAATCTTTCATGTTGTCTATAATCCCTCCTTGAGTAAGATTTATATACTCTTTGCGGGTGATAAATCTATCTACCGCAAACTCATAAAACTCCCAAAGCACGCCCACAAGCGCCACTACGCCTAAAATTAAGATTAAAGAGTAAAACCATGGCAAATTTTTGGGCAGTGAAAATTTATCACGAAAAAACATCCACCATACGGCTCCCAGCCCCACCACAAAACCGCCGAGAAAATGCATGGGTGTGTCAAACCACAGTATTCTCCAATACAAAGAGGTATAAGTGGCCACCGCGTGTAAAACAAAAAGACCTAAAATAAAAAGGACGGTCAGCTTCCCAAGTTTTCCATTAAAAAACATCGTTTATCGCAAATGTATTTTAACCTATTTTCAGAAAAAGAAAAAGACCTTGTTACAAGTCTTTTTCTTTCGGTCGCCGGAGATTAACTCTCCCAGCGCAAACGCCAGGTGGGTGCCCGCACTATCAGCTCAAGAGCTGATAAAATATAAGGCTCCCTTGTGAGATAACTTTGATCTAGAAAATTATACTCCTGGCGACCTATGCTTATTATAACAAAATTAAAACGATTTTGTATTCTTGACGTTTTTGCTTTTCGGTTTTTTAATGGACTTTTGATAGTCAATTTGCTAGCATATACTTGTTTTTATAAATTTAAAGCTCTTTCCGAGCATAACAAAATGCAAATACATCCAAAAAAAGAAAGGGCATACATGATGATCAAACCTGACGGTGTTCAAAGATCTCTGATAGGAGAAATTATCGGCAGAATAGAACGCTCCGGACTTAAAATTGCCGGACTTAAAATGTTTGTGCCGGACAAAGACAGGCTTATCAAACACTATGGAAAATCGGATGAGTGGTACCAAGCCAAAGGCGAGACAATGATAAAGAATCTTGAAGCCGCCGGCAAACCGGTGGAGAAATCCGCTATAGATTACGGCAAAGGCATCATAGACAGTCTCGTGTCATTTATGTCTGCCGGCCCTGTCGTGGCAATAGCGGTGGAAGGCAATGAGGCGGTAGCCGTAGTCACGAAATTGGTTGGTGGCACCGAGCCGAAAACTTCGGACGTGGGAACAATCAGAGGCGACTATACCCTTGATTCTTATAATATCTCCAATATTGACTTTCGCGCGGTAAGAAATTTATGCCATTGTTCCGAGAGCGTGGAAGAAGCCAAGAGAGAAATTTCTCTGTGGTTTAACGATAGCGAGATAACAAACTACAGAAACGTAAATGACGCTATCCTCTACGATGTTAACTTAGACGGTATTCTGGAATAAAAACTATTTTTTAATCTTTATTTTCTCCCCGTCGCTTCTAAAGATTATCGTACCCAGCTCATAGGTGGCTAATATTTTGGCGCCGAATTTATTTAAGGTATCAATCGTTTCTTTGTGCGGATGGCCGTAACTGTTATCTTTGCCGGCGGAAATTATAGCGTAAGCCGGACTGGCATAACCTGTAAACATCTCCGAGCTTGAAGTATCAGAGCCGTGATGACCGACCTTGAGCACGTCTACGTCAAGATTGTCTTTGTAAACAGAGGCGAGATAATTCTCTACCGCCCGAGGAGAATCACCGGTAAAAAGAAAAGAATTGCCGCCATACACAAGCTTGACCACAATGGAAGATGCGTTGCTTTCCATCTTGCCGGCATCGCCCACCGGAAAGAGTATGTCCAAATAAACCCCGCCGCCCAGACTTATTCTTTGGCCTTTTTGAGCCGATAGCCTTACCGCTTTTTCTTTTTTCGTCATCTTTTCAAGTTCTTTATAAAAAGCGGATTCTGACAAGTTGCCGGATTCCATCACCGCTTTTACTTCATAATTATTCAAAACTTCCGGCAAGCCGCCGATATGATCCGCGTCCGGATGAGTGGCGATTATTAAGTCTATCGTTCTGTCATAAAACGGCATCACCTTGGAAAGCTCGCTTAAAACCGAGCTGTTTTTTCCACCGTCTACTAAAACCTGATTGCCACCAGGCGCTTCTATGAAAATAGCGTCACCTTGCCCCACATCCAGAAAAGCCACCGTTAAAATACTCTTGCTTTCAATAAAAACCGCGTACCAGATAAAAAATGTCCCTGCCGCCAGCAAAATAAGAAAATAATATTTAAAATTTTTCTTCCAAGAAGTCATTTTTCTAAATTATACTTAAATAATACAAAATATACCAAAACGCACCAAGGTTAAACCTTGGTGCGTTTTGGGCTTGGTAAATAACGAAAAAATCAAGACTCCTGTCAAGACTCTTGTTCCGCCAACTTTTCTTTTTTATGAAGATGAAGGATGGCAAGAAATATAATGGCGTAACTTAAGATCAAAAAAATTTCAGAGAAACCCGAGGCGGCGACCGAAGCGTAAGGAATTTTCGCGAAAGACTTTATTACATAAAGTTCGTATTGTAAAAAAACGTAACTTATCCAGCCAAGCGGCACGCTCAAGAAGGCGCTAAACATGCCAATCGCGCCGGTTAAAAAGCCAAAGAACATAGTAATCGGGATAAACGGCAAAACCAGCAGATTAACAAACAAACTTAGCAAAGATACTGAACCGATTTTGTAAACAATCAAAGGAAGCACCGCCACCTGCGCGGAGAGAGTAGCCGAAATCGTTTCTCTTATTTTAAATTTTTTAGGCATAAACCAAAGTTTTTTACTCATAATCGGAGATATATAAATTAAGCCCAACGTGGCCGCAAAAGATAACTGAAAGGAAGTGTCAAATCTTAAAATTTTAGGATTTTGCAATATCATAAAAAAGCCGGCGAGAAAAAGCGCCCAAGTTACGGCATAGATTCTCCCCGTGGCTCCGGCCAGCACCGCCATAAGCGCCATCACGGAAGCCCTCACCGTGGTGGCTGAAGCGCCGGTCATAATGGCAAAGAACGCTATGCCTAGCGAGCCGGCGCCCATGCCGAACATTCTCGGCAAGAAAGAAAAAGCTCTCATTATATTGTCCGCGATAATGGTAACATTATAACCGGAAAGAGCCACGATATGTGTCATACCGGTGGTGTTAAAATCTTCTTTAAGCGAGTTTGGTATGGCATCTCTGGCTCCCACGGTAAGTCCGCCCAGAAAAGCGGCATGCGGCTCCGAAATGACTCCGGCGATTGCCGACAAAAAATTTTCTTTAAAACTAAAAAGTCTCTTTTTGAGCCAATGACCGTTACCACTTGATACAAGCTCCGCTTCCGGATAAAACATTTCAAAATAAATGCCGCTCTTGGCCAGATATTTTTTCCAGTCAAAACTTTCGTTGAAATTTTCAGGCTTTTCAAGAGTTCCTTTTAGTGTTATTTTATCGCCGTAATTAAACTTCGGATAATGGTTGGCGTAAACCAAAATTATCAAATCCCCTGTCTTTACGGCAAGCTCAGTGTAATTGCTCTTCTTGCTTGGCTCATCAATCACAACACCTGTTATATCGGCTTTTCCTCCCGCCATTTTTTCAAGCTCACCATAAGATGCCGGAGTTTTATCGGCATACTCATAGCGCAAAATTCCAAAGCCGAAAGACGCGAAGATTAAAGACACGATTAAAAACAACTTCCCTATTTTCATCCCATGCAGAAAAAAGAAGACTGCCCCGAGAAAAATAAAAAGCGAGGCAAACGCCTCGCCGAAACTGATAAAAGAGCTTATAAAAACACCGGAGACAAAACCGGAAAGAATGACGACTGAAAATTTTTGTTGCATATACTTTGAATTACGAAATAGTATCATTTGCTCGGCTCGCATAATTTTCTACGAAAATTTGCTCTACTCGCCCGCTTTTATTTTAAATATATTAAAGTAGCGGGTTCCGTAAGGCGTCGCAAATAATACTATTTCGTAATTCAAAGTTGATAAAATAGTTTTTCATTTTCTCCGTCCATCGCTTCGTTGGCCAGTCTGTCCGCCTCCTTATTCTGTTCTCTCGGCACATGAGTAAAATTCACCTTGCTAAAATCCAACTTAAGGTTCCAAATTTTTATAAACAGCGGAGCGAGCCTCTCGTTTTCTATCTTGTATTCGCCGTTTAATTGTCTGGCCACCAGCTGGCTATCCATTCTCATATCCACTTCCATTTTCTTTGATTTTTCTTTGCCAAACAGGGATCTTATTTTTTCCAAAGCAAAAATCACGGCTTCATACTCCGCCTCGTTGTTTGTTTTTCTGCCTAGAAACTTTGAATAGGACTTGGAAAGATTCCCCGCCTCATCCATTATTGCCACCCCTATGCCCGCCGGCCCGGGATTTCCCCTTGAGCCGCCATCAGTGTAAACTATCATCTTGTTCATTGTTTCAATTTAACATCAATTACTCTTAATCTCAATTCCGGTTTTGAGAAAAAAGTGTTTTTCTCAATCGTGGCCGCCAGATTTATTTTCTGTCCGACAAACAAACTATCCGCCACATCATCCGGTATTCCATTTTTAAAAAAGCTTATGGCCGAGACATATTCACCGTTCTTTTTTCTGAAAGAAATATTCAGATGCCCGCCCCCGCTGCCAAACTCTTTAACTCCGCCGATTTCCAAATCATAAAAACCGAAAACGGGATTTGGATTTTCCACCCCAAACGGACTAAGCTTTTCCAATTTTGAATAAAAGTCCCAATCAATTTTATCAATATCCCATTCACTGTCTATAAGCAACGTTCCATTGTTCGTATCTTGTTTTATCGCCTTGCTATAAGCATTTTCCAATTCTTTTTTAAACTCTTCCGTTTTTTCTTTTTTTAAAGAAAAACCGCCGGCGAGATGATGCCCGCCAAAATCCAGAAGAACGCCCTTGGCAAGCGAAGACATCAACTCCACAAGATTAACGCTTCCATCACTGCGACACGATCCCTTAAACTCCGCGCTGTTGCCACTCCCCCACAAGAAAATCGGTTTATTGTATTTCTCCATCAGTTTATTGGCGGCAAGCCCCAACACGCCTGGGTGCCAACTCTCGTCTCCGCAAGCCAGAATATTAAACTCGCTAACGCCTTCAAACTTTTCCAAAATAGAGTCCACCACTTTGCCTGTTATTCTTTTTCTTTCTTTATTCAAAGAATCCAGTTTATCGGCAAGCCGATCGGCGTCGTCCGGCGAATCCGCGGTAAGCAAATCAAAGCTTATAGTGGCGTGATCTATCCTGCTTGCCACATTTATTCTGGGCGCTATGGTAAAGCTTATATCGCTCTCGGTAATATTTTTTTGATCCACGCGAAACTTTTTGTAAAAAGATTTCAGCCCCGGTCTTTTGGTTTTGGCAAGCACCATCAAGCCATAACGGACGAGCACTCTGTTCTCTCCTGTAAGAGGAGCCATATCGGCCACAGTGGCGATGGCCACGATATCCAAAAGCCACTTCTCCCACCCGTGCGCGATGGTAAAAAGTTTTTTCTCTTCGCCGCGAATTATCAGCGCGCGTACCAGCTTAAAGGCCACGCCGGCGCCACAAAGAAATTTATATGGATATTTATCTTCCTCTTGTTTGGAATTGATTATGGTGAAAGCATCCGGCAAGACTTCCGGCACCACCAAATGATGATCTGTGATTATCACGTCTATCCCCAAACTGTTTGCCATTGCCACCTCAGCTTTATCGGTAATGCCGCAATCAAAAGTTATTATCAGTTTTGCTCCAAGCTTTTTAAATTCTTCTATCGCCGCGTTGTTTAAGCTGTAGCCGTCAAAATTCCTGTCCGGAATATGAACATGATAATTTTCATATTCCGCTTTTTTCAGAAATTCAGTAAAAATCGCCGTTGAGCAAACTCCATCAGCGTCATAATCGCCAAACACCACTATCTTTTCCTTATTTTTCATGGCGTTTAAGATTCTAGCAACCGCTTTTTCCATATTAAGAATCTTGAACGGATCATGAAGACCTTTCTCGTAATTAGGATTGAGAAAAACAGCCGCCTCCTCGGCTTTTGCCACCCCTCTGTAAAACAAAAATTTTCTCTCAAAATCAGAGAAATCTTTAAGCTCCGCCGAAACGCTTTCCGGCAAATTTTCCCTTAGAATCCATTGTTTCATCGTGGATATTAGTATACCATAATCGCCTCTATGCCCGGCAGAGTGCCGTGAGCCAAAAACTCAAGCATGGCGCCGCCACCAGTGGAGACAAAATCAAATTTATCTAAAATTCCCAATTTATTTACCACCGCCACGGTATCGCCACCGCCAATCACCGACTTAGCCTCAGAAGCCACTATCGCCTTAGCCACGGCCATGGTGCCGGCATCAAAGCCATCTTCCTCAATATTGCCGAGTGGCCCGTTCCATAAAATAAATTTTTCTTTTTTTATAAGTTCGGTTAAAATCTCCACTGTTTTCTCGCCGGCATCCAATATTTTATCGTCTTTCCGCTTCATATCAATCGGCAAAATTATTTTTTCATTATTCAAATATTTTTCCACTAAAACATCTTTGTCAAAAACGGAGTTCCCTATGTCTTCCCCCTTGGCTTTCAAAAAAATATTGGCCAAAGCACCGCCTATGAAAATGTTGTTGGCAATATCAAGAAATCTGTCCAGAACTCCCAATTTGCTCTTAGCTTTTACTCCGCCGAGAATAAGCAAAAACGGATGATTCGGATTAAACGCGCCTATTAAATTTTCAATCTCTTCTTCAAAAAGAGGACCGATAAAAGACGGCAAAAACTTTGGCAAACCGACAATGGAAGCATGTCGGCGATGTGACGCGCTGAAAGCTTCGTTTACATACAGATCGGCAAGCGAAGCAAGCTCCTTGGCAAAACTTTCCGAATTATCTTTCTCGCCGTCAAACAATCTTATGTTTTCAAGCATAATTATCTCGCCGTCATTCATCTCCACAGACGCCTTTTTCGCCGCCGTTAAATTATTGCCTCCCACAAACTTTATTTTGAGATCAAACTTATCATTGAGATAATCGGCGACCGTTTTAAGCGTACCTTTTTTACCCTCGCTCAGATGACTTAGCAAAATGACTTTAGCCCCGCTCTCTCTAAGAAATTCCACGATGGGCATCGTTCTTTTTATTCTATACACGTCCTCCATTGCCCCACTGTCAAAAAGCGCGTTAAAATCCACGCGAAGCAAAACCCTTTTACCTCTTGTTTCCAAATTTTTTATTGATGGCAATTTCATTTAGAGCTATCCGCTATCTTTAAAATTTCTTCAAATTCCTTAGCTACCAGACTTTTGCCGCCCACCAAAAGTCCGTTTACACCACCTCTTTCCAGAAAATCTTTTACCGTTTGAGACGCAACCGAGCCTCCATATATGATAGGAATTTTCTTTACTGCATCTTCGCCTAAAATAGCGGCCAAAGTCTTTCTTATAAAAATACTCATCCCGAATACGGAGTCCGGATTATCCGCCTTAAAGCTTCCTTTTTTGCTTATCGCCCAAACCGGTTCATAAGCAATGATTAAATTTTTCAAGGACTTTTCGCTCTTTAGACCATCTAAAGATTCTTTGAGTTGAGCTTCCACTACTTTCATAAATTCGCCGTTGTCACATCTCTCCTTCTCACCTACGCACAGTATCGGCTTAAGGCCGGTTGCCAGCGAATTTTTAATTTTTTTATTTATATCCGAACCGCTTTCTCCGAGCTCTCTCCTGCTGGAATGCCCTAAGATTACATATTCCACTCCAATCTTTTTCAACATCTCCGCCGATATTTCTCCCGTCTGCGGCCCGCTGCCACTAAAAATAGAAACGTCCTGCGCCCCCATACTTATGCGCCCCGACTTGGAGGCGAGGCCTCCAAGTGATTGGAAATATATGTTTGGCGGACAAATAACAACTTTGGTATTCTTAAGCTTTAACGCCGCTTTCCTAGACAAAGAAAACAGTTCTTTGGCTTTTTCCCCTGTCTCTGGATTCATCTTCCAATTTGCAATTATGATTTTTTTTGCCATTTTTAAATTATACATTAAATATTATTTAATTTCTTTCCAATCGGAAATGCTGTATCCGCCGGACGGACCGGAGGTAAAAAGAATATTTGCCAGGCCGCTTTCGTAAATTATTTGAGCGGAATTTTTAATTCTTATCCTGTAAGCCGTCACCTCTTTAAGATCTACGCTGCTTTGCAGTTCTATCTCTCCATGTCCGGCGTATACAAGCACATCTCCATTCGCGCTGTTTTTTAAAATTATGGCTTTTTCGCCGCCGCCATTTTCAGCGCTGTTGTTTTGAGAGAGTATTAAAATATATGAACCTTCCGTGCCGGAATTTTGGAATTGCGCGCTGTTTTGCAGCTCTATTTTACTGCTTGTCAATCTGTTTGACTGATTATCGGCTATTATTGCCACACTGCTTCTGCCCATGGATGAGTGCAATTTAACAACCGATGAATTTTCAAAATTTATATTGCCGCTTACCCATATCGGTCCGGCTATGGTGATAACCGGCGTGCCACTTATCTCTAAGTCGCAGTTTATCTTGATGGGACCGATCGTGGTATCTGTTTTTATTTTATAAGGACACGGCGAATTTATCTCCCCGCCGGCTGCGGCGGCCGCTTCCCATTCGCCGATCATTTCTTCCGTAATGGGTAAGGTGCCGGTAGCCTGATTCTCGCTGCCTGGATAAAGAGTTCCCCCAACGGTTGAGCCGGAAATATTCACGTAATAAGCATCCCCATCTATGCTGGAATTGGAAATAGTATTGGCGTAAGCGCTGCCTTCCGTATGGATACCGCTTATCAATCCATTCGGACCGGCCGAGATCACGTCTCCTTGCGTCAGATTTGAATTTTGACCTGTTATCGGCCCGTTTGAGAATACATTTCCGGAGATGAAAGAACTGTTTTCCATAATAAAACCGCCTTCACCGGCCTGCACTCCATAGAAAAAAGACGCTCCGGCGCCAGTAGAAAGTCTTAAGCGTGTCTTCCTTACTAAGTTTGAAACGCTTGAAGTGGCGACAATCTCCCTCTCAGCCCCGCTGGTCACCACCGTAGTGGTGGCAACGTGGCCGGCGAGAGACAATACTTCGGTATCATCATAAATTTTATTTTTAAGCACTCTATAAGCTAGGTCTTCCAAACCGGCTTCGGAAACAAAATAGCTCTTTTTAGAATCCGCGATGTTTCTGTTTATTTTCGTCTCGTTCATAGTCACGGCGGTAGAACCACTTACTATTACAAGAGAGACTATGAGAAAAAACATAACCGTCAGCATCATCGCTTGTCCGCTTTGTTGCACCCGCCCATGGTTGATGGCGAAATGAAATTTTAACTTTGTACTCATGTCAATAACTGCCTCTTAATATTATAGTATTATAAAATTTATCTGTCCTGTTCACCGGCCCGGCGCTGCCGGTGATTTCAAACTCCAGCTTAACGGCCTCGGAAGTGCTTGAAGCGATTATCCGGTTAAAGATAAGTCCAGTGGCCAGAGTGGACGAAGAAGTAAGCGGCTCAGGAAAAAGTCCTTCCTTTTCAACATATATATCAGCGCCTTGCATATATAATTTTATCGTCGTGGTGGCGCCCATGTCATTGAGACTGATTAAACTCAATCTTCCCGGACTTGAACCAAGAACGCTGTCGTCCGTGTTTATATCGTAAGCCGACCTTATTTCCCTGCTTATTCTTTCCATCGCCACTAAAGCTGACTCGTTTACATCGCGGGAAAGTTTTACGGCGCCGAAAGATTTTGTCATCGCCATGAAGGAATGGGTTATAAGGATGGATATTACTCCGAGCATAGCCATGTAGATAATCATTTCCAGCATGGTGAATCCTTTTTTGAAAAAAATTTTATTCCGCTTTTTTGTCTTTTTCATAAAGTTAATTGGAGAAAAGATTGGTTATATAAGTAGACATACTCTCGGTGGTGGTGCCATTTCTGCCGCGCCAAGACACGGAAACGACAATCTTTTTGGTGTCGGGGTCGTTAATACCACCCGATCCAATAATATCATCATTCGCGTCTCTGCCAACGTTTTCTATCGTAAATATCCTTTCAAAAATATTGTCCACATACACAGGGGAACTCGTCGCCTTCCACACCGAACCATTAAAATCCAAATAATAATTCAAACCGGCTTGCAAAGAATCTATGCCGGACTGCCAGCTTTCGTCTCTTATTATTTTTACGGCTTCTATTCCTTCTTCCGCCAAAAAAGCGGCTTGCAATCTGCTTACGCCATCGCCTATCACTCTCTGAGACAATTGCGCCACAAACATAACAAATAAAATGGAGGATGATATTATGGATACCGCGACCACCACTTCTATAAGACCGAAGCCGTTTTTATAATAAATATTTTTTTTACTTTTTCTCATTTTATCTCCACGGAGCCCGCGCTTCTTATCTCTATAATTTTCGTTTTGGACGAGTCAGAACCGATTCTTACCGTAACACTGCCATAATTGCCGGTTTCCCCCGTCATCCTCTCAAATACAACATCGGCTCCCTCGCCGACCAGCGACACTTCTGAAATTTCAACCGAAGGAGAAAGATTTAATTCCACATTGCTTGCCGAAGGCTCCGCGAAAGAATTGCCGGCAAAAAGCACTGCCCTGTCCGCTTCAAAGTGAACACCGTATTGCGAAGCATTTTCAGAAGAAATTGATTTTACTCTGGCGGTATTTATAAGAGAAAGAATATCTTGCGCGGTGGAATCCAAAAGCTTGGCGTTTCTGAAAGCGGAAAAAGAAACTCCGGCAAAAGCAGTAATAACGCCAACGATGGCGATAACGACAATAACTTCCATCAAAGAGAAGCCGTTGCCTGACTTTTGACTTTTAACTTTTAACTTTTGACTTTTGATCATCATATTCCGTTTAACATTGAATACATCGGTCTTATCATGGAAAGGGCGAAAAACCCTACCGCCGCGCCGATAAAAAGCATAAGAATCGGCTCTATAATGGTGGTCAAATCTTTAGTAGCATCAGCCACTTCCGCTTCGTAAAAAGCCGCCAATTGATCCAGCATTTGAGAAGTCTTTCCGGTTTCCTCGCCCACGGACATCATCTCGCCGATCAGCGCCGGATATAAATCTTCCGCTTCTTTAAAAGCGTCGGACATGGGCGCGCCTTTCTGCACATTTCTTCCGGCTGTTTCCAAAACCTTTTTGTATCTGTGATTTTGGAGAACATCTCTGGTGATACTTAAAGCGTCAAGCACGTTTACCCCTGAGCCGATGAGCGAAGCCAGAGTGCGGCTGGTTCTGGCTGAATTTATTTTCTTAACAATGGGAGACACCAACGGCAGACGAAGAAAAGCCGCGCTCAAAAATCCTTTGCCTTTCTCAGTGCCTGTCGCCCAAATGGCAAGAAGTATTGCCACCGCAAAAACCAAAATGGCGGCAAGAAAATGATTAGACAAGATATTGCTTATGGCTATGATTATTTTTGTACTTAATGGCAATTCCACGTTAAGCTCGCTGAAGGTGGATACCAATGTCGGCACCACGTAAATAAACATAAAAACGCCTATCAGAAGCATGGCGATAATAATAATAGACGGATACATCATGGCGCCTTTGATTCTTTTCATTAGCAAATGGTCTCTCTCAAGTTGAAAGCCGGCCACCTCCAAAGACTCGCTAAGCTTTCCGGTCTCCTCTCCCACCTTTACCATAGACACCAAAAGTTTTGAAAAAACTTTTGGGTAACCTTTCATGGCCAAACTTAATGGATCGCCTTCTCTTGTTTTTTCCATTAACCGAGAAATTACTCTCATGAATTTTTTATTTTTCGTCTGTTTAACGAGAATATCCAGCGCCCTGCTTATGGACAAGCCAGCTTTTATCATTACGCTTAGATTCTTCGTAAACATCATCTTGTCTGAGACGGAAACCGAACCAATGGATGAGAAGCGAGAGAGAAAGTTTACGCCGCCAATTTCCTTGAGAGACACGAGGCTGTACCCTTTTTTTCTCAAAGCATGAGCCAAATCAAAACGATCTTTGGCTTCAATGACGCCCTTCTTTTCCTCTCCGGTTATTTTTTTAGCGTAATAATTAAATTTCATCTTCGTGATTGATTTTCTAATCGTTTATCACTCTCAAAACTTCTTCTATACTGGTAAGTCCTTTAGCCGCTTTCAAGATTCCGTCTTCCACCATGGTAAGCATGCCTTCTTTCTTAGCTTGATTTTCTATATCGTCAGAAGTGGCGTTTGCCACGATAAGGTTTTTTATGGATTCCGTAACTTTCAACACTTCATGAATGCCCACTCTTTCGGAGTATCCATCCGGGCAATCTCTGGATTCCTTCGGTCGGAAAAAAGGCACATTTTCCCATCCGTCTTTTTCTTCTATTATTTTTTCTTTTTTAATAATTTTGAGCAATCTATCCGCGTCTACCACTTCGGACAATCTTTCTATTTCGTCTTTTTTTAGAAAATATTTTTCTTTACCGGAACATAATTTTCTTACCAATCTTTGGGCAATTACAATATTTATGGTTGAAGCGAGCAAGAAAGGTTCCGTTTTCATGTCTATCATCCTCGGCACGGCGCCGGCGGCTGAGTTTGTGTGCAAAGTAGAAAGAACGAGATGGCCGGTAAGCGCGGCGTTTATCGCCAGAGAGGCTGTTTCATTATCTCTAATCTCTCCCACCATTATGATATCCGGATCTTGCCTCACCAACGCCCTCAGACCGTTCGCGAAAGTAAAACCGATATCCGGCTTTACCTGTGTTTGATTTATCCTCGGCATCCTATACTCAATAGGATCTTCTATGGTAGAGATATTTACCTCTGGCGTATTGAGCACGTCAAGCACGGTATAAAGAGTGGTAGTTTTACCGCTACCGGTCGGTCCAGTTACCAGAATCATGCCGGTAGTACGCTTTATGGCCAAATGAAGATCATCTATCTGTTTTTCTTCAAAACCCAAAGTTTCAAAAGAAAAACCCTTGACGTTCTCTCGCAAGAGCCTCATCACAACTTTCTCTCCGTTATAGACAGGCAAAATGGAGACTCTAAAGGAAACCTTCTCATCTTGCGTTTCTGTTTTAAACCGTCCGTCTTGCGGGAGACGCTTCTCGTCTATTTTTAAATTTGATAATATTTTTACTCTGGCGATAATGCCCGGAGCCGCCTTCTGCGGCAAAGACATAGCGTCATGCAACACCCCGTCTATTCTGTATCTTACAAGCACCTTATCTTCCATGGGCTCTATGTGGATATCGCTAGCTCGCTGCAAAATGGCGTGTTTTAAAAGCGTGTCCACTATTCTGATTATCGGCAAGTCCTCGGCCATCTTCTTGAGAGCATTCTCGTCATTTTCATTTTCGTCTTTATCTTTTATCGTTTTTATGGAGCCGGCTTCTTTTCGGACAATGTCGCCAAATTCCGCCTCAAGGCTCTCCCTATATTGAGCTAGAGCTTTTTTTATGGAAACTCTGTTTGTGAGTCTTGGCAATATTCTAAGATTGGACTTTTTTCTTATAAAATCCATGGTCTCTATATCCTGCGGATCCACCATAGCCACTTCAAGCGCGTCGTCCTTCTTTTTATAAGCGACTATATTGTGATTTCTGGCTATAGGCTCCGGAATAAGACTAAGGACATCAAAGTCTATTTTCTCTTTTTCCAAATTAACGAAAGGGATGCCGAGAGTGTACGCTTGCAATCTTCTTAAATCATCTTCCGGAATCTTGCCATCGCTTACTAAAATATTCTCCAAGCTGTCGCCTGTCTTTTTAGCTTTGGCTTCAGCCGCTTTTATATCAGCGCTGTTTATAAGTCCGCTTTCAAGTAAAAGTATTTTAATTTTCTCCTGATCAACTCGCATAGTTTATATTAAACATTATAACACGCAAAATAAAAGAGGTAAAAATTCCGGACATTCAAAATCCTGAATTTTTACAATCTGTCATTTTTACTTAAAGCGACGGGTCTCTTAACGCGTCTATAATAAAGCCGTCATTAAATTTTTTCTCCTTAAATTTTATATCATCCACCACGGCTTTGATTTCCGCTTTACTCACGGACACCACGCTGTTTTCCGGCGCGACAATTTCTTTGGTCATAACTTTAGCCGTATCAAAATAAACATAAGCTCCAAGACCGGCGCCAATGAACAGGCAAAAGACAAAGAAAGCAACCGCCGTGAACCAGTCTCTTTTAATGTCCGGCTCGCCTCCGCTTATGTTATATGGGTTAAGATATTTAATTATTCCCTTAAGATTATTTTTCATACCCTTCAAGTTTTATGTTAAAATTGGCCTGCCACTGATCACCACCATCTTCATCCGTCTCTATTTTATAAAAAGTCGCTTTGTCTATTATTATAAGGTATGGAAGATTTTCCAAAAAATACAAATACCTGAAAAGCTGATGGAAAGAACCTTTCACCGTGAAATTAAGCGTAGGCGCGACAACGCTTTGTTTCTCATCCATGTCTATGGAACTTATCTTAAGAGATACTCCGGAATCGGATTCTATTGATTCTAAACTTTTTATAATTCTAATCAGCTCATCTCTGCTTAGAAACATTGAAAACACCTTGAGTTTATCGTCTTCTATGTCCGAGGCTAACTTCTTTAAAGAGCTGTTGCTGTCTATATTTTTCTCGTTCTTGGCAATGAGTTCTCTGGCGGCAAGAATATCCTTCTTCTCTTCATTGATTGCGGAAACCGCAAAAAACAAGAAAATTAATGCCACTGCGTCTATGGCAACCAAGAAAATTATTGGAATAACAAATTTTTTACTTTTCATAATCTATTGAAACACTTAAAACAAAACTGGTGTCTGCCTTGCTGAGCAGATTGGAGATTGGGGAAACAACATTCTCTTTTCCAAACTCTTGCTCCAACATATCCACGTATCCCATTAAATTCTCACGCGAACGAGCCACGCCCCAGAGAGAAATTTCGTCTTTTTTGCTCTGAGTGTCTCTTTTGTATTCAATTCTTTCCACTTTCACGCCGCTTAACCTTGACTCCAAGACTCTCTTTAAATTCACGTTGAGTTGCGCGGACTCTTTCCTGCCTTCAAGAATTTTGAGCTTATTTTTAAGTTCGCCTATGTCAGCGGTTATTCCTCTAATATCAAGTTTATCAAGTGTCGTTTCTGAAAAAGCTATCTGATTATCTAAGTTTTTCTTAATGCTATAAGAAAACCAGTATGTCGGCATTATCATCAAGACAGATACAATAATGGCGAAAATAAAGAACAGGCTCGCCACAAGCAAAAGGCGCTTAATGTACTCTTTTTTAAAAAATATTTTATTTTCATCCGGAAGAAGATTTATCATTTTTATCTAAATTGCCTTAAAGCCAAACCTATGGCGGTTGAATAAATCAAAGAAACACTCTTTTCTATGGAAGGAATATACTTGTCAAAAGAAGAAACATTTACCCATGGATTGCCGATTTCCGTCTTTATGCCAATCGATCTGCCAAGATATTCCGCCAATCCTTTCAAAGAAGACTCTCCGCCGCACAGTAAAACTTTTTTTATCTCGTTTGCTTCTCCCCCCTCATTCTTTGAATCCCAATAATAGATTTGCTTTAGGGCTTCGTCTTTTATGGCTTCTACGGTTGGCATAGCCGACACAAAAACTTCTTGATCGGCTTTTTCGTTAGCGATTCCTTTTTCCCTTTTAAGTTCGTCAACCTCAAATTGGTCTACCTGCAAATTTTTCATAATAGCTTTTTTTACGTCTTCACCGGAAGCTTTTATGGTAGTGGTAAACTGCACCTTACCAGCGTTTGCAATGGCAAAGGTTGTCCTTGTCCTGCCAAAATCTATAACCATAATCGCCGAATCATTCGTTCTTGGAACCATGGCTCTGGCAAAAGCTTGCGCCTCCATTTCAAACACAATTGGAATAAAGCCGGCTTCGGTAAACAGGTCGCGATAACCGTTTACAAAATATTTTGGAAAAGCCACCAGATTAACGTCGACATGACCGTCTTCACGGCTATAATTTACAATCTCAAAATCAAAAACGGCTTCCTTGGCGGACAAAGGCACATGCTCATCAAGCTGAAGCTCAATGCTGTTCCTCATCTCATCTATCTCCATCTTAGGCATTTTGATTCTGCTTAAAAAAGCTTTTTCTTCCGGCAACGAAGCTATCACGTAAACACTCCCCAGTTTCAATTTGATTGACTTGAGCAGATCCACCATTTTCTCCTTATCTTTAATCTCACCGTTTTCTATAAGACCTTGAGGCACGGAATAAGTGCCGAATCTTTCTACGGTGATATTATTTTTTTTCTTGCGAAGTTCTATGTATTTTATTGAACGGTCTGATATATCAAGACACACGGGACTCATCGCAAGATATTTTGGCGGTGGGAAAAAATCAGCAATCATATTTTTATATTTATATTTTAACACCGACGGGAAATTAAAACAAAAATTTTATAGCCACAAAACTCAAAACCACAAGAACAATGGCGGCAAGCGACAAAATATTAAAATATTTAAGCACCATGCCGTTTATTCTGTTGCCGAAAATTTTAAGAATGGAAGCAATCACGAAAAATCTCAAAGCTCTGCCTGCCAAAGCGGAAATTATCATCGCCCAAATATTTATTTTAAACAAACCGGCGGCGATAGTGATCACCTTAAACGGTATGGGGGTGAAAGCGGCGGTAAAAACGGTAAGAAAAACATTCTCTGAATACTTATGCCCTATGGCCTCAACGGTGGAAGTAAGATTGTAAAATTCCACGATGCGCGCGCCGATACCTTCATATAGGCCCCAGCCGATAAGATAACCGAAAGCGCCGCCAAGCACCGAACCGATTGTCGCTATTAAAGCGTAATACCACCATTTTCTCGCGTTAACAGCCAGAATACCGATAAGCAAGACATCCGGCGGAATAGGAAAGAAAGAAGCTTCTATGAAAGCCAGAACGAAAAGCGCCACAGCCGAATGTTTTGATCCCGCCCACTTAAGCGTCCAAAGACGCGTTCTCTCAAGAAGGTTGAAAATAAAAATCTTCACAAATCAATTATACATTATTTTTTTCCAAAAAACTTCTTAGAATAATGGCGGCGGCGCTGGCGTCTATTGTTTCTTTCTCTCTCTTCGCGTTTATGGTTGTCTTTCTCTTGTTGGCCACCGGCGGACGAACACGCTCTCCCCTCATGTGTCGTTTGGCCTCCATTGTGGTTAAAACTTCGTTTTCATATATCACTTCCAATCCGGTCTCTCCTTCCAGCTCAGCTTTAAATTTTTCTATTTCTTCCATAATGGGATTAGGCTCGCCCTTATAATTAAGCGAACGGCCCAGAACAATTTTGCCGATTTTATTTTCCCCTGTAATTTTCTTAATCTCCGCCGCTGTTTTCTTCAATCCTTTGTTTAAAATCACACTATGAGCAAAAGCGAATTTGCCGTCTTCGCTTGAGACGGCTATACCGATTTTTTTACTGCCATAATCAATACCCAAATAACGCATAAATATTTTACGCTCTTGTTATCACCTCCGCTCCATTTTTGGTTATTATTATCGTGTGCTCAAAGTGAGCCGCCATTGAATCGTCTTTGGTTTTCCATGTCCACTGGTCTGTTTTATCCAAAAAAACATCACTCTTGCCGAAAGTTATCATCGGTTCAATGGCTATTACCAAACCTTCTTCCAACCTCGGGCCTGTTCCTTTTTTGCCGAAGTTCGGCACTTCCGGATCTTCGTGAGCCGCTCTGCCGATGCCATGCCCCACCAGTTTCTTTACCACTTCAAAACCGCTTTTCTCCGCAAAGGATTGAACGGCAAAACTTATATCGCCCACCCGAGCGCCGCTTCTTGCCGCCTCAATGCCTTTTTCAAGTGAACCTTTGGCTGTTTTTATAAAATTTTCCGTCTTGGCTAAACCGTGGCCGATAAGTTTGGTAGCCGCCATGTCGGTGTACAATTTCTTATATTCCATGCCTATGTCAAAGCTGGCGACATCGCCGCTTTTTAAAATTTTTTCTTCGCTTGGTATGCCATGCACCACCTCGCTGTTTAGAGAAACACAAAGAGAGGCCGGATAAGCTGATTTGTCATCCACCGTTTTATAATTTAAAAAAGAAGGCCTGCCGCCGGCTTCACGGATAAGCTTTTCCGCCAGATTATTTAAAGCCAAAGACGAAATGCCTGGCTTGGCCTCCTCCATGACCGCTTTTAAGACGGAGGCAAGAATCTTGCCTCCGTCTCTTAGCGCTTCTATTTCTTTTTTGTCTTTTAAGATAGTCATTTAATGTCAAATATTTTTTCCACCATTTCTTTATGCACGCCTTCTATGCTCTGCTCGCCGTTAATGCGGATAATCCTGCCGTTTTTCTCATAATTTTCCACTACCGGCAAAACCATCTTGTCAAAATAATCCAGTCTTTCCGTTATAACTTTTTCAGTGTCGTCCGATCGGCCTCTGCCAAGCAGTCTTTTAGTAGACCATTCCCTGCCGGTATCTATAAAAACCGGTTTAATTTCATTTATACCATAAAATCCAAGAGCTTCATCGATGGCTTCCGCTTCAAGCAAACCTCTCGGCGATCCGTCCATAATCACGCTTACTCCCTTTTTCATGTTCTTAATAAAATTATCAGACCACGCCCAAACGGCGATAAAAGCGGGATGTCTTAAACCGGCTTTCATCACTTGTCTGGACAGTTCAGCCGAATAAGTTTTATTTTCTTCTTTTATGAGTTCTCGTATTTTATTGCCAGTGTAAGAATACAAAATATCAGGATAACCTTTCTTCTCCATGTATTCTATGAGCAATTTGGCTTGCGTGCCCTTGCCGGAGCCGGATCGCCCAATCAAGAGAACGGCAATCGGCTTGCCGTTCTCTTGGCTATTTTTATTTGGTTCTATTTGTTCTGCCATAGTCCGTGCAAATTACAATACTCTCTTGCTAACACATTTTCCGCCTCAACGCAAAATTCCGCTTCCGGCGCGTTGCCCGGATTCAAGAATTTTCTGTAACTCACGCCATCGACGATAAGCTCTATCCACTGTATCCAATGATCCGCTTCCATCGGATGCGGCACGCTACCCACTTTCACCCTAAAGCCAACGACTGTTTTCTCTATCACCGGCACATGTTTTTCCGCTCCCACGTCTTCAGTTTTCGGCTCAAGAAGATCCGTAACCTGACCGCAGCAAAAAGGTTCACCGCCGCCAACATGAATAATTTCAGACATATTGCCGCAAAGACCACATTTATAAATTTGATTTAATGATGTTACTTTCATATATTTTATATTTTACCTACTAAGTCAAAAAACAGCTTTTTTATCATTTTACCACTTGGAGACTCAATCTCCAAGTGGTGGCACATCGGTTGTTTCAATTACCTGTTCTTCAACAGGTTCTTCGGGGGAAGAAGTGTCCGCAGAGTCAGCCGATTGTTCTTCCGGCGCTGGTTCCTGTGTTGTTTCAGGCACCTCAGGCTCAGTTGCCGGTTCCTCGGCAGTCTGCTCTTCTGTTGATTCTTCAATGACAGGCTCTTCAGCCGATTCAATTACTTGTTCTTCCGCAGGTTCCGATTCTGACGCGGGCTCGTCTAACGGTGTCGTTTCCTGTTCCGGTTGAGACGGAGATTGAGGAGCTTGAGGAATTTGAACTGGAGGATTCTGGTTTATCGCGGTTGTTACAGGCGGCGCGACATACGCCGATTCAACCCTTTCTTCTTTCTTCACCACCGGCTCGTAGCCTTCCAATTCTTTGGTTTCGGAATTAAGGACGAGACCTTTTAAGCCGGTGTATTTGGTGGTTTTGGTTATTTTAGTTTCGCCTTTCTTTTGTTCTCTTTCTTGGGCGTTTTTAAGATACGCCAGTTGAGTGTCCATCACTTGAGCCAATTCGCTTTGGACATAAAGCCCGAGGTCTTTGCCGCCGTTTAAGGCGTCTTTGGGAACTTTTAATATTTGGGTTTTGGTCTGGTTTTGCCAGATGTTGTCTTTGATGTCAAAGGTGGAGAAAGAATAAGAGATGAGATAATTGTCTTCGTCTTCGGACACATCGCTAATGCTCATTTCTTGTTTGAGAGAATTGAGGTTGGTGGCAAGCAAAGCGGAATTGTCCATCCCTTTTGTTTCTTCTATGGTTTGCCCTATTACCGTATCTCTGACTTTTTCCGAAGCGAAAGAGCTGCCGGCGCCGAGAAAAACAAGGCCGAGAATTATAATGAAACTGTTGTTGTATTTAATGAAGCGAATGATTTTTTGCATAATGGTTTTTTTGTTATGTTAAGTTTTAATATTAAAACTTAAACTGAAATCAATCAAGCTGGTTTTGACAACATCATCGTCAACCTCAAATCCTTTGCGATAAACGACCTGTTCCGTGTAATCAATATCCTCAAAGTAAGCGAGCTGAGCCCTGAATATTTTTTCGTTGAATTCGGAAGAAAAAATCTCACCAGCTTTTCCAATAACCTCCGCGATTGAGTGGAAATTTTTAAAAATAAAATACATATCAACATAATCTTTCCATTTGGCTCTTCTCCCCAGCGCGTAAGCC
>LBYH01000008.1 GCA_000996035.1 Parcubacteria group bacterium GW2011_GWA2_40_143 | reverse complement strand
AGAAGAAATTGAAAAGGCGGCAAAACAATTAGGCTTTGACATAAAAAACGCCTTAGTTAAGCCGGTTGATACTCTTTTCATGGAATGGCGGCTGGCAAAGGGTTTATCTTTCAAGCCACATATGACTTTTAAAGATTATGATAAATAGAAAAGATATACTTGCGGAGTTTAATTCCACAAAAGGAAGAAAATTAAAAGAGGCGAATTAATTCAAAAAAGGCAAAAGATATTTTGTGAGAGTCAGGGACCACTCTCGTTCTTCTGTTTTTGACATTTAGAGATTTTTATGATAAAATATTACCAATAGCAATAAATCTGGATCAGAAAATATACAAGATAAGTTTTCCCCACTTTTTATTTATGCACAATCAACGAGGATTCATCGGCGTAGGAATTTTGATAGCGATAGTGCTCGGTCTGATTGTCGTCGGTGGGGGTGCGTATTTTGTCATGCAACAGAACTCACTTTCGCCAACTCCTTCTGAAAATAATTTGGACACTCTCCCAACAACTTCATCACAGACAACTGGAACGACGGCAAATCCAGCGCCGACACAGACAAGTCAAAATATAAGTCCAGCGGCTCCACAAAACGGTTGGAAAACTGTCCCCGCGTCCGCGTCGTCGGGTTTGGTCGTTGAGTATCCGACTTATCTAAAAGTTACTTCAAACGAAAGTGCGCCCATTGCACATATTGAATTTGAGGAAAGTACTAGCGATCTTGTGCGTATTTTTGTTTCTGCCGCAAATATTATTCCCGCGAATAAAAATCTACAGAGCTGGTTGGAAAGCTACGATTATTTCAAGCATCAATATCGTTCTCAAAAATACGAATCTTACAAGCGTAAGGACGGCGTTGAAGTGCTCGCAAGTTTCGGAAATGCACAATCATACGACGACGCATTCATTCGGGTAGGAACAGCCGTTCTATACATAAAAAATGGCGTAAATGAAAACACGAAAGCAAAAAAGGATGATTTTCGCGAGATAATCGAACGCATAAAACTACCAAGTAGTATCAAAGTTGGAGCCGTTGCAAGCAGCGAGTTCAGTTGCATTGTCGGTTCTGATGAACTAATGACTTTGTACTGGGGAACGCAATATCGCAAGGCAAATCCGACCATTCCTTTCATCTACGCGCAGGGTTCCTACTGTGAATCGCCGGACGGGTCAAAGTTGGCGACAATGGGATACTTTGACAACGGACAAGTCCCAAACAAAGCAACACAAGCAATCGTACTGTTTGGAAAAGATGAAAAAATTGTTCGCACATATAAAGATAACTTCTGTCATACTGTCGGCGATTTTGGTTCGCCGCTAATCGTGTCAGTCGAGCAAGGAATGTTGAATATGTTTTGTCTTAGCGGCGACGGAGGATATACGGCGTTCAATGTCTATCAAGCGCCGCTAGAAACGCTTGTCCCGACGGAAGCCAAGCCCAATACGCCAGTTTATAATTCTGTAAAAACTGCTGTTGAAAAACTCTACAATATAGATTTTTCACAACGCAATTTATTCTAATCTCTCCCTCGAGGAAATATATTTTCGAGCATGCGCGAAATGCACGCAACTTCTCTTTTACAAATTCATGCTAATTACCCATTACACCATGTGCGACATAGAACGCAGCGCTCACTGCAACACACTTGCTGGGAGTGGTGCACTCCAGAAGAGCGTCGCCTGTGTTATCAGCGAATTTGTCCAGAACTCGCAAGAAATATATCCATTAGTAATTTTCACTGGAGAACCGCCAATTGCGGTAAGTGTGTTTAGGTCAATGTCGTGCGTACCTGATGGTTCTTGCTCCATGGTCCAAATTGTCGCTCCCGAACTCTGGCTAACGATACTAACGTAGCTGTTACCGCTAACATTTCCGTCAACACTATATTGTAAAACGGGCAATACAGTTTGACTTTTCGAGGTAAGACCGAGAAGTTGTATGTGCATTGTGGTCTGAGTAGAAGCATTGTATTCCGTGAATTTTACGGTGGCGAGAACGGCCTCAAAGTCTTTGACACAATTCTCATTTACCGAGCGACCAGCCGTCAACCTTGACATTGGGGTTTGACGTTGGGCGTGGAGTTACCGGAGGTGTAAAAAAACAGAAGCGCGAATTTTTCTTACGATTGACTTTTACCCCCCCCGTGGTAGTCTCTAAGACAGATTGATTCTTTGAAAATTTAATAAAAATAACCATTAATCAAGAAAGGAGGTGAGACCGACAAAGAAAAGACCGTATTTTATTTTCTGGAAATTTTAGGAAGAAAAGGGAGGTGATAGCAATGAACAAAATGAATGATTTAAAGGAATTTTTTCCGGGTGATAATTTAGAAATGATCCCATTGATGTTTTTGTTTGGGGAACCAGCTAAGCGAGGAAATTATAATATTGATATGGGAACGAGGTTTGCGGGAGAAGAAAGCATGTCTCACCCGGATGGACCTGGATCATACGATACGGATTGAAATAATCATCCATAAAAAATGGGGACCATAGACTACTAAACCAAACTCTAGTATGATTTAGTATATATGGTCCCCAATAAAAAAATCAAAGAATCCCTGTTGTTGATGATTGAAAGAGACCAAAAAATGAGAAAACTTTTTATGAAAAAACGGTCTAATTGGAATGCAAATGTTGATATGAAAAATACTGAAAAACTCAAGAAGATAATCAATAAATATGGTTGGCCTGGTAAAAGTTTAGTTGGTGAAAAGGCGGCAGATGCCGCATGGTTAATTGCCCAACATGCTGATCATGATGTTAAATTCCAAGAAAAATGTTTGTGTCTTATAAAAAAAGCAGTAAAAATAGGAGAAGCGAGTAAAAAAAATCTTGCTTATTTGATTGATCGCATGCTTGTTAAAAATAGGAAAAAGCAGATTTATGGCACTCAGTTTCGTTATGAATCAGAACAAAATCTTTTGAAACCTTATCTTATTAGAGATAAAAAAAATTTAGCAAGACGAAGAAAAAATGCTGGCCTTGAATCGTTTACTGTCAACATGAAACGGTTAAGATTGAATGTTGGTTTGAATAAAAAAAACAAAAGAAAAAATATAAAGGAGGTCTAAAATGATCTTTGTATTGTCAAATCCAGATGACGCTCATTGCCAATATGTGAGTGAGATTTTAACTAGAAAGGGCGTGTGCCATTTACTCTTTGATTTTTCAACTTACCCAAAAAAAAGTAGCATTAGTTTTGAAGTCTCTGTGGATTCAAATTTTGTTCGATTGTCTGTTGGACAAAATTTGATTGACTGTCGTGATGTAAAGAGCGTTTGGAATCGCCGCAAAGGCGCTCCCTCTCCGCCAATTGGGGTAAATAGTCAAAATGTAAGGGAATATATAACTAGAGAATCCCAATTTTTTCTTGATTCATTGCCACAAATCCTCTCGCCATCGGTATTCTGGCTTAGTGACCCTGATGCAA
The DNA here is from genome assembly GCA_000996035.1 of Parcubacteria group bacterium GW2011_GWA2_40_143. Taxonomy (GTDB): domain Bacteria; phylum Patescibacteriota; class Minisyncoccia; order UBA9983; family UBA9983; genus UBA9983. The sequence continues at coordinate 29,538 of LBYH01000008.1, read as the reverse complement.
TTGGCGTAGCTTCAAGAAAATCGTATCAATTATTGGTAGCCAAGTCTATTGGTTTTAATATTCCTAAGACATTGATTACAAACTCAGCGCAGGCGGCATATAAGTTTCTTGACGACCTTGACGAAGTAGCGCTTAAAACTATATGTATGCCTAGCATTGAGTTTCAGGAACACAATGGTGTTGATTCACTAATTATGTATACAAAACGCATGGATGCAGATAATCTTCAAGGTATGCTAAAACAATTGCAAAATTGTCCCACTATCATACAGGAATATGTACCGAAAAAGTTTGAAATTAGAATTACAGTTGTAGGTGATAAGGTTTTTGCCTGCGCAATCTTTTCGCAGAAGTCTGAAAGAACGCGAGAAGATTGGCGACATTACGACTTGGCTAATACGCCACATGAATCGTTTGAGCTTCCAGTAGAGATTGAAGAAAAATGTCGGACGCTCGTACGTCAATTAGGCCTTGCTTTCGGATGCATTGACGTAATTGTTACGCCACAAAATAACTACGTTTTTCTCGAGATAAACCCCAATGGACAATGGCTTTGGATTGAACGTTTAACGGGATTGCCGATTGGGGAAGCTATCGCTGAACTTCTTGTCGCACCCGAGCAGTATCATTTCTAATAATTATGTTGATAAAGACACTATTTCGAAGTTAAAAGAAATAATGGATTTCTTAGTATGGGAATGGGATCTTTATAAACAGATCTTAAAGAGCTCCTCTTGATTTTTACAGAGGAGCTCTTATTATTTACACATAATGATAAAAATAACTTTAGATAAAAATTTGGATAAAGAAACCTTTCTGAACTTCTTTGAATTAAAAGCGGGAGGTGTTGATTTTGGTGAAAAAATAATTAAAAGTCATCCAACCGTAAGTAAAGACAATTATCAAGAATATATAAACGATTATTATGATAAAAACAAAGAAGAATTAACAAAATCGTTATTGGAAATTAATGATCTAGCGCAACAAAGGCAAGTTGATTTTTTTAACGCCGTGAAAGATATTTTCAAACAAGATTTTTCAAGCAAAGAATATTGTGGAACATTGTCAATTTTTGATTGCAATCCAAGGTATTTGGATAAAAATGTTTTTCAAGTATATTACAAAAGAAGCAATCAAGATAAATTGAGGGTTATTTTTCATGAAGTTATTCATTTTATTTTCTTTGATTATTGTCGCGCTAATCTTGGCGGTATAGTAAACGGCATGGATCAAAATCAAGGCAAATATTGGGATCTGTCGGAAATATTCAATGTTATTATTTTAAATCAATTGGCGTTTCAAAAAATTATTAAAAAGCAAGAGAAAATATTTTATCCAAAACATAAAGAAATTTATTCAATAATTGAAAAAAAATGGCAAGAAAGCGATGGTAATATGGAAAAGTTTATAAAAGAAAGTCTGGTTGCGTTGTCGTAAAAATCCTCGTGGAAATGGCAAAATCTTTCATTAAAATATTTAATTTAGGCGGAATCAGAAGGAGAAGGGAAGCAGGTTTTTCGTGGGGTTGGTGGGGGGCGTACGTAAAATACGCGGCTCAGAAAATTGCCGATTTGCGAGGCGTTTCATTTGACGAGATTGCCGCTCAGACAACGGAAAACGCAAGAAAATTATTTAAAATTTAAAAGAGCCAATTTTGCTTGACTTTTTACCCCCCCCCTATGGTAGCCTTTAACTTAAATAAGTTCTTTAAAAATTAACCGAAACTAAAGCTAAGAAAGGAGGTGAAACCGACAAAAATTGTCAATTCTGTTTTTTCGAACTTTTTATTGAATGGAAAGGATGTGCTACAATGTAAATGTTTCCCGGAATGGTTGCCGGAAGAAAGAATTTTGGAGCAGAAAATTTTAGACATCATACGCGACAATTTTGAAAAGTACGGATTTTCTCCGATAGAGACAAGCGCTGTTGAAAAAACGGCCATGCTTATCGCTAAAGGATCTAACGACAGGGAAATCTACACTTTGGGGCGTCTGTCTAATTATTCTGGTGACAATGACCAAAATTTGGCGCTTCATTTTGATTTAACGGTGCCGTTGGCACGCTATGTCGCACAAAACTATAGTCTTTTAAATTTTCCATTCCGTCGCTACCAGATTCAAAAAGTTTGGAGAGGTGAAAGGCCTCAGTCCGGCCGGTATCGCGAGTTTTATCAATGTGATATTGATGTTGTGGGAGATAAAGATTTGCCTCTTCTGGTAGATGCTGAAATGCCGAGTGTAATTTACCAAATATTCAAACAAATGAATATTGGGAAGTTTATGATCGGAGTGAATAACAGGAAAATACTTCAGGGCTATTTTAGCTTTTATGGATTAACTAACCATTGCATTAACGAGGCTATGCATGCGATAGACAAGCTTGAAAAAGTCGGGGTAGACAAAACAAGAGAAACAATGGCGGAAAAAGGAATAGGCGCTGACATTATTGACGGCATAATTAATTTTGCCGGCATTAACAAACCAATCAATGAAATAATGGAATATCTTCGTTCTTGCAAGATAGATAATGAATTGTTTTTGCAAGGAGTTGACGAGCTCGAACAAGTGATTGGACACATGGCTACCTTGGGTATTCCTCAAGATAGCTACAAAGTTAACCTTGGTATTGTTCGCGGTTTGGATTATTACACTGGGACGATTTACGAAACAACGCTGGTTGATTATCCTGAAATTGGAAGTATTTGTTCCGGCGGCCGCTACGACAATTTAACGAGTTTTTTTGGTGACAAAAAAATGCCAGGCGTTGGAATCTCAATAGGATTAACAAGACTTTTTTCGCAATTGCTTAAAACTGGAATACTGAAAACTGGTCCGGCCACTGTAGCTCCGGTGTTAGTCACTTCAATGGATAAATCGTTGATGTCTTATTATTTCAAGATTGCCACTTTATTGAGGAACAGCGGCATTAAAACAGAAGTTTTCTTTGACTCAAAGCGAATAGGCGATCAACTTAAATACGCTAGTAAGAAGGGATTTAAGTTTGCTATTATTGCCGGGAATGATGAAGTCAACAATGACGGTGTTCAGGTTAAGAATCTTGAAACGGGAGAACAGCGTTTTTCAGGTTTGGATGATATTTGCGCTGAAGTGAGGTAAAATTATTTTCTAAGTCGACACTACCAAGGTTGCTTGGTAGTGTCGACGCTTACTTTTACAAAAAGAGGGGAAAAAATGAAATTCAGAGACGAACTTATCACCAACCTTTTAAACAACGAAGGCGGAAAAATTGGAAAATTCTTTCGAGAAATCAAACCCAGTAGAAATCAAGAAATCTGTCTTGCTCAAGGATATGGTCTTAATCAAAAAGTTCCTATCCGATTGCTTGCTTATCCCATACCAGTGATGCGACTTTCTACACAGCTTGGCAACCCAGCCATAAATCTATATATCGCAAAGCATGGTGTTGAAAGAGCAAACTCTAACAACTATCAAAACTCATGCGATTTAGTAAAAAAAGCTTTACAAAAATATGTGAAAACTTTTTACCAGATTGAGCTTGAAGTCTTAATTGATAGTGGCACATTCTCTGCGTTTACTAACGTTATTAAAAGTCTAATGCCGTCCGCTTTGAAAATATATCAATCAGATGAGCAGATTAAAGCATTTGCCGATAAGCGTGGTGGAATGAACGCAATTCAGTACATGATAGAACATATTTTTTACATGAGAGATCCGATCAATGTTCCAAATATGAAAGAGTGTTTACTGGTCAAAGAAATGTCTTTAAATCATAAACACATAATCATGATCGGTGGTCCAGCAGAAAAAATATTCTATAGATTTCGGCAACAAATGGTTGAAAGGATGGGTTTCCATGAGCAATGGAAATCAACACAAATCTTTACGCAAATTGGCGATCCTCCCACATACTACTGTTACGAAAATGAACCAGTGTTTGGTTGTGATTTACCAGACAGTGTTGATGAAATGTTTCGCCTCTTGAGTTCATTGCTTGACAGCAACCAAGGTAAGGTAAAAAATATACTCCGCGATTACAAGATTCTTTTACAAGAATTCGCGGGAGTAGAAAAGTTTTCTTTACCACACGAGGTTGCAAAGGAGGTACTTGAACGAGGGTATGAGAAACTAAAGCATTTCATATCTGAATTATAACGCTTCAAATTTATCAATGGGGGTGTTTTTAAACACCCCCATTTTATTATTATGAAATACTACAAGGTAAATCCAGGTGGAAATATAACTGCTATTGTTAAAAGCGATTATAGCCAAAAGGAAAAAATAAAATTATCAAAAATAATAATGAAAAAGGATCCTACTATTGAGCAGGTAGGTTTTTGGGTGCGCGCAAAAGATAAAAATAACGACGGGAGATTAGAAATGGCAGGAGGAGAATTTTGTGGGAATGCGCTACGGTGTCTTGCTATGTTAATTAAAAATGATACGGGTAAAACAAAAATCAGACTTGAATCTTCTGGGCAAGATAATTTTATTGAGGCAACCGTGGAAGATAATACTTCTGAAATTAAGCTATCTTTAAATAACTTTAGATGTTCAAAAAATTCATGTTTTTTAACTGGAATTGCGTATTTTATAACGAATAAAGAAATAATAAAAAGTGAAGCAAAAAAACTATTAGTAAAAAATTATAATAATTTTCCTGCATCAGGTGTAATTTCTTATAAGAAAAATAAAAATATATTTTCAATAAAACCAATAATATGGGTTAAAGATATAGATACTTTAATTGAAGAAACTGCTTGTGGTTCAGGGACAATGGCATTAGCATATTTTATGTATTCAAAATATAAAATAGAAAAGTTTCAGATTAAGCAACCTAGCAATTCCATTTTTAAGGTTTTTATTAAGAGCAATAAAATTTTTATTTCTGGAGAAATAATAAGTATAGAAGAAAAATTTTTGTCTTAGCCCTTTCCGCTAAAATCCGAAAGCATGAAAAGATCCGCTTTGAGAAAAAAGTGAAAAAGAAGAAGGAAAAAATATATGAATATTGAAAAGATCTTAGAAAGATTAATAAAATTTAATACGGTTGAGGATAAGGATAATAATGAAATAGTAAAATGGATAGCCAACTTCCTGTGTCTTTTAGGTTTTAAGATTGAATTAGTGGAAAATAAAGAATCAAACAAAGCAAGCCTATTTGTCACAATTGGAAGTAAACCGGCCCTAACCTTTTTAGGACACACGGACACTATTTCTGCTGGGGAAAACTGGACGATTGATCCTTTTGCAATGAAAATTGATGGAGATAAAATTTATGGGCTTGGCAGTTCTGATATGAAGGGCGGGATTGCTTCTTTATTGTCGGCAGTATCGCAAATAAATTTTAAAAATTGCAAAAATGGTTTCAATCTGTTACTCACGTATGATGAAGAAACAAACTTTGAAGGAATAACTGATTTTATGAAAACTGAAAAAATAAATACTGAATATGTTATTGTCGGAGAGCCAACAAATCTTGAGCCGATGATTGCATCCAAGGGAATTCTTTCTTTTGTGATTAATTTTTATGGCAAAGAATGTCACGGAAGCGAACCGGAAAAAGGACTAAACGCCATAATTCTTGCTTGCGATTTTATTAAAGAAATTCAAGAATATTTTGCTGGCGTAAAGGATTATAAAAATGATATTTTTTCTCCTAATTATACCACTATTAATTTTGGAAAAATTAAAGGAGGAGATGCTGTTAATAAAGTGCCAGCCGAGTGTGTTTTAGAAGTGGAATGTCGCACTGTTGCAGAAAAACAAAACAAGAAGATAATTGAAAACTTTTTGAAAATCGCGAAAAAATATAATGCCAGGGTGGAAACAAAATTTTCAGTTCTGCCGGTACAATGCGATGATGAAAATTTTATTTCTGATATAGAAAAAATCACCGGCAATAAGAGTGGTTCAGTAAATTATTTTACTGACGGCTCTTTTCTTGGAAAAATGGCATCAAAGATGATTATTCTCGGACCTGGTCCGTTTAATGCCCATAAAGCAAATGAATGGGTGAGCAAAAAAAGTTTGCATGAGACTCAACCTTGACATTGGGGTTTGACGTTGGGCGTGGAGTTACCGGAGGTGTAAAAAAACAGAAGCGCGAATTTTTCTTACGATTGACTTTTACCCCCCCCCTATGGTAGCCTCTAAAATAGATTGATTCTTTAAAAAATTAATAAAAATAACCATTAAATCAAGAAAGGAGGTATGACCGACAAAGAAAAAACACAAACCGTATTTTATTTTTGGAAAGTTAGAAAAAAGAAAGGAGGTTAAAAATGGGGAACATTGAGATAATTTTTTACGAGCCGGATCAAAATGATTTAATTCAAATCAAGAGCAATTTAGACATGGAATCATTTGATGGATTAAATTGTACGGCTTGCGATTGTCAATGTGCTTGTGATTGCGGTTCATGTTATCCATGAGCCATCAGGGAAATGCACGCAAACATGAAGTACTATGTTTGCGTGCACATTCTTTAAACTTTAAAGATAATAAGGAGGATCTAATGAAATTGTCTAGATTTGTTCACACAATACCGGTTGATAAAGATATGGTGGCACTATATCATTCTCTAAACATTAAAGTCATATTTGTTTCCAGAGAATTAATTAATCAAATAGAAGGACTGAATAAACTTGATGCTTATAGTGATAAGTTATATAGTGCTGGAATGGTAGTTAAATCAGAAGATGAAGATAAAAACTTGTTAGACAAAACAATAAAATCATTGATGTCTTTACCATCGCCAGTCTCTGTTATGTACTTACTTTTAACAGATGCATGTAATTTGGCTTGCGATTATTGTTTTATAGAAAATCAAATACCAGAAGAGCAAAGTAGAATTTTTATGTCAACCGAAACGGCAAAAAAATCGATTGATTTTTTTGCTGAAGCCATAAAACGACATCCAGATTACTTTGAGAAGAAAAAAACAATTATATTTTATGGTGGCGAGCCACTAATGAATAAAAAAGTTTTTATGGAAGCCATAAAATATATTGCGCATCTTAAAGAAAAAGGATCCTTGCCAAAGTCATTAAGCATTAACATGGTTTCTAATGGTCTATTCTTTACATCTGAATTGGCGGATTTCATACGCGAGAAAAAGGTAAATGTTTCAATATCTATTGATGGTGAAAAAATTGCAACCAACCTACACCGTCGTGATTTTTACGGAGAGCCGATTTTTGATCGTGTGATGAAAAAAATAAAACTATTGAAAAGTAAAGATATTCCTGTTGGAATATCTTGCACTATCAACGAAGAAACGATTAAAAATCAAAAAAGCACTATCGAGTTTTTGATTAATGAGATTGGGGTCAAGGGTTTAGGTTTCAATATATTGGCTCGCGGACATTCTATTAAACTCAGAGAAGATTATGAGACTAGAGCTGCTGAGTTTATAATAAACGCATATAAGATTTTCAGGGAAAAAGGAATCTATGAAGATAGAATTATGCGGAAAATAAATTCTTTTTCAAAGCAGAAAATACATCCATACGATTGTGCTGCCGGAGGCGGTAGGCAATTAGTTGTTGCTCCAGATGGTCAAGTCGGAATTTGCCATGGTTACATTGGATCGCGCAAGCATTTCGTTGGGACTGTATTTGACAATGAGTTGATTGTTGAGGACACCCCAACATACAAAGAATGGAAAAAACGTTCGCCTATCACTATGGAAAAATGTCAATCTTGCGTCGCGCTTGGCACGTGCGGTGGTGGATGTCCTTGTGACGCTGAAATTTCAAAAGGATCAATATGGGAACTAGATGAGAGGTTTTGTGTTCATGCCAAAATGACAATAGATTGGATTATAAGAGATTTGTGGTTGTGCATTAAAGCTAAGGCACAGAAACCTGTTTTAGTTTAAAATAATTTTAAAAAAAGAGGTGTGGTTTAAAAAACCCGCACCTCTTTTTAATTTACATAATATTGTTATTTGCAAAAAATGCTCCATTTGCTTATTATTATTACATGAATAAAAATGTTAAATTAAATTTCTTCTCGGATAAGCAGCGTGATTCCGAGCTGCTTAAGAGCATCTACCTGGATAAAAAAAATCTTGCTGATACAATATGGCCGGAAATAGAAAAAAACTACGGAGAAATTAACGACAAAAATATTGATTTATATGTAAGCAAGCTCTATCAATCTTATGGTCATTTTATCGAAAAAACATCAAAGTTGTATCAAAACTCATGGGACGAAATAAATGATAAATTCTTTGAATTGATAAATAAAAAAACAAAGCTTAGTTCACATTTTCCTGTTTATGATTGTCATGTCACAGCTTTTTTTCATGGCTTGGCGAGCTGGGGTAATAATGTCGTTGTTAGAGGGTGGAGAGAAAATCCTTTTACAATGCGTAAAATAACCGCGCATGAGATATTAATTGCCTATTTGTGGAATCACTTGAGAGATATTTTTTTAAATGACACCGAACACAAGCTCTGGGAGATATCTGAACTTATTGCATGGGTAATGCTGAGTTATGATGAGGATTTTATAAAATTTTGGCCATGGTTTATAGATCGTGGCGGTCTTCAAAACTATCCTAAACTAGCGACTCATATTTATGAAACAAAAGAAGTATATTTTTCAACAAAGGATTTTAAGGATTTTCTTTTGCGTGTCAAAGGTATAATAGAGCAGTAGAATGCGGCAAAATTACTATTGCAGGAAACAACAATTCTCTCTCTTTTTTCTCCAAAGTGGCGATTTTGGCGTTTTTTTACCTTATGGAGTAAAAACCGTCACGTGTGCGTGGACATTACCACAATGCGTTGCATTTTTAGATGAATTGTTGTATAAAAGGGGTAAGTAAATTATGACCAGACTCGTTCACTTTATAACCTTTTTAACCACCAAGACAATTTTTAAAGTTTTTTTGAAGTTTGAAAAATGTTAAAGATAATGCACATTATTTCATTGCCGGCGCTTAGAATTATCTTTAAGATTTTTGCCGGCTTGGAAATATACGGCAGAGAGAATTTAAAAAATGTAAAAAAACCGGTTATTTTTTCAAGCAATCATGGAAGTTATTTTGACCCTCCCATTATCAGTATGAGCCTTACTTCGTTTTCAAAATTTCACCCGATTTATTATTTTTCCGAAGATAGTTTATTTAAAACAACTATTGGAAAACTTGCTAAGGTTTGGGGCGCTTTTCCCGGAAAATTGAATAAGGGGATAGATTCTGGAATGAGAAAAACTCTTGAACTATTGTGGGGTGGCAAATCAGTTATCATTTTTTTTGAATGGTGCTACAAACAAGAGATCTTGGCGCGCAGGGTAGATAAGTTGATACCTTTAATCAGTAAAGAAAGTATGCGCCCGATAGTGCCTGTTTTTTTGTACGGAGCGGAAAATTTAAGCTGGAAAAAGATATTTAAATTTCAAAAAAAGGTAATGGTTTTTTTTGGCAAACCTTTATATATTAACGGCCATTTATCTGAAGAAGAAATGATAAAAGTGTTTTATGATTCCCTTGGCGACGCGCGAGCGCGAATGATTGAGATAGTAAAGAAAAAGGAACAAAAATTTTGGGGCAATTACAGCAAATTTTATAATTATTTGGAAAAAGCCGACCCGCACAAAGAGCTGGTTGAAGATTTCAAAAATAGCATTGGCGATGTAAAGGGCAGATGGATTGATCTTGGAAGCGGTTCAGGCGCCATTGTCAATATTTTGAACGAAAAAGGCGCGAGTAATAACGCGGAAATAATAGCGACTGATTTTGAACATAATTTTATAGAAGAGTTAAAAAATCGGTTTAAAGAAAAAAATAATATACGAGTTGAGTTTTTGGATTTGGGAGATCAAATTAATTTTGAAAAAAACAGTTTTGACGGCGTAACCGCTAATCTTGTTTTGCCTTATATTGTTTGTCATAATGATGCTTTAAATTTGGCGGCTTTTAAGAACGTTTTAAAAAATATTTTTGAAATACTTAAACCCGGAGGCGGTTTTGTTTGGTCAAGTCCTAAAAAGGGTGTTCGCTTTTGGAAAGTTTTTGTTGCGTCGCGGAAAAATATTTTTGATTTCAAAGATAAAAAAAACATATATTATAGCCCGATGATACTTAATCAAGCTTTAAAGATAGAAAAGAGAGGACGCAGAGGCGTGTATCATTTCTTGGCAAAAGAAGAAATTGATAAAATTCTTACGGAGATAGGTTTTGTTAATATAACGCATAAAGTATCAATGGCCAAGCAAGTAAACATAATAAAATGCGCAAAGCCAATATAAAATTTTTTAAGTCCATGTTAATGTATTAATATGAATATGATAACATTAACTCTTCTTTTAATTTCTTTGCTTAACGGCGGTTTGGCGGCGTTAATATTTTTTCGTGGCTTAAAAAATAAAGCCAATTTCTTTTTCTTTTTAACGCTTGTTGCCACCTTTTTTTGGATATTTGGTCTTGGTATGTTCAGAATGAGCAGTTTTGAAAATGGAATATATTGGGCGACACTTTTTTACATAAGCGCTTCCTTTTGTATCACTTATTTTTTATATTTCGCGTTATTTTTTGACAATAAAAATATAGGTAAAATAAATTTTTTAAATCACTTGCTTATTCATTCGCCGAACATAATCACGATAATCATATTGCTTGCTAATTTTCATTTTATAAAAGATTATTCACTAGAACCATGGGGAAAAAGTATTAAATTAGGACCTGCTTATTTTTTCTACGTGACGCATATTGTCAGTTATATGGGTTATGCCATTTTCGCCATTATCAAACGTTTTAGAAATGTGTCCGGTATTGAAAAAACTCAATTAAAGTTCATTGTTTTTGGAACAATTACCGCCAGTATTTTTGCTCTTGCTTTTAATTTATTCCTTCCTTTTTACACATATCAATTTGTTTGGATTGGCCCATATTCGTTAATAATAATGGTTGTGGCTATAACTTACGCCATAACCAAACATCATTTGATGGGTATTAAAACAATAACATCAGAAATTCTTGTCGGATTATTGCTTTCCATTTTGTTTGTAAATATTTTCTTTAATGATAATAACTTGTGGTTTAAGATAATTATTTTTTTGGTGGCGATTCTTATCGGTTATTTTTTGATCAGAAGCGTTTTTAAAGAGGTGCGACAAAGAGAGCATATTGAAAAATTGATGAAGATGAGATCGGAATTTTTGGATATCGCGTCGCATCAGCTTAAAACGCCCATATCCGTCATTATGGGCACCGCTTCAATGTTTAGGGAAGGATCCATTGGCAAACTTCCCAAAGAACAGCAGAAAAAATTCGTGGAAAACATTTACCGCAAGTCGGTTAAGCTTTCCGGCATTGTCCGCGATATATTGTCGGCGTCTGAATTTGACACGGAAAAATTTTCTTTACCGGAAGGAAGGTTGGAACCGGTTGATTTGGAGAAATTACTCATAAAAATAAAAGACGATTCCAAAGAAGAAGCCGACGAGAAAGGGTTGGAATTGAACTTCATTAAAACGAGAGCCAAGATTTCGCCGATTATTTCCGATGAATTTTATTTGACGCAGGCGATTGCAAACATTGTGGATAATGCTATAAAATATACGAAAGCTGGCAGGATTGATATTATGTTGGACGAAGACGAGAAAGAGGTTATCGTTAAAGTTAAAGACACGGGGGTTGGCATACCAAACGAAGACAAGAGCAGAATGTTCGGAAAGTTTGAACGGGCGAGAAATGCTAGAGATATGTATACGGATGGCTCGGGACTCGGACTCTTCATATCAAAGGAAATCATAGACGCTCATAGCGAGGCAAGTATAAAATTTAATAGCGAAGAAAATAAAGGAACGGAATTTATTATAACTTTTCAAACTTAATTTTATGGCAAAAATATTGCTAATTGAAGACGACAACGATCAGATATTGCTTTATCATACTGTTTTTAAAATGAACGGTTTTAATATTATAAGCGCTATTGACGGCAAAATCGGTTTGGACAGGGCTAAAAATGAACACCCCGATTTGATTATTCTTGATTTGAATATGGAAGAAATGTCCGGCGAGGAAGTGATCAAAAGGCTTAAAAAAAATCCCGAAACAAAAAATATTCCAGTTATCATTTTAACCAATATGGACAAAAGGAAATTCCAAAGTCAAATGCTGGAACTTGGAGCTGAATATTTTTGGGAAAAAACCGTCGTAATGCCCCCTGACGTGGTTAAAAAAGTCAGAGATTTTTTGGAGAAAAATAAGATTAAGTGATAAAAATTTAAATTTTGCTATTTGACCGCGGTTGATTTTGGCTTTATTATTGAGTAATGAAACAGTCTAAACTCTTTCCTCGAGCCAGAAAAGAAGCGCCTAAAGACGAGGTGTCAAAAAACGCTCAACTTCTTATTCGCGCCGGCTTTATAGATAAGCTTATGGCCGGTGTTTATACCTATTTGCCGCTTGGTCTCAGAACCCTTAAAAAGATAGAGAATGTTATAAGAGACGAGATGACAAAGGCCGGCGGACAGGAGCTGCTCATGCCGTCTCTTCATCCAAAGGAGAATTGGCAGATAACCGGCAGGTGGGATAGCTTGGATGATCTGTTTAAATTTACCAGCTTTTATTCGGAAACGGAATTGGCGCTGGGTCCCACTCACGAAGAAGTTATTTCGCCGCTCGTTAAAAAGTTTAATCTCTCTTATAAAGATCTGCCGCTTGGCCTCTTCCAATTTCAAAATAAGTTCAGAGACGAAAAGCGCGCCAAGTCCGGTATTTTGCGAGGAAGAGAATTTTTGATGAAAGACTATTACTCTTTCCACACGAGTGAAGAAGATTTGGATAAATATTACGAGAATATGAAAACGCATTATGAAAATATTTTTGCTCGGTGCGGCATAGGAAACGTAACACATCTTACTTTCGCTTCCGGCGGCAGCTTCTCAAAGTATTCCCACGAGTATCAGGCAATCACCGAAGCCGGAGAAGATATCATTTACGTATGTCCCAAGTGCTCAGTGGCTTTGAATAGAGAAATAGCGGATGATAACGGCAAAGCTTGTCCCGAATGTGGCAATAAAAATTTGGAAGAGAAGAAGTCGGTGGAAGTAGGCAATATCTTTAAGCTTAAAGACAAATATTCCAGTCCTTTTAATCTTAAATTTACAAACGATAAGGGCGAGGATAAGCCGATGATTATGGGTTGTTACGGCATAGGACTTGGCAGGCTGATGGGCGCGATAACGGAAATTCTCAGTGATGAAAACGGCATGCGATGGCCGGCGGAAGTGGCGCCGTTTAAAGCTCATGTTTTGGAGATAGGCAAGACCAATGATGACGTGAAGAAAGCCGCGGAAGAATTGAGCGTCAAGTTTGAAGCAGCCGGCATAGACACATTGCATGACGACAGAGACGATGTCCGCGCAGGAGAGAAGTTTGCCGAAGCCGATCTGATAGGCTTGCCTTATAGAATAGTGGTGAGCGATAAAACTCTAAGCTCCGGTGGAGTAGAACTCAAGTTGAGAAACGAAACGGCCGGAAAAATTATAAAAACAAATGAAATCTTAAATGAAATTCAAAAACTTTAAAATTTTTGGGAAATTCAAAAGAATGCTTCTCTCGGGCGGAATCGGCATAGATCTTGGTACGGCCAATACTCTGGTGTACGTGGAAGGCGAAGGTATTGTGATAAATGAGCCGTCGGTGGTGGCGATAAACGAGAAAACCGGTCAGGTGGTGGCTATAGGCAATGAGGCCAAGAGAATGCTTGGCCGAACACCGGCTCACATAAAAGCGATAAGACCGTTAGTGGACGGCGTAGTGTCCGATTACGAAGTTACTCAAGAGATGCTCGCTTATTTTATAAAAAAAGTTACGAAAAGCAGCAGAGGTATTTTCGCCAGGCCGAGAGTAGTGATTGGCGTTCCGTCTGGCATTACAAACGTGGAAGTGAGGGCGGTGAGAGACGCCGCCAAGAGCGCCGGCGCCGGCGAAGTGATGATTGTGGAAGAGCCGATGGCGGCAGCCGTGGGAGTAAGACTGCCGGTGCATGAACCGGTAGGCAATATGATCATAGACATAGGTGGCGGCACCACCGATATTGCCGTAATTTCTTTAAGCGGCATAGTGTCTTCCAAAAACATGCGCGTGGCCGGAGACAAGCTTAATCAGGATATTATCCAATATGTAAGAGACGAATTTAAAATTCTTTTGGGTGAAAAAACGGCGGAAGACTTAAAGATTGCCGTAGGGTCTGTTATAAAAAAAGGCGAGGGTCTTGAGGCGGCTGTAAGAGGGAGAGATCTCATCACTGGTTTGCCCAGAGAAGTGGTGATTACCGATTCGGACGTAAGAGAAGCTATCATAAAATCCATAGAGTCTTTGGTGGATGCCACCAAAGAGGTGCTGGAAGAAACACCGCCGGAGCTTGTTTCAGATATTATGCATCGTGGTATAATAATGGCCGGCGGCGGCGCCTTCTTGAGGGGTTTGTCTAAAATGTTTGAAAGCGAACTTGGCATACCTGTGTATGTGGCGGAAGATCCGCTTACCGCCGTGGTGAGAGGCACCGGCATTATTCTTGAAGAAATAGAAAATTTGGGAGACATATTACTTGATCATGAGGAAGCAATACCGCCAAAATAAAAAAAGGGGATTCAAAAAAAGAACAACGTTGGCTGTTTTGCTTGTTTTTCTCTTGCTCGTTATCTTTAGCGGCGGCGCCAGAGAGATAGTGGCAAAATCGGTTTCAACGGTGTTTTATCCGTTTGCCAAAACGGGACAAATAATTTCCAAAAGATGGCATAATTTTGCCGGTATATTAAAAAACAAAAAAAAGATGAATCTGGAAATTGACCGTCTGGCAGAAGAGAATGAAACGCTTGAAGTTGTCGCTCTTTCCGCCGACAGGCTGAAGGAAGAAAATATTGAACTCAAAGCTTTGTTTGGCAGAGAGAGGGAAAAGAACGTCGTGCTTGCTTCGGTGATAATGAGGCCGCCGCAATCGCCTTACGATATGCTTGTTCTTGATGCCGGCGCGAAAGAAGGCGTAAGGCTTGGCATGAAAGCGGTTGCTCATGGAGAAATTTTAATAGGTTACGTGACGGAAGTGTCTGAAGTTTCAAGCAAGGTAAAGCTCCTTTCTTTTCCTAAAGAAGAGATTGGCGTGATACTTGAGAATGCCAGTATTTCGGCTATAGCTGTTGGCACTGGAGGCGGCAATATGGAGCTCCAGATTCCCGGTCAAATAGAAGTTGCGATTGGCGAAAGCATCATCACGACCGGCATATTCCCGTATACGGCCGGTATCGCGGAGAAGATTGAAGCCGATACGAATAATCCTTTTAAAAAAATTATTTTTCGCTTGCCAATAAATATTAATTATCTAAGGAGCGTAATTTTAACGGAGTAAAATGTCTTTTTTCGCCAAAAAAAACACGATAAGGATTTTGTTTGATATTATCTTTTTTCTTTTCATATTTCTGTTGCCATGGTATGTCGCCGCTCCCGTTATCGCTTTTTCCATAATCTTTTTTAATAATTTTTGGGAAGGTGTTTTTGCCGCTTTGGCCATAGATTCTTTTTATTATATGCCATCAAACTCGCCTGATTTGCGTTTCGGCATATTTTTTTTCTCGGCTGTTTTATTGCTTCTTCTTGTTAAACTGGCAAAAAGTAAAATCAGGCTGGGCGGCTTGGGTGTTTTAAATTAGAATGTTTTTCAAGAAAAAAAAATTCAAACAAAATATTTTTCCCGATGAGATTCTTATAGATTCTCGCAATATGCCAAACTTTGAAACCAGCCAATTTGAAGGCCGGTTTGAGAGAGCCATATCCAAAAAAACTTTTTTGTATTTTTCCGCCGCTCTTTTTTTGATAGCCATGTTCTTTACTTCCAAAGTGTTTTACTTGCAAATTGTGCGGGGAGACGAACTGGCAAACAGAAGCTTAAACAATAAACTCAGAAAAGAAACGCTTGCTCCCATGAGAGGAGTAATTTATGACCGAAACAATATAATTCTTGCTTGGAACGGAGAGAAGGAGAGACTTTATACCGACATGGACGGACTTAGTCATACCTTGGGTTACGTGGGACTTCCTTCCAAAGAAGATATTGAATCAGACAAAGACATTTTGCTTAATATGGAGATCGGTAAAAGTGGCGTAGAAAAAAACTTTGAGAAAGAATTAAGAGGAATCGTCGGCACGGCTTTGGCGGAAAGAGACTCCCAAGGAAATATTATTTCCGAAAGCGTCCAGACTCATCCTCAAAGCGGAGACAATATTTATCTTTCCATAGACGCCAAACTTCAGAGCGAGATGTATAAGATATTGGGAGATACCGCTAAAAACAATAAATTTTCCGGTGGAGTTGGCATTATTATGGACGCGCGAACGGGAGAAATAATTTCTATGGCCAGCTGGCCGGAGTATGATTCTCAAATTATGTCCAGAGGCAAGCCGGCAGATAAGATCAATGCTTTTTTAACAGACGATCATAAGCCATTTTTAAACAGAGCGATTTCCGGATTATACGCGCCCGGCTCGGTGGTAAAACCCATGGTGGCCATCGCTGCTTTAAACGAAGGAATAATTTCGCCGGATAAGCAAATATTCAGCTCCGGCAGTATCTCGGTGCAAAATCCTTTTTACCCGGAAATTAAAAGCGTGTTTAAAGATTGGAAAGCGCATGGTTGGGTGGATATGAAGAGAGCTCTCGCTGTTTCATCCGATGTGTATTTCTACGAGATAGGTGGCGGTTATGAGGAAATAAGAGGTCTTGGCATAAACAAACTTGAGGAGTATGCCAAAATGTTTGGGCTTGGAGATGGCACCGGCATAGATTTGCCAAGCGAAGCTTCTGGTGTGGTGCCAAGTCAAGAAGTGAAAAAGCAAAATAATCCGGGCGATCCTCTTTGGCGAATAGGCGACACGTATATATCAAGCATCGGACAGGGTTATTTTCTTTCCACTCCTCTTGAGATAGCTGTTTACACCGCCGCCATAGCCAACAATGGAATCTTGCTTAAGCCAAAAATTGTAAAAGACGAAAACCTGTCTGAATATGACGGTAAGAAAATAAAAATTCCGGATGAATATTTCAAAATAGTAAAAGAAGGCATGAGAATGGCGGTAACTGGCGGCACTGCCCAAGGGCTGAGCCGACCGGAAGTAAAGATTGCCGCCAAAACCGGCACGGCCGAAACCGGCGCCGGCAAGCGCTTCATTCACTCTTGGATTATGGGCTTTTTCCCTTATGAGAACCCGAAGTATATTTTTACCATGCTACTAGAGAATGGTCCGGCCGGCACCACTACCGGCGCGCCATACGCCACAAGCCGTCTCTTGGACTGGATAGCTAAAAACGCGCCGGAATATTTTGAATAAATCATGATCTGTATGTTATAATTAAAAATAATTTAAGTCATGCTTTTTGGAACAAAAAACAAAAAACATAAAGTTGAAAATATCAGACTGAAAGATCTGCTATTCTTGTCTCTCCGAAATTTTAAAGTTAAGACAGGAAGAACTCTTCTTACCGTGCTTGGCATCGGAGTCAGTTTTGCCACTATCTTTTTTCTCATATCTCTTGGCTATGGTTTGCAAAACATACTGCTTAAACAAATTTCTTCCAAAGAAGCTTTGCTTACCATAGATATATCTTCGCCAAACAAAGATATATTTCCCATAAATGATCAGGTGATAAGCAAAATAGCGGCAAATGAAAAAGTGGAAAGAATTGACTCGGTCATTTCCGTTCCCGGTCAATTGGATTTTCAGGATGGCGATGCCGCTTTTGAAGTATTGTTTACCGGCGTTACGGAAAGTTTTTTTAAGTCAAATGTCAATCTTATGCAGAAAGGCAATTATCCAAAACAAGGTGAAGCCGGCCTTATCATATCTTCCGGCATGGGGCGTATCTTGGAAAGTGTCGGCAGCAGCTTCGCAAACAAAAAAACAAAAATAATATTTTATGTGCCGGAAATAATAGACGGCACGGAAAGTATCAAAATAATGCAGAAAGAGGGGGATTTTAAAATTATTGACGTAATGGATAACGGCGATCAAAGCGTTGTCTATCTCCCTATTTCTTTCATGTCCGATACCGGTTTGCCATACAGCTCGGCCAGAGTGGTTATAAGAAGCGACAAAGATATGGAGGAAGTAAAAGATTTATTGATTGATATGGGATTTAATGTATCCACTATCGCTGATACCGTAGATCAGGCGAATAAGATATTTAATATTTTTAAAATCATCTTAGCCTTTTTTGGTATAGCCGCGCTGGTGGTGGCGGTGGTGGGCATGATAAATACCATGACGATAGCTTTGCTTGAGAGAACAAATGAAATCGGAGTCATGAAAATTTTTGGCATCACGGAAAGAGACGTGCAGAGGTTGTTTATGTTGGAATCCGCGATAATAGGATTTTTGGGCGGCGTAAGCGGACTCGTTATGGGTTTTCTTCTCTCTCAATTTTTTAATTTAAGCATTGCTTTTTTGGCGAACGCCTTGGGAGGCAAATCGGTAAATTTATTTTATTATCCGGCGTGGTTTATCATTGCTATAATCTTTTTCGCTTCGGTGGTAGGGCTTGGGACTGGTTTTTTCCCTTCCCGAAAGGCGGCAAGGATGGATCCGTTAAACGCTTTAAGATACAAATAATATGCAACAGAATCCTTTAATAAAAATAAGAAATTTATCCGTAATATATGATAAAGGCGCTCCGGCGGAAATGATGGCGTTGAAAGGTATAAATTTAGAGATATATTCGGGGGAGTTCATTATAATTTTCGGTCCGTCCGGCTGTGGCAAATCTACGTTGCTTTACACTTTAAGCGGCGCCGAGAGAAGGATAGAGGCCGGAGACATCTGGATAAGAGGAAAAAACCTTAGCGCCATGGATAAGCAAGAACTCACGGACTTTCACCGAGAAAGCGTTGGTATGGTTTTTCAGGCTTATAATCTTATTCCTACCGTTAATGTTTTTGAAAACATCACACTGCCACTCGTCTTCAGGGGTGTGTCCAAGGCTGATAGAATTAAAAAAGGCAAAGAACTTATGGAAAGGTTTTCCATAAGCGATCTGGCTGACAAATTCCCCAGTCAGCTTTCCGGCGGACAACAGCAAAGAGTAGGCATTGCCCGCGCTTTGGTAAATGACACGGAGATTGTTTTAGCCGACGAGCCAACCGGCAATCTTGACTCAAAATCGGCGATAAACGCCATGGATATTTTTACTGAAATAAATGTAAATGCAAAGAAGACCGTTATTTTGGTAACTCACGAGCCCCAATATTTACCATATGCCTCCAGAATAATTTATATGAAAGACGGCAAAAATATCAAAGACGTGTCTCAGCAAAGAAATAAAGTTTCTCACGTGGTTGGGCATGATCAAGTTTCTCACGGCTGGTATATAAACACGGAAAGATTAGTGGGGTATCTTGATCTCAATCTTGACGTGGAAGAGAGGGTTAAGTTTGATAGTCTCATAGCTGAATACGCAAGTTCAAAAATCACTAAAGAAAAATTTGAAGAGCTCCTTGATAAACCTTTTACGGCCGGCGGTTTAGGTATGTATAAGCAAAAGGCGATGAGGCTTTCCGAAGAGATAAGCATATTGATAAGACTCTTTAAATTTTTGGGCAATATAGACGTAAGCAATAAAAAAGATTTAAATGAAAAAACTTCCGCTCTTACGGGGTGGCTGTTAAATGATTATATAGGCAATTTGAGCGACGAACAAAAAGGAAAAATAAGAGACGCGGTGCTGGCGAAGATAAAAGGGGAAACAAGTTTGATTCAATTTCAGAATCAATTGGATTTGCCTGTTAAAGATGGCGGGGTCGGTTTGAATTGGAACACAGCCAGAAATCTCGCGCAAAAAATCGGAATTATTTTGTAGAAACAAAAGAGTGTTGTTTGGTGTGTATAACTTAAACTTGGATTTCTTTTTAGAAGGAATATAATAGAACTAAATAAAAATGATAAAAACGCAAAGAGACATCCGAATCCGGAAAATAAAAAGGGTTGTTGTTTTGAAAAAAAAGAGAGTTTATCTCATGCCATTTAGATTTGTTTCTATCTTGCTTATCATCGCTTTTGCCGGCAATTTGTTTTTCACCAATAATAATCAATCTGCCTCCGCCGCCACTTATACTTTCAGCCAGACCAATTGGGCGGGAGGTGCCACGGCAAACAACGCCGCTCACCCTACCAATCAAACAAGTTGGGATCAGTTTTCAGCCAGCACCACCGGTATGACCACGGCAAACTCCGGCGCTGACTTGCAGATGGTTTTTAGTACTTCAAGCGCCAATGTCTCTTTTGATACTGAAGGCGATTATATTCAAGAAGATGCCACAAATGGTACAAGTTTTGCAAGTGGAATTGTTAGTTTGCAAGAGGAGAGCGGAACAGCAATAGATTCATATACTAAATTGCTTTTACACGCAAATGGTTCCAATGGATCTACTAGTTTTATTGATAGCGAAATGACTCCTAAAACCGTTACTGCCAATGGTGCTGCTCAAATAAGCACATCTCAGAGTAAATTTGGGAACTCAAGCGTTTTGTTTAATAATTCAGTTTCCTCATACGTTTCACTGAATGATAGTAATGATTGGTATTTTGACTCAGACTTTACGATAGATTTTTGGATAAGATGGAATGGGACGCCTAGTGAAATTCAGAGTATAATGGGCACATCTCAAGGCGGAGGGTTGCAACCTAAATGGTTTATGCATAATCAAGTTGGAACTGGTTTTATATTTAGGTATGTTAATGGCACTGAGAAAATTATTACTTGGAATTGGGTACCTTCAGGTAATACATGGTATCATGTCGAAATTGATAGAAATGGCAGTAATTGGTATTTATTTGTGAATGGTTCTACAGTTGACTCGCCAAAATCTCAAAGTACAGCGATGTTGAATGTTAATGCTAATCTGAAGATAGGCGCAGATGGTGAGGGTTTTAGAGCTTTCGGTGGATGGTTAGATGAAGTCAGAATTAGTAAAGGTATAGCAAGACATATATCTAATTTTGCTGTTCCGTCAAAGCCTTATGGTTCATATTCTTCCTCTCAAGCTTATTATGTAACCACGGCTGATGCTTCTAATTTGGATACTTCCGGCTGGGCTAATATTTCTAGCGTTTCTATAACTCAAACCACACCAACAGATACTTCCATAAAATATTTAATATCTTTTGACAATCGCTCCACATGGAAGTATTGGAATGGTTCGGCATGGACGACTTCAACTCTGGATGATTTGCAGACAAACGGCATGTCCAGCACCACTTTGGAAGCGATCACCACTTCCCAATGGGAATCTTCCGGTGGCTTTACTCCCGGCACTCTGGATTTTGCCGCTGATTTATTATCCAGCGATAGCGCTTTCACCCCCTCCCTTGATGACATCACCATAAATTACCAGCAATATGCCACTTCCACCGATCTCACTTCTTCTCCTTATGACTCCAGCGATGCGGCAAATGTTCTGGCATCTATTTCTTGGACGGAAAATTTGCCGTCGGCGACGGATATTAAGTTTCAACTCAGAACCGCCCCCGACTCTTCCGGTTCGCCCGGAACTTGGACATCATGGCTCGGTCCGGATGGTACATCAGACACCTACTTCACCGACCCAGCCGGAGGAGAAGCCATACCGTCCGCTTTTACGAGCGGAGGCAATGACCAATGGGTTCAATACAAAGTTTTTATGACGGGCACGGGATTAAATACCCCCACGCTTTCCGATGTTACATTTACCTATGTCGTCAATGCCGCGCCAGAGATTCAAACCGTAACAGCAAGCCAAGGGACTGACGGCTTGGTAACAATTTCTTACGAAACAAGAGACAGCGATACTAATTCCGGCACGGCAAACCCGGGATATATTACACCGTCTTTTGAATATTGGAACGGCGCGTCTTGGACGGCGATAGATTCAGGACTCGCTACTCTTGCCACTACCACCAAATCCGTCAATCAATCCACTTTTACTTCATATTCCACCACTTGGACGGCAAGCACCACTATTGGCAGTCAGTATTACAGCGCGGCAAAAATCAGAGTAACGGCAAATGATAACGAAGCCGCCAATAACAGCGCAAACGCACAATCAGCGGAATTTGTCATTGATACCACTATTCCCACATCAACTTCAATCTTAGTAAAAGCCACCACTACTCCTGCCACTCTCACTCTCGCCGCCTCGGATAATTCTTCTTTGCAAATGAAAATTTCTTTAAATAGCGATTTGTCGGGAGCGAGCTGGGGGTCATACAATACATCGTCAACGATATCTTTGGGTACGGATCCCGATACCGTTTATGCCAAATTTAAAGATGCTTATGGTAATGAATCAGCTATTGTTTCCGTTGCCACTCCGGCCACTCCCACAAATGTAATGATTCAAGATACCACAAACACCAGCACTTCGCCGGCTGAATATAGACTTTTTATCGCGTGGGAAGCGGTAAGTGATTCGAGCCCCGGCTTCGGTTCATATCACGTTTACAGATCAACTGATAATTCCTCGTGGACGCTTCTTAGCACAATTGGCTCAAGAACTACGAATTACTACTCCGATAGCACCGCGTCAGCTGACACCACTTATTATTATAAAATAGCAACCGTGGATGCCGATGGTAATGATTCATACATGTCTTCTTCGGTAAGCGGCACGGCCAATGGCATTCAAGACGGCGAAGAAGGAGGCGGTGGTTCAAGCAGTGTGCCGCCGGTAATATCAAGCGTATCGTCAAATGGCACTCAAACAGAATCATCGGAAATAAGATGGACAACGGACAATCTCTCCAATTCAGTTGTGGGTTATTGCGTCGCGCCATGTTCCGACTTTACCACCAATCAAACAACGGTAGATTCATACGTTACGACTCATTCCGTCACTCTTTCCGGCCTTACGCCAAATACCACTTATAGTTATAAAGTTTTTTCCACTGATGCGTCTTCAAATACCGCTTCTTCTTCCGGCTATACTGTCAGCACCAATGACGGACCAACCATATCCAATGTTTCCGTTATAAATGTTTCAAATGTATCAGCCGATATCGCATGGAATACAAACGAAGCCGCTTCCGGTTATGTTTTTTATTCCACTACCACTCCGGTTACCGCGTCAGACAATGAAGCTGGTTGGGCCACTTTAAGCGCCAGTAGAACGGTGAGTTTGACATCTCTAGCCGGCGGCACGAAGTATTATTTCTTCGTAAAATCGCAAGACGCCGATAATAATTGGGGATACGATTACAACATTACAAACGGCACCACCACTTATTATACTTTAACCACGCCTCTTGATATAACTCCACCCACCATTTCCGGCGTGGCTTCCACCACTAGTAGGAGCGCGGCAACCATTACTTGGATCACCGATGAGACGGCCGATTCTCAAGTCATCTATGGCGCCACCACAGCCTACGGCGCCACTACTACCTTAAACTCAACACTCACCAGAACCCATTCCGTGTCTTTAAGCAGTCTGCTGCCTTCCTCTACTTATAACTTTAAGGTTATATCTTCGGACGCTTCCGGCAATCAGGCTACTTCCAGCAATTACACTTTTGCCACCGAATCGTTTGATATTGCCGATGTTACCGCCTCTACCGTAAGCAATACTTCCATGAGTATTACTTGGAATACAAACGAGAGCGCCACTTCACAAGTGGAGTATTCCACTTTTTCCGATCTTTCAAGCAGTGCGTTCTTTCCGTCTACACCGTCTAGCGCCGCCACGTCGCACGCCATTACATTGTCACCTCTCTCAGAAGGCACCACATATTATTATCGGGCCAGTTCTACAGATGCCATCGGTAGCAACACCACTTCGCAAATCTACCAATTCACCACCGGAGACGCCACCGCGCCGGCAATCTCTACTGTGGCCGCTTCGCCCGTGGCCGATACTACAGCCGTTATTACATGGATTACCGACGAGCCGGCAAATTCCAAAGTATATTACGGCTCAACTTCAGGAACGCTTACATCATCTACGGATACGGATTCAACGCTTACCAGAAACCATTCCGTTACTCTTAGCGGTTTATCTTATGAGACTGCTTATTATTATCAGGTTGTATCAAGTGACGGCAATAGCAATACCGCTACTTCCAGCGAAGGCTCATTTACCACCCTTGAACAGCAAATAAATATTTCCCAACAAACCATAAACACCACTACTATTGTTTCCGGCGGGGGAGGCGGCAGTGGCAGCGGAGGCGGTATTAGTCTTGATATGTACAATAATGTCAAAAGAGAAAGAGATGTAATCAAAAAAGAAAGGGATGATTTGAAAGAAGAGATGGATAGCCTTAAAAATAAAATTTTAGGAATTGATTTGACGGATGGCGGAAGTTTTTCTCCGGTAGATGTAATAAGTATGGTGATAAACAAGTTTACCGATATCTCAGAATCTTATGCCGAAACCACTGTCTCAAACGAGAGAACGCCGGAACAAATAGCAGCTCTTGAGAAAGATCTTGTGCCGGCCATTACTTCACTCAGGCAACTCACCAGACTTATACCGCCGCCCAAACTTAAAACGGAGCCGAGAGTGGACGCGCTTTCCACCGAAGCTTCCGTCAAATGGGAAACTGATAAGCCGTCCACCGCCGCTGTTTATTATTCTGAAGACCAATATTACAGCCCAAGTGATCCCGATGTTTATACCGGCAGTGTGGAAAACGCGAGCAATTACAATATCAATCACAGCATTACCCTTAAAGGTTTAACGCCTTTCACCAAATATCATTATCGCTTAATGTCCGAATCGGAAGCGGGAGCCAAAGCATATTCTTCCGATTTTACTTTCACTACCAATTCCGAAATGCCAAGTATTTTTGGCGGAGAGGTAAGAAGAGTGGGAGACACATCTATAGCGGTGTCATGGAAGACAAATATTCCCGCTAATTCCGCCGTTATTTATACGCCGATAAGAGGAGGCAAACCAAATGCCAAAGAAGCTAAAACCGAAGGACTTCCGGAATTTTCCAAAGATCATAATGTGATGCTTACCAATATGCAGCCGGATACCGTGTACGTTCTGGAGATAAGTTCTACTGATCACTTTAACAATGTAGTCACCAAAAAATTGGACACCTATTCAGTCACCAAAGATCAAGCTCCGCCGGAGATCGTTCAAGTGAGAGCGGAATCATCAATTCTTTCCGGCTCAACCGATAAAGTGCAAACAATCATATATTGGAAAACGGATGAGCCTTCTACCACCAAAGTTGTATATGAGAGAGGCGCTAACATTAAAGAAAATGGCGAATTCACAAAGAGTACTATGGAAAATGAAGATCTTACGTTAAATCATATTGCCGTAATCACCTCATGGGAGCCAGGCGTAATATATCAATTCAGGGCGGTATCCGTTGACGCTTTCGGCAACGAAGCTCAATCCAAAACTTTCACCGTGCTTACGCCAAAGCAAAAGGCCACCGTTTTGGATCTCATTATAAATAACTTCTCCGATACGTTTAATTGGACGAAGGAAATTAAATTCTAGTTTGAATTACGAAATAGTGCTAAAATCTGATTATGTTAAAGGCAGATAAAAACAAAATAAAAGAGATTTTGGAAAGGGGAGTCGGCGAGATAATAGACAAAGAAAGTCTCGTGAAAAAGCTTGAGAGCGGTAAAGAACTGCGGGTAAAATTCGGGGTGGATCCCACCAGCCCAAACATCCATCTCGGACGGACGGTGCCGCTTCTTAAGCTCCGCGACTTTCAAGAACTCGGACATAAAATAGTTTTTATAATCGGCGACTTTACCGGTATAATCGGCGACACCTCGGATAAAGACAGCGAGAGACCGATGCTTTCGGAAGAAAAAGTGGAAGAGAATATGAAAAATTATGTTAAGCAAGCCGGCAAAATTATAGATATTGAGAAGTGCGAAGTGCTCTATAACAGCCATTGGCTCGGTCAGCTCGGTTTTAAGGAGATAGGCAAGCAGGCGGATGCTTTTTCCGTAAATGAATTTATTTCCAGAGACAATATCAGAAAGAGACTTGATGAAGGCAGGAGAGTATCGTTGAGAGAAGTGCTTTACCCGCTCATGCAAGGTTATGATTCCGTGCACGTTAAGGCCGATGTGGAAGTAGGCGGCACCGATCAGAGATTTAATATCTTAGCCGGCAGAGAGCTTCAAAGGCAATACGGACAAGAGCCGCAAGATATAATAATGAACCCGCTTATAGAAGGTTTGGACGGCCGCAAGATGAGTTCCAGTTGGGGGAATACGGTAAACTTGCTTGATACGCCAAATGATATGTACGGCAAAATCATGTCTCTCGGCGATGAGCTTATAATCAAATACTTTATCTTTGCCACCAGAGTCAGTCTTGAAGAAGTGGAAGGCTACAGGAAAGAGATAGAAAACGGAGCCAACCCTAGAGATGTTAAGATGAAATTGGCAAGCGAGATTGTAAAATTCTATCACTCAGACGAGGATGCTAAAAAGGCGGAAGATTATTTTATAAAAACTTTCAGCAAGAAGGAAATTCCGGACGAGATACCGGAGTTTAAGCCGAGCGCTTATGATATAATTTCAGTTCTTACGGAAAGCGGTTTAGCCACGTCAAAAGCCGAGGCCAGAAGAAATATGGAACAAAACGGCATTAAAATAAACGGTCAAGTGATAACCGACCCAAAGACAGAAGTCAAAAACGGCGATATAATTCAAAAAGGCAAAAGATATTTCATAAAAGTGATGTGAAGTTGATGAGAGTTTACAAGATAATTTAGTATGTTATCATAAAAATATGGAAAATGAAAAAACAACGTCGCAGCTTTTAGAAGATCTTGCCATAATGGTAGCAAAGGGTTTTGAAAGAGTGGAGAAAAGATTTGAAACAATGGAGAATCGTTTTGAAACAATGGAGAAAAAATTTGAGGAAATAGATATGAAATTTGAACGTGTATTTGTTCGGCTGGATACTATTGATGATAAAGTTACCAACATTAGGTACGATTTTAGAAAAATAAATGAAGCAGATTTAATAAGTAGAGTAGGTATATTAGAAGAAAAAGTGGGAGTATAAAATTGTAATATGGCGTGTTTTTGTAGTAAAGCAATGGGAAATTTTAATTTGACTTTTTTGTCTAAATATGCTATCTTACAAAAACAAATATATGATAAATTCAATGTTTGCCAATTTTAAAGAAAAAATGACTGAAAGCAACGATATTTTAGTCTTATTCACCGGTTTCGGGAAGATGCCGGCGGGAATAATTTTCAATTTTATCGGTCTTAATTTATTAATTTAAAAAGCGGAAAATGCGTCCTATTGGGCGCTTTTTTTGTAAAAAGGGGAATATGATAAAATTTTTTATAAAAATATCACAAACTTCTTACTGCATATTTTCATATTTTATATTAAAGATTTTTAACAGCCTTGATGTGAAAGGTCAAGAAAATCTTAAAAAAATCGGCAATGAGTCTTTTATCTTCACCTCTAATCATAATAGCTACATAGATAGCGGTATTTCTGCGGCTGTATTGTTAACCAATGGCAGTTTCTTCAGAAAAATAGCGCCGGTAAAATTTTTGGTTATGGATAAATATTTCAGTTGGAAAATATTTCCGATTAGGATTTTTCTGGAAGCAATGGGCGCGGTAAAAATATCAAAGGCAAAAGTGAAGTACGCGGATAATAAACACTTAAATAGTGTTTTGGATTTACCTTTAGGATTGTTAAGGCAAGGAGGTAGGGTGTGGATATATCCGGAAGGCGGTTTTAACAATAATGGAACACCAAAAAAACCTAGAGTTGGCGCAGCCTTTCTTCACCAACAAACCGGCGCTCCCATATTACCCGTAAGAATAATCGGCAACGACAATGTTATGAGTAAAGCCGTTCCTTTTTTGCCAAAATTAAGCACCTTGTTCGGACTTAATAAAATAAAGGTAATAATAGGCAAGCCGATTTATTTTTTTGAAAATATGTCTTTGGAAGAAGTCACTGATAAAATAATGAACACCATCTATGAGCTTAAAGAAAAACCGGCGCTTAAGGAAGTAAAACTAAGAAAGTTCGCTCGCCAAAGAAGCAGCTCGGCCTTATCTACATAGAAAATGCTTGGGAGGATATCAAGCCGTGGATGTTTGCATTTTCGGCAATTTTCGGTATCATATAAGGTGTTTTTAATAAATATATTCCGCGATAGCTCAATGGTAGAGCAGCTCCCTGTTAAGGAGTTGGTTCCAGGTTCGAGTCCTGGTCGCGGAGCCAAGAAACTAGATACGAACTCGTCTCGGTACCAGAGCGGAGGAAATTATAACGATATTATGCTAAAATGTGATTATGAAATTGTTATTAACATCAGGCGGTCTAACTAACGACAGTATTGCAAATGCCTTGTTCGAATTAGTTGGAAAGAAACCAGAAGATACTAAAATTGTTTTTATTCCCACCGCTTCTAATGTTGAAGTTGGTGACAAAGATTGGTTCATAAACGATTTGGTAAATCTACAGAAAAGAAATTTTGCTGAAATAGATATTGCTGACATATCAGCTGTTGATAGAAAAATTTGGGAACCTAAATTAAGAAATGCCGATGTTTTATTTTTTGAAGGTGGCAATACATATCATCTCATGGATTGGGTTAGAAAATCTGGACTTGTAGATTTACTACCAGAATTATTGAAAGATAAGGTTTATGTAGGCGTAAGCGCAGGAAGCATGATTACCAACCCTGACTTGGCTCTAAAAATATCACAGATAGTTTATGGAGAAGACTTGGGTAAAACAGCAGAAATGGAGGGATTAAAATATGTTGATTTTTATTTTTTGCCTCACTTAAATTCTGAATGGTCTCCGAACCTACGAAGAAATTTTATAGAAAATGCCACAAAAGAGATGGCCTCAATTATCTACGCAATGGACGACCAGTCTGCACTGAAAGTTGTAGATGGGAAAGAAGAAGTAGTCAGTGAGGGTGAGTGGTTTGCTCTGAATAAGTCATTATAATTCTGTTACGCTCGGGTTTAAGTATTAAAAACTGGCAAAAATTGTCTAAACTTTCGCAAGCTCCCCGTCTGCTTACGCAGGCAAATGGTGAACATTGTCTGGATGATGTTAAAGCACAAAACAATCTACCGAAATGCTTGACTTTTCCTCATAGCTGATCTCCCGCCGCGAAGCGGAAAAAGAAATGAAAAGGAAATGGAAAGGAAAATTTTTGGTTTTGCTTCGCCGTTTCAGTCTTCGAAAAGAGCATCATTATTTTATCACATTTCGATTGCTCTTTTCTCCGCCCTCACGGCGACCGAGGCGCGACTCTTTACATACTCTTTGTTGCCAGAGCGTGTTGTGCATATTTAAACTGGAAAGCACCTTAAAGGTGACCTGCAGTACGCATTTCCGCAATAATACACTTTTGTCATATTACGGAAACGCCAAGGGAGACTATGGTCTATTTAGTAAATACCCATAAAAGTGCTTTATTTTAGGGATAATTTGCTTCCAGTGGTTCTCTATATCACTACATTGATATAGTAAATAGTTGACTTATTGGGATGCTTTCGTATATAATTGGATATAGTTATCTATATAGCATCAAAATATA